>NZ_CP032869.1:6216613-6527444 GCF_003576455.2 Mucilaginibacter celer
CATGTCGGCATGCAGTACAAGAGCTTTATAATGGTTTTTTGAATACCGGCCATACAGATCTTTATCGGGAGTGCGCCCGCCGCCTTCAAGCGTGCCAAACTGTATTTCAAGACTCATAGGCACATACGGGCTGTAATTGTAAGTTAAATTCAGGCTTCCGCCCGGATGCGCCACCTGCCTGTTAAGATCATCATAACCACGGCCGTAACTCGCACCGAAACCGGCACCCCATTCATAATAGTTAAAACCACTCTGGGCCTTTGCCATTGCCGAGGCTGCAAGCAAAACAAAAAGCAGAAAATATTTTTTCAATGTATAATTTTAATCAATATTTACAATTGGCTCCGGTTTAGGTCGGCAAGCCTTTATTATGCTACTAATATAATAGCTTTATATGAATTTCAGCTCATCTATTACATTCACTGTAGCCGAACGTTTTTTGCGTTACGTTACTATTGATACGCAATCAGACCCTGCTTCGGTTTCATTTCCATCAACAGAAAAACAAAAAGACTTGGGCAGGTTATTGGTTGATGAACTACAGGCCATGGGGGTAAACGATGCTCATTTAGATGAGTGGGGCTATGTATATGCCACTATCCCTTCTAATACAGATAAAGATGCACCGGTGATCTGTTTCTGCTCGCACATGGATACTGCGCCCGATTGCAGCGGCACCAATGTAAAACCTATAGTACATCAAAATTACCAGGGCCAAGATTTAATATTGCCTGATGATACTACCCAGGTAATCAAAATGGCCGAGCATCCCGACTTAAAAAATCAATTAGGTAAAGATGTAATAACAGCCAGCGGCACAACGCTGCTCGGTGCCGATAACAAGGCGGGGGTTGCCGAAATTATGGATGCCTGCTATCAACTTGTTAATCACCCCGAAATAAAACACGGCACCATCAGAATTTTATTTACGCCCGACGAAGAAGTAGGCCACGGAGTTGACCATGTGGATATAGCCAAATTAGGTGCTTTTGCGGGTTACACCATGGACGGCGAAAGTGCCGGAAACATGGAAAACGAAACATTTTCGGCCGATGGTGCAAGGCTTACCATTCGGGGTGTAAGTTCGCACCCGGGTTTTGCTAAAGGTAAAATGGAAAGCGCCATTAAAATAGCCGGGCAAATTATTGCTGCTTTGCCTGATGAGTTGTCGCCCGAGCATACCGAAGGCATGCAGGGTTTTGTACACCCGGTGGGCATGGAAGGGCATGTAGAAACGGCTACGATAGATTTTATTATCCGCGATTTTGATGAGGCGAAACTGGCCGGGCATGTGGATGTAATTCGTAAAACGGCCGATGATGTATTAAGAGCATTCCCCGGCTCGAGCTATGATATAGCCGTAAGCCAGCAGTACCGCAATATGAAAGGCGTGCTTGATCAAAACCCGCAGATTGTGGAATATGCCATGGAAGCCATTAACCGTACAGGGCTTACCGCTAAACTGTGCAGCATCCGGGGCGGTACCGATGGCTCCCGTTTATCATTTATGGGCCTGCCCTGTCCTAATATTTTTGCCGGCGAACATGCTTTTCATGGCCGGCACGAATGGGTATCGGTACAGGATATGCAAAAAGCCGTGGAGACCATTTTGCACCTTTGTATGATTTGGGAAGAAAGAAGTTAAGTGGAAGTCGCGAGTCTTAAGTTAGAAGTCAAAAGCCGTTTTTTGTTTTCGACTTCATACTGAGGGCTTCGGGCTTAAGACTTAACTTCCGATTTAAGACTAAAATAAAGAAAATGTACACTATACGCACAGCCACAGTAAACGATGTGGAAACCATCCGTGAAATAGCCGATAAAACCTGGTGGGTAACCTACGGCCCGATCTTAGAAAAAGAGCAGATAGAATTTATGCTGGCTGAGATCTACTCGGCAGAAAAGATCACCAAACAAATTGCCGAAAACCTACAAACTTTTTTATTGCTGGAAGAAGAAAGCCGCCCGGTAGCTTTTGCAGCTTATTCACCCCGTGAGGAAGATGCCGAAATATACAAACTACACAAGCTCTACTGCCTGCCCGAAACACAAGGCAAGGGTTATGGCAAAATACTTATCAATGCCGTTGCTGATAAAACCGTTGAAGCTGGAAAAACAGTGTTGGAACTTAATGTGAACAAGTACAACAACGCCAAATCATTTTATGAAAAAATGGGCTTTGTTGTGGCTTATGAAGAGGATATCCCGATAGGGGAATATTGGATGAATGATTTTGTGATGCGGAAGGAGCTTTAATTAAGCTTCTTTAGGTGGCAGGGGAGAGTGTAAAATAAACTGTGTCAAGCGTTAAATGTTAACTTAAAACACAGTTTAAGATGAAGAGAGAAGAAGAATCGCTCGAATACGAGCAAATGAAAAAGAAAGCCCTTGAGCAACTCCGCTCGGGCAAATCGCTTTATGGCAAGGATGGAGCCTTTGCACCGTTGCTAAAAAGTTTCCTTGATGCCGCCCTTGAGGCGGAATTGGAAAGCCATTTAGATGAAGCAGAACGCAGTTCAGGCAATCGCAGGAACGGTAAGACCAGTAAGAATATCCGAACCTCTGATGGCACCATATCTATTAGTACCCCTCGTGATCGCAATTCCAGTTTTGAACCCGAACTGATCCGCAAACGGGAAACGATATTAGCAGAAAGTCTTGAATCCAAGATCATCGGCATGTATGGACTGGGCATGAGTTTCCGCGATATATCAAAGCATATCAAAGACATGTATGATACAGATATCAGTCACAGTACCTTATCTGCTATAACAGATAAGATCATTCCTGAAGTAAAAGAATGGCAATCAAGGCCGCTGGATGAACTTTACACCATTGTTTGGCTGGATGCGATGCATTACAAGGTTAAAGAGGAACACCGCATGGTAGCGCATGCTGTTTATAACATTCTTGGTATTGACCGTCACGGTCACAAGGAGTTGTTAGGAATGTATGTATCTCAAAGCGAAGGCGCTAATTTTTGGTTAAGTGTATTGACCGACCTTCAAAACAGAGGTGTAAAAGACATCCTGATTGCTTGCATTGATAACCTCAATGGATTCCCACAGGCCATAAATACAGTATTCCCTCAAACAGAAATCCAGACCTGTATCGTCCACCAGATACGCAACAGCCTGAAGTACGTGGCTTCTAAAGATCAAAAAGTATTTATGAAAGATCTTAAGCCGGTGTACCAGGCAGAAACCCTCGAACTGGCAGAACTTCGTTTAGAGCAATTAGAAGAAAAGTGGGGTAAGAAATATGAAAAGGTATTGGAATCATGGCGTAATAACTGGTCGAAGCTGACCACGTATTTTCAGTATGATACCACTATTCGTAAACTGATCTATACCACCAATACCATCGAAGGGTTTCACCGGCAAATCAGAAAAGTAACCAAAACCAAGGGTGGTTTCACATCCGATATGGCTCTGTTAAAACTGATCTATCTGGCTCATAACAACATTAAACAAAAATGGACGATGCCACTTTCTAATTGGGCGACAACGGCCCAGAAGCTGGCCATTTGGTTTCCTGGGAGAATGATATTAGATTTGATGTAGCAATCAGCCCCTGCCGGCCCATGGGCCGGCAGGGGCTGACACAGTTTATTTTACAGACCCTGGCAGGGTTTTTAAAAGCTCTTTGGCGGGAACGGCTTTGAAGCCGCCTTTTTTATCGCCTATGATAAGGCTTTCGTTATTTGCTGCTGCTGATTCAACCAATTTGAGGTTAGCACGTCTCATCCCTTCCAATACTTTTGCTTCTAATTCGTCGATACTCATTTTGTGCGCATCAGTATTGGTTATTTCTGGATATGTAAGATTTTCTGTCTTTTGATAAGAGGCTAATCTCCCAAATAACCATTTTACTTTATAGCCTTTTTGTTCGGCCTTTTTTATCAGCAAGGCATACTCTTGAACTCCAAGCGTTGTTGTGAGTGCAAAATCAACCCCTCGATTTGATAATTCGTCAACACGCTGTAACATAATGCGCCCAGCCTCAAGTGCTACGCTTTCGGGATCAAATGGCGAAAGCCCAGCTGCTATATTATCTGCATTCACAAACTCCCGGCAATTAAGCAACTCAGGCAAAACGGTATAACTCGCCGTTGTTTTACCCGCGCCATTGCAACCTGCTATGATATATAAATTCGGCATCTGTTTTATTTAATATAACTTTCCCTAAAAATAGCATATAAATGCTTATCCATCACCTCATCATTTTTAATTACCGAACGGCGTAGTATGGCCTCTTTTATATACCCTGCCTTTTCAAGCACCCGCATGGAGGCTGTGTTTTTATCGTACACACCTGCTTCTAAACGTTCCAACGGGAAATGTTCAAAGGCGTAAGCGGTTATAAGTTTAACTGCTTCCGTCATTAAACCGCGGCCCCAGTGTTCTTCGCCAAGCCAGTAGCCAATTTCGGCAGTTATGCGGCTTTCGCCTGTCATAGGTTCAATACCTATGCCGCCGCAGGCTTCATTATTAATCACGATAGCAAAGCTGGTAAGCTGTGGTTGGTTTTGGGCAAGGTTGATCCAGAATTTGGCATCATCCATGGTATAAGGATACGGAAACCTGTCGCGCAAAAACAGGGGCACTTTTGGGTTATTGGCATGTTTTTGTAATGATGCCTCATCGCCTGCTTGCCATCCTCTCAATAAAAAACCTTCGCCCTGTAGTTCCATTTTGTAACAATAAAATGTTTAAAAATAGCAATGATTATCCAAACTGTTAAATTGCACGTTTTAAGTTGATATGAAAAAACTGTTAGGCCTTATGCTGCTTTTGCCGGCTACTACTTCCTTTGCCCAAAAACCGGATACATTAACCATCGAAAAAATAATGCGCGATCCGAAATGGATAGGCGTTTCTCCCTCCGGAATTAACTGGGCCGACGACAGCAAAAAAATATACTTTAAATGGGACGACGATGCATCGGGTAATACGGTACTATATTCGGTTAACCCCGGCGATAATCGCGCACAAAAAGTAAGCATTGCTGATCAGCGCAGCCTGAGCACCGATAACGGCGACTGGAACAAAAAGCACTCGCAAAAAATATTCAGCAAAAACGGCGACCTGTTTTTGTTCGATTTAAAAACCAACAAAACCACCCGCCTTACCAATACCATAGCCCAGGAAACCGCCCCGGCGTTTAGCGGCGATGAAACCAAAATCATTTACCGGGAAGATAATAACCTGTTTGCCATCAGCCTGAAAAATGGTGAACTGGTGCAGCTTACCAACTTTGTACGCTCGGCAACAGATAAAAAAGGTAAGGAGAAACCTAACGAGCAGGAGCAATGGCTTAAAAAGCAGCAATTGGAGTTGTTTGATATTATTAAAGAACAAGCTAAAGAAGAAAAGAAAGATTCGATCCAAACAGAATTGCTGAAGCCCGAAAAGCTAAAGGAAATTGTGATTGGCGATAAGCGGATAAGTGGGGTAAAGCTAAGCCCCGATGGCAGGTTTATAACCTACAGGCTTACCAAACGTGCGGATGGTGTGCAGAATGCTATTGTGCCTAATTATGTAACCGCTTCGGGTTTTACGGAGGATATCCCTAATCGATCAAAAGTAGGCCGTGCCTCTTCAACATCCGAAACTTTTGTTTACGATAAACGGCGCGAAGCTTACTATCCCATCATCACTTCAGATATTCCCGGTATAAAAGACCTGCCCGATTATCTGAAAGATTATCCTGATGAACTGAAAGAACGCCAAAAGCAAAATGCTGATAGGCCCGTAACCGTTGATGGCGTTTTATGGAACGAAAGCGGCAGTAATGCTGTAGTAATCATTTCATCGCAGGATAATAAAGATTGCTGGATCATGCGCCTTGATCCGGTAACCGGTAAACTTACGCTACTTGACCGTCAGCGTGACGAAGCCTGGATTGGCGGGCCGGGTATTGATAATCCGGGCAATGCAGGTTTTATTGATGCCACTCATTTTTACTACCAGAGCGAGGCCAGCGGCTATTCGCATATTTATGTAGTTGATGTAGAAAATGGCACCAAAAAACAACTTACCAGCGGTAAGTGGGAAGTGCAAACCCTGCAATTGAGCAACGATAAAAAGACTTTTTACTTTACCGCCAATATCGATCATCCTGGTATTACACATTTCTATAGCATGCCGGTTGCCGGCGGTTCCCCGGTTAAAATTACCGGTATGAAAGGTGGTAATGAGGTAACGCTTTCTCCTGATGAAAAGTGGCTGGCTATCCGCTACTCCTACTCCAACCGTCCGTGGGAGTTGTATATCCAGGCCAACAAACCGGGTACAAAAGCGGTGAAAATAACTAATTCAGTGTCGGCCGAATACCTGTCATATCCATGGCGCGATCCGGAGATCATCAGCTTTAAAAATCGTTATGGCGCCGATGTTTATGCGCGTTTGTATCAGCCTAAAAAAGCAGATCCGGCTAAGCCCGCCGTGGTATTTGTACATGGTGCGGGTTACCTGCAAAACGTAACTTACTCCTGGAGCTATTATTTCCGCGAGTATATGTTTAACAATATGCTGGCCGATAATGGTTATACCGTTTTAGATATTGACTACACCGCCAGCGCGGGCTATGGACGCGATTTCCGCACAGGTATTTACCGCCACATGGGCGGCCGCGACCTTACCGACCAGGTAGACGGAGTGAAACTGTTAGTCAATAAATACGGCGTTAACCCAAAACATGTAGGACTATACGGCGGATCGTACGGTGGTTTTATTACGCTGATGGGCATGTTTACCGAGCCCGATGTTTTCGCGGCTGGTGGTGCTATCCGCTCAGTTACAGATTGGGCGCACTATAACCACGAATACACTTCCAATATCCTGAACGAACCTTTTACCGATGAGCAGGCTTATCGCAAAAGCTCGCCTATTTATTTTGCCAATGGTTTAAAAGGCAACCTGCTGATGCTGCATGGAATGATAGATCAGAATGTGAATTACCAGGATATTATCCGCCTGACTCAAAAACTTATCGAATTGCATAAAGAGAATTGGGAACTGGCTTCGTACCCGGTAGAGGACCACGGTTTTGAACAGCCGAGTAGTTGGGCTGATGAGTATAAGCGAATCTATAAGTTGTTTGAGGGGACGTTGAAGAAGTAGGAAAATAAACCCGCGCCTGTTGCAAACGAGCGCGGGTTTATTTTTACCTCATCGTCATGCCGAACTTGTTTCGGCATCCCACAGGACAGGTAGTCGATTTTCTTAGCACGATTGCTTAGCGAGTGGGGTGCTGAAACAAGTTCAGCATGACATTGATTTTGTTTGCAGCAGATAAGTGATTAATTGAAATATCCACCAACCTGCAAATCCTCCATCAATCCAATATGCTTAGGCTTCCAACCAGTAACCTCGCTGGTTTTAGCCGATGAAGCCTCACAATTCATGCTTGCAAAATGGGTGAACCAGGTAAAGTGAGCAGCAACCTCATCACCGGTTTTACTTTCAACCGGCAGGTTTAGCCCTTCGCCAATGGCGGTTGCTATTTCTTTAAAAGGGATACCCTCTTCGGCAACGGCATGGTAGTTTCTTAGGGCCGGCTTTTGCTCAACAATCAATCTGTACAATACGGCTGCATCCTGGCGGTGAACGGCGGGCCAAAGGTTAGCGCCCCCATTAATATAAGCCGAAACACCTTTTTCTTTAGCCATATTAATGATCATCGGTACAAAGCCATGGTCGCCGGCATCATGGGTGGTTGGTGGCAGCCTTAACGTGTAAGCATTTACGCCTTTAGCCTGGGCTGCACGCACCGCTTCTTCAGATGCCATTCGGGCTACTACATCTGAGCCAACCGATGGTTTTTCATCCTCGGTTACTTTGTGGCTCACTTCGCTAAACAGGCCAATGCCCGAGGTAACCACCAGCGGGCGGTCGCTGCCTTCCAGTACCGAGGCCATGGCTTCTACAACCAGCCTGTCGGTTTCGCAGTTATCCTTAAATTTCGAAAAATCGTGGTTGAAGGCGGTGTGGATCACAGCATCGCAAACAGCAACACCGCTTTTAATACTTTCCAGATCGTACAGATCGCCGCGGTGTACTTCGGCACCTAAGGCGGCTACTTTTTCGGCACCGGCATCCGAGCGAACCATGCCCAACACCTTGTGCCCGGCTGATAATAATTCTTTAACAATTGCAGAGCCTACGAATCCCGAAGCTCCTGTAACAAATACACGCATAGGTCAATTAAATTTTGTGAGCTACAAAATTGGCCTGAAACGATGCGTAAAAACGAGGTCATCTGACCATGATTTAAAATCATTGCAACTGATTGTGCCTGAGGCGGGTAAGGGTTTTGATGGATACGCCCAGGTATGCAGCTATCATTCGCAGGGGCAAACGGGACAGGAGGGTAGGATAAGTTTTTACAAAATCCTCATATTTTTCTTCGGGAGAGCCGCTCAGTGCTGTTAAAATACGCTGGCGGCTGTTGTAAATATTGCGCGATATCAGCTGCTGCGAATGCTGTTTAAATTGAGGCAGCCCCGCAATAAGCCCGTCAAAATCAGCTTTGTTCCACAATAATACCTCGGTGGGCTCTATGGCTGCGATATTGTATTTGGCTGGTTGCTGGCTATCATAGCTTTCAACATCCAGTGTCCAGCTGCTTTCGGGTGAGAACTGGAGGATATGTTCGCTGCCGTCTTCTTTAACGGCGTAGTTTCTTAGCATCCCGCTTAGTACAAAAATTTTATGGCGGCAAATTTGCCCTGCGCTGAGCAGGGCCTCATTGCGTTTTAGTTTCCGTGTGGTGGCAAGATCAAGGATCTGCCTCATCTCTTCATCAGAGAGCTGGGTATATTGGTTGAGATAGTTTTCGAACGCTTCTTTCATCGGTAATATCAAAAATAAGGAAGATGGCTGCTAAGTGCAAGTATAATTCCCAGCGGGCGTGGAGACACGCCCGCCAGCTTGCTTGTTTGCAACCCCCATTGCGTTACAAACTTAAACCCGCGTTACGCACTCGTTTGCAAACGAGCGCGAGACTGCGGAGCCTTTTAAACTCCCCCTTCAGGGGGCCGGTGGGCTAATACACCCACATCAAAACATGCTTCCGTTGCTTCCTTAACAAAGCATCCACCACTTTCATCGTATTATTTGAAATAGCCGGACAACCCCATCCCTCGGGCGTACCATTTGGATAAACTTCGGCCTCGGCAACCTGATCCCACGAATGAAAAACAACCTGCCTGGCAAGTGCATTGCTATTGGTGCTTTCCAATCCTTTTAAATAATATTTTACATGAATGCCCCAGGCGCTGTAAGCCCTGCCATTTATCTCATATTTACCTAAAGCAGTACAATGGCTGCCATCAAGGTTGCTAAACTCCGGCTTATCTTTTGACCATACGCCGCTCCATGGGTTGCGGCCGCAGCCGTGGCTAACCAGTCCGGTTATCAGTGTATCGTTCTTCTTAAAATCCCAAACCGCAAAACGCTTAATGCCCGACGGCAGGCTCATGTCAATTAAAATGCAATAGCGGATATTATAACCGCGCTGCCTGCAAAAGATCAGGCTTTGCGTGGCTTTGGTTTTGAGCCGGGCCATGTCCAGATGAGGTGCGGCTGCGCGGGCGCAGAAGCAACCGGCAACCATAAAAACAAACAGGGATAAAAGCTTAAGTTTCAATTGTAACAGGTTTTGGATTGTAAACTTAAAAAGCATCTTTTTATTACAAAAAGCTATCTTGCCTCATGAAATATTTTTTTGCGTTTTTATTGATGGTGATGCTTGCCGGCTGCGCTTCAGATACCGCTGCTACCAAAGTGGATATCAGCCTCATCAATAATAAAAAGTCGTTACAGATAACAGGTTTTGATGCAGCCATCATTAACGATATCGACCGCGATTCATCGGCCCAGGCCTGGCAAACCCTGATGGCCGTTTATCGCATGCCTGCCGATACCGATTTAAAAAACCTGCAGCCGGTTCAACCCGGACATTATACCGTTAATAACAATGTAGTTGTTTTTACGCCCGATACCGCCTTCGCCACACAACAAACCTATTTTTTACGTTACTATAATTTTGAAGCAGGTACCACCCTTACCAATTTGATAAAAAGCCGCAGCAAACCAGGTGCACTGCACTATACAGATTTGATTTTTAAGCAATAACCTACCTAAGTACTTGAAAATTTAATAATTTTGATTATATTTGCAACCATTAATAAAAGAGGGGGCAATTAGTCCCCTCTTTTATTTTATCAATCAAAATTATTCTGTCAAAAACACCGGTGGGTAATGAATATTGAAAAAAGGGTAAAAGAACTGGTAGAAGAGAAATTAGCAGATAAGCCAGACTTGTTTATTGTAGACATTAAAATGCACAGTAACGGCAAGCTGATCATTCTGCTTGATGGCGATAACGGTATTGGTATTGATGATTGCGTAAAGGTAAGCAGGCACGTAGGTTTCCATTTAGAGGAAGAAAACGTGATCGAAACGGCTTATAACCTCGAAGTTTCATCGCCGGGTATTGATTATCCGCTGTCATCGCCAAGGCAATACGCCAAAAATGTTGGCCGTAACCTGGGTATTAAAATGAAGGATGGCGCAAAACGTGAAGGTATATTGAACAGCCTTACCGAAGATGCCATCACCATTGAAGAAACAGTAAAAGAAAAAGGGAAAAAAGCGCAGGTTATGGAAAGCGTTATCCCGTTTGAGCAAATAACAGAAACAAAGGTTTTAATATCATTTAAGTAAAAAATGAGCAATATTAATTTAATTGATTCTTTTCAGGAATTTAAAGATTTCAAGAACATTGACCGCCCTACCATGATGAGCGTACTGGAAGACGTTTTCAGAAGCATGATCAGAAAAAAATACGGTACGGACGAAAATTGCGACGTAATTGTGAACACCGATAATGGTGACCTGGAGATCTGGCGCACCCGTAAGGTAATGGAAGATGGCTTTAGTGAGGACGATGACCTGGAGATAGAATTAGCCGAGGCTCACCTTTATGATGCCGACCTTGAAGTGGGCGACGATTATATCGAACAGATCACTTTAGAGAGCTTTGGCCGTCGTGCTATCTTAGCCGCCCGCCAAACTTTGGTATCAAAAATTTTAGAATTAGAGAAAGACGAGATCTTCAAAAAATATAAAGACCGCGTAGGCGAAATTGTTACCGGCGAGGTTTACCAGGTTTGGAAAAAAGAAACTTTGGTACTTGATGACGAAGGCAATGAACTGTTACTGCCAAAAACAGAGCAGATCCCGGCCGACTTTTTCAAGAAAGGTGACAGCGTAAAAGCCGTTGTACATAAGGTAGATATGCTGAACAGCAATCCTAAAATAATCATTTCGCGTACAGCACCTGAGTTTTTACAGCGTTTGTTTGAGCTTGAAGTTCCGGAGATTTTTGATGGTTTGATCACCATTAAAAAAATTGTTCGCGAACCGGGCGAGAGGGCAAAAGTTGCCGTAGAATCGTACGACGACCGTATCGATCCGGTTGGTGCCTGCGTAGGTATGAAAGGTTCGAGGATTCATGGTATCGTTCGTGAGTTGAAAAACGAGAATATCGACGTAATTAACTTTACCAACAATATTCAATTATATATTCAGCGTGCATTATCGCCTGCTAAAATCACTTCTATTAAGTTAGATGATGAGAAAAAAACAGCGGCAGTGTATCTGAAACCCGACCAGGTTTCGTTGGCAATCGGCAGAGGCGGACACAATATTAAACTGGCAGGAAAATTGACAGGATACGAAATTGATGTTTACCGCGAGGCTGATGAGCACGATGAAGACGTGGACATTGAAGAATTCTCGGACGAAATTGATAGCTGGATTCTTGACGAATTTAAACGTATCGGTTTAGATACCGCCAAGTCGGTTTTAGCCTTAACCGTAGGTGAATTGGTAAAACGTACCGATTTAGAGGAGGAAACTGTAAAAGAAGTGTTATCAATATTAAGTGCAGAGTTTGAATAATCATAATAAGCAAAATTAAAATCGTATTTTTGCACCCGAATAAGCGAAGAAAGTAAGTAATAATAAATGTCAGAAGACAAATCCATAAAATTAATTAAAGCAGTAAAAGAACTGAACATTGGCATGGGTACCCTTGTCGATTATTTAGCAACCAAAGGATACAAGGTTGACAAGCATCCTATGGCCAAGCTGGATAACGACATGTACAACGCGCTGTTGAAGGAATTTGCTGTTGACAAAAGTATTAAGGAGGAAGCTAAGCAGATCAGTATCGGAAAGATAAGGAAAGAAGAGCCTGCTGCACAGTTTCCTGAAAAGCCGGTTGAGAACCGCCGTTCGCGCGATTTTGAGAACGAAGAGATACTGATCAAGAACGCAGGGCAATTTGCACAGCCACAGGTTGAAAAACCTAAACCTGCTGCCGAGCCTGCAGCTCCGGCTGCACAGGCCCCTGCCCGTTCTGAAGAGCGCAATGACGTATTACCGGGTGTTAAGATAGTTGGGAAAATTGACCTTAACAACCTGAATGCTAAACCACAGCCGCAGGCCGAAAAACCTGTTGAGAAACCTGTGGAAGTTGTTAAACAGCCAGAGCCGGTTGCAGCAACGCCTGCACCCGCACCTGTTGAGCCAAAAGTTGAGGCGCCAAAACCGGTGGCAGCACCAGAACCGCCTAAGGTTGAAACACCTAAAGCACCTGTTGCCGAAGCACCAAAGGCAGAAGAGCCGAAAGCCCCGGTTGCCCAGGCGCCGGCACCAGCTGCGGCTGCGCAAACTCCTGCGCCTGTAGCACCAGCCGCCCCTGCCGAAACACCGGCCGCAGCTGATGATAACCAGGAACCAGATGTGATCCGTGCTAAAGCCGAGCGCTTAACCGGACCGAATATTATTGGTAAGATCCAGTTACCGGTAAATGCGCCAAAACGCAACCCGGTGGCTTCGTCATCAAACTCAAATAATAACCAGGCCGATCATAAACGCAAACGCAAGCGTAAGGATAACCAGGGAGGTCCGCAGCAAGGTGGTGGTAACCATCCTCACGGTCAGCATGGCCAGCAGGGTGGCGGTAATCAGCAGCAAGGTCAGCAAGGTGGTGGTACTATCAATCCTAACCGTCCCGATTTCAGGAACCGTACTCACGGTGCACCTGGTAACAGTGCTCCTGGCCAGGGAGGTGGAGGTCATCATGGTGGCGGTGGTCATCACGGTGGTGCTAACCGTCCGGATTTCAGGAACAACCGCAATAATCCGCCGCAAAACACAACTCCGAAGGAAGAACCTTCAGAAAAAGATATACAAGACCAGATTAAGGCTACCCTTGCACGTTTAAGCGGCGCGGGTAAATCGGGCAAGTTTGCACAACGTGCCAAATTCCGTCGTCAAAAACGTGATGATGTTGCCGCAAGTGCCGAAGAACTGGCAATGGAGCAGGAACTTCAATCAAAAGTATTGAAGGTTACCGAATTCGTAACTGCCAACGAGTTGGCCAGCATGATGGATGTATCTGTAACGCAGATTATTTCAACCTGTATGAGCCTGGGTATGTTCGTATCCATTAACCAAAGGCTTGATGCCGAAACACTTTCTATCGTGGCCGACGAGTTTGGCTACCAGGTTGAATTTGTTAAACCACAGGATGAGGAAGCCAACCTTGACCAACCCGATGATCCGGCCGATCTGGTGCCACGTGCTCCTATAGTAACCATCATGGGCCACGTTGACCACGGTAAAACCTCATTGTTGGATTTTATCCGTAAAACCAACGTAATTGGCGGCGAAGCGGGTGGTATTACCCAGCACATTGGTGCCTACGAGGTAACCTTGCCAGATAATAAAGGAAAGATCACCTTCCTGGATACACCGGGTCACGAAGCGTTTACCGCTATGCGTGCCAGGGGTGCACAGGTTACGGATATAGTTATTATAGTGATAGCTGCCGATGATAGCGTGATGCCGCAAACCCGCGAGGCCATAAACCACGCGCAGGCTGCAGGCGCACCGATCATCTTCGCCTTTAACAAAATTGATAAGCCGGGTGCCAACGCCGATAAGGTAAGGGAACAATTATCGGCTATGAATATTTTGGTTGAAGAGTGGGGCGGTAAATACCAATCGCAGGAAATATCAGCCAAAACAGGCTTAAATGTTGACCTATTGTTGGAAAAAGTATTGCTTGAAGCCGAGATCCTTGAATTGAAAGCCAACCCTAATAAACGTGCCGTGGGTACTGTTATTGAGGCTGCGCTGGATAAAGGCCGTGGTATTGTAACAACGGTATTGGTACAATCAGGCCGCTTAAAAGTGGGCGATCCGATACTTGCAGGCTGTTACAGCGGGCGTGTAAAAGCCTTAACCAACGAGCGCGGCCAGCGTGTAGATTCGGCAGGGCCTTCAACACCGGTACAGGTGTTGGGTATGCAGGGCGCACCAACCGCGGGCGATAAATTCAACGCGCTTGAAAGCGAAGTTGAAGCACGTGAAATTGCCAACAAACGTTTGCAGTTACAACGCGAGCAGGGCTTACGTACCCAGAAACACATCACCCTTGATGAGATTGGCCGCAGGTTGGCAGTTGGTAACTTTAAGGAACTTAACATCATTGTTAAAGGTGACGTGGATGGTTCGATCGAGGCCTTATCAGATTCATTACTGAAACTATCTACCGAGCAGATCCAGGTGAACATCATTTCGAAAGCCGTGGGTCAGATCTCCGAATCAGACGTATTGCTTGCATCAGCATCTGATGCGATCATTATCGGTTTCCAGGTACGCCCATCAACAGGTGCACGTAAACTGGCCGAAGCCGAGCAGATCGATATCAGGCTGTACTCGATCATCTACGACGCGATCAACGAGATCAAAGCGGCGATGGAAGGTATGCTTGCGCCAACCTTTGAGGAGAAGATTGTGGCTAACGTTGAGATCCGCGAAACTTTCAAGATCAGCAAGGTTGGTACCATTGCAGGTTGTATGGTGTTGGATGGTAAAATTAACCGTAACAGCAAGATCCGCATCATCCGCGATGGTGTGGTAATTTACACCGGCGAACTGGCTTCACTGAAACGATATAAAGATGATGTGAAAGAAGTAAGCCAGGGTTACGAGTGCGGTTTAAACATTGCTAACTTTAACAATATTGAAGTAGGCGACATTGTTGAAGCTTACGAGAATGTGGAAGTTAAACGTAAGCTGGCTTAAATTAATCAGCTTTTAAATATTGAGGGGCTTATCTGTTATGGATAGGCCTTTTTTTGTTGGGATAATACCTGCTTTAGTAAAAATACTTACGTGGCGGAATGGCATGTTTTATTACTTTGCATGCGGGGAACGCGCGGCAACCGCGCACCAGAGGGCGAGCGTGCGTTAGCAGGGAAAACTTATATCAGTTAAAATGCTTAAAGACGCCTAAAACAACTTAGTGTTCTGACGCAATTTGAATTAAATATGCGATGGTAGCCGCATTGTCGCAGCATTGAGCTATCGTATTTTGCAATTTGTCCTGATATTCTCTGGAGGTTTTAACGTTTTTACTAAGATTCAAGTCTTCTGTTAAGCTGTCAATCAATTTCCAGTCGTCATAACCCAAAATTAATTTTTCTTCCAGCGTCCCTAACCTGACCCACATATCGCCATCGCCGTGATACTTTGAATATATCGCCAATTTAGTTGATGTAATCATATTGAAAAGCATTGTTTACTAATGTATGATAAAAAGACACCTATATCGTTTTGATTTTAGAATTATCAATTAAGAGGACGTCCTTTTATGTAAAGAAGATCTGGATTGTTATTGCCCTGTAACATAAATAATACAACTTTTAACGTCACATATTTCCTATTTCCCTCAAAGTCATGTAAATTCCATTTTTATTGCAGTCTAAATGACCAAAAAAATCCTCCTAACCTTATTTGTTGCCTGGGCCATTATCTCTGCCGAAAAAGCATCGGCACAAATGGCAACAGACAGCGTGGCGCTTAATCATATAGTTGCCAATTATTACACCGCCATAGACAGGCAGTCGCATCTGTATAACGGGCCGGAGTATGAATTTTATGATCCTGTTATAAAAGGCAACGCCTATGTTTTTAATATCAGAGAGTTTACCCCGGGCTCGGTAAAATACGATGGCGTTATTTACTACAACGTACCTATGTTGTATGATATCAATAAAGATGTTGTGGTAATCCTGCTTTATAACCATTTTACCAAAATTTCGCTGTTAAGCAACCGGGTATCCGAATTTTGGCTTCATAATCACCATTTTGTTTATATCAATGCCGATGCTGCCGGCAAACATCCTGTATCTGCCGGCTTTTACGACCAGTTGTATGCCGGTAAAAATATAAGTATACTGGTAAAAAGGGCCAAAGCTATTCAAAACGTTACGGCTGCCGTAACCATCGAAACTTTATTTACCGAAACCACCGATTATTATCTCAAAAAAGGGAATGACTACTTTGGTTTTGGCGGCAAGGGAGCCCTGCTCGATCTTTTGAAGGATAAAAAGAAAGAGCTGCGCCAATATATCAAAACCAGCAATATCGACTATCGCGAAAACCCGGAACCGGCCATGACCGGTATCGGAGCTTACTATGATCATTTGGTTAATTAATGCAGCAGGTTTTCAGAGCCTAAAAAATATTACCGCCTTTAACAGATACAGGCAGAAAAATAAACCAATCGGATGAAAAAAATTTACTTTCTAAGTTTCTGTTTTCTGATTTTATTAAAAACGGCCCACGCGCAGCAAGCCGCTGTAAAATTATTAAGTGTAAACTTTCAGCAGGCTAACATTGAACAATTTGCAACAGAACTGGAGGCCAAATCGGGCTATCGTTTTTTTTATGATCCGATGCAGTTTGATAGTTTAAAGGTTACCCTCCAGGTAAACGATAAACCGCTTGAAACCATATTGGGCCTTGCTTTTAAAAATACTGTTTACAGATATGCCATAACCAAACAGCAACAGGTTTTTTTAACCAGGGGCCGCGAAATACAAACCGGGCTGGCCGTTGGTTATTTTGATATTACCCCTGCAAATGCCACTACGGCTAACACCGGCGTGTCATCAACAGATATAGATAATGCATTTAACAATAAAGACAGTAAAATTCCGGAGGCCACTACCGAAAATAAGTTATATGAAATAGGTATAAAAACCAATACCTTCGAGGCGGGTACTGCTACCTTATCGGGCTATGTAAAGGAAGCAAAATCGGGCGAATCAATAGTTGGGGCCAGCATTTATGTAACCAATACCAAAACCGGCGTAGCTACAGATCAGTTTGGATATTTTACTATCAGGTTGCCTAAAGGCCGGCAAATTTTGAGCGTAAGAGGTATTGGCATGCGCGATACCCGCAGGCAAATTATGCTTTACTCGGATGGTAAGATCATCATTGAGATGCAGGAGCAGGTAACCAGCTTAAAAGAGGTGAAAATATCTGCCGAAAAAGTGGCCAATGTTCGCAACGTACAGCTGGGCGTAAATAAACTGGATATAAAAAGCATCAAACAGGTGCCTACCGTATTTGGCGAGGCCGATATATTGCGGGTTGTATTAACCCTGCCGGGTGTACAATCGGTAGGCGAAGCCACAACAGGTTTCAACGTACGCGGCGGCTCAGCCGATCAGAATCTTATTTTGATGAACGATGCCACTATTTATAACCCATCGCACTTTTTTGGCTTCTTCTCATCATTTAACCCCGACATAGTTAAGGATATTGAACTGTACAAAAGCAGCATCCCCGAAAGATTTGGCGGGCGTTTATCATCCGTTTTGGATGTTACCAACCGCGATGGTAATAAAAAGAAATTCACTGGCTCGGCAGGTATCGGTTTAATAACCAGCAGGCTTAATGTTGAAGGGCCTATCATCAAAGATAAAACCTCGTTTTCGTTTGGCGGCCGTACCACCTATTCAGATTGGCTGCTTAAATTACTGCCCGATGCCTATAAGCACAGCCAGGCCTCGTTTTACGATGTTAACCTCGATATCAGCCACCAGTTTGATGATAAAAACAGCTTGTATTTAACCACCTATCTTAGCAGGGATAAGTTTAAGCTTAACAGCGATACATCATACGGTTACAGTAATAAAAACATCAACCTGAAGTGGAAACATAATTTCAACAATAAACTATTCAGCGTTATAACAACCGGTATCGACAGGTATCAGTATGATATATCAAGCACAGTAAACCCGGTAAATGCCTATAAACTTAATTTTGATGTTAATCAAGGCAATTTTAAAGCCGATTTTACTTATTACCGAGATCGTAAAAACACCATCGATTTTGGGGTAAGTTCCATCTATTATAAATTACATCCGGGTAATTTTCAGCCAAACAGCGCTCAATCATTGGTGGCACCTGATGTTGTGGCAGCCCAAAAGGCGCTTGAAAGTGCTGTTTACTTAGGCGACAAGTTTGATGTTAATGAAGATTTTTCGATAAGCGGCGGTTTACGATATTCTATCTATAATTACCTCGGCCCTCAAACAGTTTACCGTTACGCGCCTAATCTGCCTAAAACAAGTTCAAATTTTTTAGATAGTACCAATTATGCCAGCGGTAAGTTTATCAAAACCTATTCGGGCCCCGAAATCAGGCTTTCGGCAAGGTACCAGTTGGGTGATAATCTTTCTATAAAGGGCGGTTACAATACATTGCGTCAGTACATTCACCTGTTATCAAACACCACGGCCATTGCGCCTACAGATGTTTGGCAACTAAGCGATCCCAATATCAAACCCCAGTACGGCGACCAGGTATCGCTTGGTTTGTACCGCAATCTTAAATCAAACACCATCGAAACATCGGTTGAAGTTTATTATAAACGGCTGCGCGATTACCTCGATTATAAAAGCGGTGCCAACCTGGTACTCAATCACCATATCGAAACCGATGTGATAGGCACCGAGGGCAAGGCTTATGGCGTTGAGCTGTTGATTAAAAAAACCACAGGTAAGGCTAATGGCTGGATAAGCTATACCTACTCGCGTACCTTTTTACGGCAAAACGACCCCAACGCCGGCGAACTTATTAATGGAGGTGCCTACTATCCGGCCAATTTTGATAAGCCTCACGATTTTAATTTTATTGGCAATTACAGGTTTTCGCACCGGTTCAGCGTATCATTAAATGTTACCTACAGTACCGGCCGACCAATAACCCTACCTATAGCTAAATACGAATATGGCGGCTCGGAACGGGTATTTTATTCGGACAGGAATGCATACCGGATTCCCGATTATTTCCGCTCAGATTTTTCAATGAATATCGAGGGCAATCATAAGGTGCACCAGTTAACGCATAATTCGTTCACTATCGGTGTATACAATTTAACAGGACGGCAAAACGCGTATTCAACGTATTTTACCGAGCAGGGTGGCGTAATTACGGGCTATAAACTGTCCATATTTGCCAAGCCAATCCCGTTTATCAATTACAATATCAGGTTTTAAGTAATGGAAAAGATAAAGAAATATAGTTTTTGGGGATGCCTGTTAATAGGCACAATACTCAGCACCTGTAAAAAACCTTACAATCCCGGCGTAATTACAGCGCCTAACAGCTATTTTGTGGTGGAGGGTATGATTAATAACGGCAACGACTCGACCATCGTTAAACTAAGCAAAACGGTAAATATATCAAGCAGCGTAAAAACCAACGGGGTTGATAACTGCACGGTACAGGTTGAAGCCGAAGGCGGATCAACCATTTTGCTTACCCCCCAGGGTAACGGATATTATGTTGCGCCACGCCTTAGTTTGGATGCATCAAAAAAATATCGCCTGCATATAGTTACCGGCGATAACAAAGAATATGCCTCGGATTATGTTGAGGTAAAGAAAACACAGCCAATTGATAGCATTGGTTTTACGGTAAAAAACAACACCCTGCAGGTTTATGCAAATACACATGATGCTACAAACAGCACAAGGTACTACCGTTGGGCTTATGAAGAAGCCTGGCGCTTCCACGCCCGGTACCAGTCATCGTATATGGTTGACCAGGTAATTAAGGGCGTGGTTCCCAGAACCGTGGCCGAGCAGAATTACTATTGCTTTGCCGGCGACAAATCAACTACAATAGTTTTGGGCTCTTCGGCCAAACTATCGCAGGATGTTATTTTTCAGCAACCGATAACAACTATCGCAGCCACTTCTGAAAAAATTGAAATGCGGTATACCATATTGTTAAAACAGTATGCACTTACCAAGGAAGCCTACCAGTTTTGGGAAAATTTAAAAAAAAACACCGAGCAGTTAGGCAGCATATTTGATGCCCAGCCCAGCCAGCTAACCGGCAACGTTCACAATTTGAAGGATGCTACCGAACCTGTTATTGGTTATATAAGTGTAACCAATATCCAAACCAAAAGGGTGTTTATTGATAATACCGATATACCAAGAGAATGGACTGCTACATATCCATACGATTGCGGCCCTGCCGATTCGGCTTTGTTTGTTAACCCTAAAACAAAGGAAGACGATGTAAAAAACCTCATTGTTAATGGCACAGGAGTTCCGATACTTGATATAACACAGGCGAGGAGTATTATAGGCTTCACCTACTCGACCATTGAGTGCACCGATTGCAGGATCAGGGGACGAGTGCAGGCACCATCATTTTGGACCGAAAAAAAATGAAAATAATGCCCGGATATACAATAAGCTTTCAAACTATGAGTAAAATTAAACAAGTTGCCCTGATTATTGCTTTTTCATTTTCGGCATTATTGTTTTTGCAGGCAACCTCTTTTGCCCAGGTAACAGATCAGATTACGAAAAGCCTTAACCAATACGGGCAATCAACCATCCAGGAAAAGATATTTATACATACCGATAAAAGCACCTATATACCCGGCGAGGTTTTATGGTTTAAAGCCTATATTGTTAATGCAGGTAATCATACCCCGCTTGATTTAAGCCGTGTTGCCTATATCGATGTGCTCGACGGTAAACAAAACGCCGTAATGCAAGCCAAAATTGCCGTAAGCAAGGGTCTGGGCAACGGCTCGTTATACATACCCGTATCATTAACCAACGGCAACTATAAGCTGCGTGCGTATACCAGCTGGATGAAAAATTTTAATGCTGATTATTATTTTGAAAAAAGCATAACCATCGTTAATCCGCTTAAAACACCAGATGTTGCTGCGAAAGCCACGTTGGGTTATGATGTTCAGTTTTTTCCGGAGGGAGGCAACCTGGTTAACGGTATAGCCGGCAAGGTAGCGTTTAAGCTGAGCAATGAAAACGGCGCTGTAAATAACTTTAACGGAACCATTATAAACCAGCGAAACGATACTGTGGCACGTTTCAGGCCTTTAAAATTTGGTATAGGCAGTTTCATTTTTACGCCGCTTGAAGGCGATACGTACAAAGCCATAATTAAAACGGATAAGGGCGCGCCTGTAATTAAAGAACTACCGGTGGCTAATAATGCGGGTTTTGTAATGACATTGAACGATAACGGAGGTCCGGCGTTGGATGTAACAGTAAAGATTAAAAATGTTAATGCGGGCGCTGTTTATCTTTTGGCACACACCAGGCAATCTGTTTCAATAGCCGAAAGTGCATCTGTTAACGACGGCACAGCCCACTTTAATATTGATAAGGCTAAACTGGGCGAAGGGATCTCGCACATTACAATTTTTGATGATGCAAAACACCCCGTTTGCGAACGCCTTTATTTTAAACGCCCAAAAAAACAGGTGATACTTGAAACCACTGCTAACCAAACGCAATACGCGCAAAGAAAGAAAGTGAACGTAAGCATTTCGGCAAATGACATGGCCGGGAAGCCGCTGGCAGCAAACTTATCTATGTCGGTTTACCGGATCGACTCGCTGCAGCAGGTTGATGCCGGCGATATATTCAGTTATATGTGGTTACGAGCAGACTTAAGGGGTAATATTGACTCGGCAGCTTACTATATGAATAATAACAACAACGAAGCAAATACGGCCCTTGATAACCTGATGCTTTCGCAGGGTTGGAGAAGATTTATGTGGAGTAACGTATTAAGCAACAAAACGCCTGCTTTTACCTTTTTGCCCGAACATGACGGCCACCTGATAACCGGAAAAGTAACCAACACCATAACGGGTACTCCTGCAAAAGATGTGGTGACCTATTTAAGCGTTCCCGGCAAAAGAGTACAATTGTTTGCAGCCAATAGTGATACTACCGGTAAAATTATCTTCAACACAGCGCAGTTGTTTGGCCCCGGCGAAATAGTAGCCCAAACCAATACCGAGCGCGACTCGACCTATCGTATCGACATTTTAAGCCCTTTTTCTGAACAATACTCGGCATATACCGAGCCTAAGTTTCAGTTGCTTGCCGCCATGCGAAAATCGATTGAAGAGCATAACCTTGCCGTGCAGGTTCAAAACACATACTCGGGTGCCAAAATCAGGAATTTTTATGAACCGCGGGTTGATAGCTCGGGTTTTTATGCAACTCCGTTTAAAACCTATCTCCTGGATAATTACACCCGTTTTACTACCATGGAAGAAGTGCTGCGGGAGTACGTAAGAGAGGTATGGGTCAACAAATCGCAAAAACGATACCACATAAAAGTGCTGAACGAAAAGGGCTTTCTTGACGGCGACCCACTGGTTTTGCTGGATGATGTACCAGTATTTAATATTGATAAGGTAATGGCTATCGATCCTTTAAAAATACGAAAGCTTGAGGATGTACCATACAGGTATTACTGGGGCCCATCGGTACACGAGGGTATACTAAGTTTTACAACCTACAAAGGCGACCTGGGAGGCGTTGAAATGGATCCGCATGCAGTTGTACTTGATTATGAAGGTTTACAGCTTCAGCGCGAGTTTTATTCGCCCGCTTATGACACCGATGCTACAGGTAAAAGCAGGTTGCCCGATTTTAGAACCACGCTTTACTGGGCTCCTGATATCAATACAGTACCGGAGCAAAAAAGCGAGGTTTCATTTTATACCTCGGATATAGCCGGCAAATACATCGGAATTATACAAGGCATCACCCCATCGGGCGATGTGGCAAGTCAATATTTTAGTTTTGATGTGCGATAAGCTTTTGAGCGTTTTTCTTAATCGGCATATGCTAAAATTTGATAAACAGCACTTTAACGGAATGTTAAAAACACCTGCATAATTTAAAATTTAATATTTTGATTGTTTTTAAAAAAACAATTTGCGTGGAATAAAATGGTTTGTATATTTGCACACCCAAACGGGAGGAGTGGTAGTTCAGCCGGTTAGAATACATGCCTGTCACGCATGGGGTCGCGGGTTCGAGTCCCGTCCATTCCGCAAGAAAAGATTCAAATCTTGTTAAAAAGCGCCTTAATCATTGATTAAGGCGCTTTTTTTATATGTCAAATTTTTTTTCTGCTTTTTAAGAAAAAACAATTTGCATAAACCAAAACGGTTTGTATATTTGCACTCCCAAACGGAGGAGTGGTAGTTCAGCCGGTTAGAATACATGCCTGTCACGCATGGGGTCGCGGGTTCGAGTCCCGTCCATTCCGCTAAAAGCGAAAATGAGCAAACGAATGCTTGTTTTCGCTTTTTTATTTTCACAACTAATTGAATGGCAATTGTTAAAATTGCATAAGTGTGAGTTTGAAAAGTCAGTATTTCGAAGGCTTGTAAGGAGACTTATTGATCGATTATTCTTCCGTTCTATTTCCACAATTTGCCGGGCATACTCTTCTTCCCATTTTTGATATATATGCGAACTTTATTTTAAGGTTTTCATGAATTTCTGCAGATCCTTTTTGCCTTGTTCTGTAGCGATCAACTGCAACAGGCCAGCCATTCTGCGCAGGTAGGTAAACACGGCTTTTTCTTCCTGATCGATCAATCCGTCGATAGTCGCCTCACTGATCCACAGGCGGCCCGTGGCGGATAAAGCGCCTAATACCGGTTCCATATCCTGTTCAGACAGAGACAGCAGGTAACCTTCGCCGATCAGTGTTTCCAATTCCCGCGCAAATGATTTTCGCCTTGTTGCGTTATAACTGCGGTTTTGCAAAGTGCCGATATAAAGCGGCCCATAAACCTTGGCGTTATTGATCTCGGTAGGGATCGATCTGTTGCCCTTAGCATCATACGAGTATATGGTGAATGAATAAGTATACTCGGCCAGGTTTTTAATAACCGCCCTGATGGTATCAGTTTTCCCGCTGATGTTTACCACGCTCGAATCGGCTTTGTTGTTATAGTAAATTACATATTTGGTGATGGATGGGTCGCTGCTGGCAGCCCATTTCAGCCCTATCTCCAGGTTACCGGGTTGGATGGTTACCTTGCCAACCGAGCCGGTGTAAACAACTTCATGATCGCCCAAAAAATTTCTGAAATCGGTTTGGTGATTTTTTTTGCAGCTGTAAACCGCTATCAGCATAAAGCAGCAGCAAAGTATATAGATCAATTTTTTCATTGCTAAAGTTTTAATGGTTAATTACTCGGGCTTGCCATAAAAAGATAATTCCATAATGTGTGCCGAATCTCCGCCCGACCATACATTGGCTACAGCTACCCTTATAAAATGGATGGCAGGCGCCGCTATGGCAACTTTAAACTCAACACCGGCGGCAACAAAGGCCCTGTCGGCAGCGGTGATGGTAGTAGGCGAGGCACCCGATGGCGGATCAGGATAGCGGTAATTGCCCAGGTTAATCCAATCACCAACCACCGTACCCACAGGCGATGAAAGTGGTAGCTGTACATCCTGCGGCTGCGCTTTGTTAGATCCCCATATGGTAAACGTTTTAGGGTTACTGAAGCCGTAGGCGAACTCGTTCTGGCGTTCCCACATCACAAAACGGCTTAGCTTGTAGCTTGCATCCTGATCAATAGGCAAACCTTTGTTGGTATAAAATAATTCCTGCTCAGAAATAGGCGGCGCGAAAGTTCCCTGGAAAATTGCGGTAGCGGCCGAAGCCGCGGTTAACCTCGGCATACAAAAACTTTGTACCGGGAAAGTAGGGCTTAAGGCCCAGATCAGTTCCGGGTTAAGCTGCCACTCGGCAGTGATGGCTGTTTGCAGGGTTAAAACTTGTTTTAGCGAGTCGGTTAAGTTTCCGGGGATATTGGCGGGGGCTGTAAATCTGCTTAGCCTGATGCTATTCGCTTCGCAATCTGTTATGGCTTCCAAACAAGCTGCCGCGGCTTTATCCCATTTGGTACCATCATAGGCCGAACTAAATAAAGCTTGTCCGTCTTTGTTTTTCACACTTGCGTAATCTGGGTTACCATTATAAAGCGGACTGGCAGCCGTAGCCAAAATCTGCGCTTTTACCGATAGGGCGATAGGTTTGGTAATGCGCCCTAACTCGGTAGCCTGGTTGCTGATCACCTCTGGCAGATCGGGAGCGGCCTGTTCAAGCAGGCGCACCATGTAGTTCACCACCGAATCTACCGGTGCCCTTTTAATATCTACATCCTCCTGCGAACTGGTGATAGGCAGGTTTTTATCGATGATAGGGATGGCGCCATACATCCTGAACAGGTAAAAATGATAGTACGCTTTCAGGAATTTAACCTCGGCTATCCAGCGTTTCTTTTCACCGGCAGTCAGGTCGGTAGGCTTGTCGATATTCTCGAGCATTGTATTGCAGCGGCGCAGGGCTTTAAAGGTTGATTGGCCACCGTTTTCGCCGTTCCAATAATTTAAGCCGGGGTTTTGGGTATTCTGTGTTCCGCGGATGAGGTTAAAGCCGGTTGGGTCGATGCCCTGGTTATCGCTCAGGTTATTAGGAAAAATTACCTCGCCCGAATTGGTGAAGCCGCCATCGTTTTGCGGGTAGCGTAGCTGCTGTAAAGTAGCGTAGCAGGTAAAGAGGTAATTTTCGGCCTCGTTGCGGTTGAGGAAGGCGTAATCTATGGTTCCTACGTTATCGGGGGTAACATCAAGGTATTTCTTGCAACCAAGGAAACCTGTTGCCAGTAATGCGACCAATATGTATTTGAAGTGTATTTTCATATCAAATTAATGTCTTTGTTAAATATTACAGGTTCACGTTAAGGCCTACGTTAAATACTTTTTGCACCGGGTAGGCAAAGGCATTCCCTCCCTGTTCCGGATCCCAGAGTTTGAAAGGGCTCCAGGTAAGCAGGTTAAGCCCGTTAAAATAAATCCTCGCTTTTTTAACATTGAGCGCCTTGGTCCATTGCGTTGGTAAGGAATAGCCGAACTCTATTGATTTAAGGCGAAGAAAACTACCATCGCGCAGCCACCATGAACTTGACTGGCGGTTATTTTCAATCACCGCGCCATCCGGCCCCAGCCTTGGATAAAGGGCGTAAAGGTTCTGGTTATCTTCCGACCAATGATCATCGGCATAAGCTTTCAATAACTGCGTATTACCGGTAAAGTACGAATCCGGGCTTTTGATAAACGGCGCTGTACGGGCAGCATCACTCATGAAAGAAACCTTGGCCTGTCCCTGGAAAAATCCCGACAGGTCGAAGTTTTTATAGGTAGTGGATATACCGAAACCGTAAACTATTTGCGGGATGCCCGGATTGCCCAAAAAAGTTTGATCCGCACCATCAATTTTTCCGTCGCCGTTCAGGTCGCGGTATTTGATATCGCCGCTCTTGGGAGAGTAATAGCCCATAAATTGACATAAAAAATACGTATCTTTATGGAGATGAACATAATAGAGACGATTAATAAATTTCCGGATCAAGCTACCTGTATAAACTATCTTGAGCACATAAGGTGGCAGGCAGAGCCTACATGCCCTTATTGTGGGGGGAAGCGAAGCAGTAAACGTACAGCCACCCATCGGCATCAATGCCATGAGTGCAATCGCAGCTACAGTGTATTGGTCGGGACTATTTTCGAAGATACGAAGCTGCCTTTACCCCAATGGTTCCTGGCTATTAGTTTAATCTTGAATGCTAAAAAAGGCTTATCTGCCCGCCAACTTGCCAGGGATTTAGGTATCAACCGAAAAACAGGCTGGTATTTACAGATGCGTATCCGTAAAGCGATGCAGGAAGGAGAAGATAAAGACCTTTTTAATGGGATAGTTGAAATAGATGAGACCTATCTGGGCGGGGCAATGCGTAATCACTCAAAGAAAAAACGGGATGAGCGCAAAGAAAAGGGGACCCAGGTTACCGGGATGGAACATAAGCAACCGGTTATTGGCTTATTGGAGCGAAACGGAAGGATAAAATTAAAGGTGATAGAAAAGGCAAATAAAGTCAATATAAAGCCGGTTATAGCCGAAACTGTGAGTGCTGATGCGAAAATAGTCACAGATGGCTTTGGGGCTTATAGAGGATTGGATAAACTACATCAGGAGCACCATGAGGCAGGCATCTGTTATCGCATCGCTTTAACCGGTAACGCTCCGTATCTGGTTTGAATTTATTGACATTTGTCACAGTGATTTGGTTACAAATGTCTTTTTTCTACTGCCGGGAACTCGTCAACTTTGAACAATAACAGATAACAAAAAAATGAAGTTAATAAACAAAGTTGCCGTTGTTACCGGAGGTAATAGCGGGATAGGATTCGGCGTAGCCGAGGCATTAAAGAACGAAGGTGCCACTGGTGTGATTACGGGAAGGAACCAGGCCACGCTTGACAGCGCTGCAAAACAATTGGGTGATGGATTTATCGGATTAAAAGGCGATGTGACCAATTTAGACGATCTGGAGAATGTGTTCAGGATAACGGCCGAAAGATTCGGTAAGATCGATACGCTTGTAGTGAATGCCGGTGGCATTGTTGACGGGCAGAAAATGTCAGGAATAGATGATGTGACCGAGGAAAACTATGACCTTTATATGGACCTTAACCTTAAAAGTACCTATTTTTCGGTGAAAAAAGCTTTGCCTTACCTGAATGACGGGGCATCCGTTATCCTTATCGGGTCAAGCGCTGCCCACCGTGCAGCGCCCGGCATGACTATTTACGGCGCTGCCAAGGCCGCCGTGATTTCGCTTGCCAAAGGCTTATCACTTGATCTCCTTTCAAGAAGGATCAGGGTAAACACCTTGTCTCCGGGATCAATCGACACCCCGGTATTTGGAAAGATAGTACCGGACGAACAGGTGGACTTTGTTAAGAAAATGTGGGTTGATATAACACCTGTTGGCAGGATGGGCACATCCGGCGACATTGGCAAAGCTGCCGCTTTCCTGGCATCAGATGATTCCGCCTTTATCGTTGGTACAGAAATTTTATCAGATGGCGGGCTGACCAATATCAATTTAATGAAATAATCATCCCACGGGCGGCATTATTGTGCCGCCCGTAATTCCACAGCTAACACCTAATTCGCTTTAGCGTCATTTTAGCAACATATTGGTGCTAACATCAAAAAAATGCTGCTCCTTTTAAATAGCTTTGCTAAAAAGGCGCTCAAATGCTTGCATCATTTGTAGAATATCTTCATGAAAAAGGAACATTGACAAGCCAGGAACTGAAGTTGCTTGCAAATGCTTCGGTACAAAAAAGAATCCGGAAAAATCAATACCTGCTTGAAGAAGGTGAGGTTAGTGATTTTATCGGATTTGTTGTTAAGGGGAGTTTCCGTTTGTTCCGCGTAAGTGCGGGCGGGGAAGAACATGTGATGAAATTCGCTATTGAGAACTGGTGGATCTCCGATTTTACAAGCTTTATGTCTGGCCAGCCTTCTCTTTGTTATATAGAAGCACTTGAGGATAGCGAGCTGATCAGGTTTACAAAAGAAAAATGGAATTTGGTGCTGGAAGCAGCCCCCAACTTTAAGCAGATTATTGACAATCTCACCGCCAGGAATTTCGAAGCTCATCAGAATCGGATTTACAGCAATATCAGCGAAACTGCTGAGATTCGATATGAAAATTTTGTTAGCCAATATCCAACTTTATATAATAGAATTCCGCTTTATATGATCGCTTCCTTCCTTGGGCTTACCCGTGAAACACTTAGTCGGGTCCGAAAACATGCCGGAAAGAGAAGCTCTTCAATTATACAGGGTTCGCATGGAGATGCCGGTTAATCCGTGCAGGTGTTTTTTTGAATGGTATCATTTAATTACTATAGTCAATCACGAAGGATATTATAAATCAAAAAGGCGGCCTCTAAAACAGAAGCCGCCTTATTTAATTGTATAATTTTAAAGTTTGGTCTTATCAGCAACTTCAAAAGAATCCTCCAGGAGATGATAACGGGTAAGCAGGCCATTTTTAACAATAATATCAATACTGAACTCAGACTTCATTTGCTTGTTGTTTTTTTTCATGCGGGATTCAAGATATCCGAGAATAACCACGCGGTCGCCTTTAGCCAGTATATCGGTAAAGATCAGTTTTTCGGGTTGAATGTTTGCTTTAAGTAAGCGGAAACTTTCGCTGATGGCAGCTCTGCCAACCCTTTTACCAATCCAGGGTACATTTTTGGTATCGCCGGGAATAAAGTACTCAGCTTGTTCATCAAAACAGGCCGCCAGTTCGTCTGGCGTAGCACCCTTCCTGAATTTATCAAAGAAGCTGTTAACCACCTTCAATGCTGAAGAATCCTGAAGGGTATTATTGTGCGCACTAACTATTGAGTGGCGCTTTAAATTATTTTCCAGGGGCTTATCGGTTACTGTTGCAAGCGTAGCATTTTTACTATTGGCAGCCATGGATATGATGGCAAACGCTGTGATCAAAATTAGTTTTTTCATTTTATTTTAATTTAATAAGTCAAAGGTAGATTGCCTCCGTTCGGGCTAAGAGGACATTTGTTACAATATCATAGTGACAATTATCAATAAGTGCTCTTTATGATATCAGGAGATAGCCAAGGCCGGTTGCTGTTTTTAGTTCACAAAACCAAAACAATTGTTTTATTATATCTGCCTTGCTTATTTTAGCGTTCTGTAGATTTAACTGATGATAAAAAAGTTACTGTTTGTACTTTTAATATTTAATTGTACACAATCCTTTGCCCAAACCATTAAAACCGACATATTGGTAATAGGCGGCAGCGCCAGCGGAACCGCAGCGGCTATACAGGGGGCACGAAGCAAACTGAAAACAATGCTGATTGAGCAGGGCCCATGGCTTGGCGGCAGTCTTACCTCGGGCGGGATTTGCGTGTTAGACGGTAACCGCAATTTGCCAACCGGCATCTGGGGCGAGTTCAGGCGAAGGGTACGCGAATTTTATGCTAAGGCTCCGGGCTACGATACAACTTACAACGCCGTACTAAGGTTTGAACCTTATACCGGCGCAGCTATCCTCAAAAAAATAACCGATACTGTAAAAAGCCTCACGGTAAAATTAAACAGCCCGTTCATCAGCATAAAAAAAGATGGAACCGGCTGGGATGTGAGCGCCACGCTTGATGGTAAAACAACAACAATAAAAGCCAAAGTGGTTATTGACGCCACCGAAATGGGAGATGTTGCCCTGAAGGCCGGCGAAAAGTTGATTTACGGCTTCGATGCCAAAAAAGAAACGGGCGAAGTGCTCGCTCCTGAAAACGCATCACCACAAATTCAGGATCTGAACTGGATTGCTGTTTTAAAAGATTTTGGCAAATCGGCCGATAAAACAATTGCCCGCCCGGAAGGATACGATCCTTCAAGGTATGCTTGTTTGAAAGGTAAAAACATCGGGCAAATGCTTAACGAAGGCAAACTACCTAATGATAAATACATGATTAAATGGATTTGCGGCACTCAATACCCGGTAACCGCAAACGATTTAAAGCCTGAAAATCGCGAGGCGTTTTACGCCAAAGCTAAATTACATACCCTGGGCTTGATTTATTATTTACAAACCGAATTTGGTTATAAAAACCTTGGGCTTGACGATGGTTTTGGCACCCCCGATAATTTACCTTCACAACCCTATTTGCGCGAAGCTGGCCGTGCAGCAAGCGGTCTGATTCGTATGACGCTTGATGATGTGTATAAACCTTATGATTACGAATCGAAACTTTACCGTACGGCTATAGCGGTAGGTGATGCTTTTCCGGGGCAGCATTATAGTGAAGGTGGCGCGCCCGTGGTTAATTATACAGCTTTTCCGGCCTATGGGGTTCCGCTTGGGGCTATTGTTTTAAAAGATCAGGACAATTTACTGGTTACGGGCAAGGCTATGTCGGTAACGCACTTGCTAAATGCCAGCACGATGTACCCATCTGTGCAGATGGCTGTAGGGCAGGGGGCAGGTGCCACGGCCGCGTATTGTGCCTTTTTTAAAACCACTACAAAAAACCTCAATGTAAGGATAATACAGGGCGAACTGCTTGATTTTAAAGCCTGGATTATGCCTTTTGCCGATGTTAAGCCAACTGATCCTTATTTCAGGGCCATACAGCAAATAGGTGCTTCGGGCTTATTAAGAGGTGTGCAAAAGGCTGATGGCAATACCGCAAAGCTGCTGTTTCAACCCGACTCGCTTGTGGCTACTGCCGAGGTTGAGCCCGTGCTGAAAGAAATTTACACCCGGGCTTTTTTATGGTTTAACCGCGAAAAACCGGGCCCGGTTTTTACCATAGGCAACCTGCTTTCATTCATCAGCGAAACCACATTGACAGATCCGCATACGCTGGAGATTGGCATGCAAAAAGCCTGGAAGGCGCAGTATAAATTCAGTTCGGATTTTGATTTGAAACGGCCGGTGACACGGAGGGAGTTTGCTATATTGGCCAACAGGTATTTTAATCCGTTTGGAAGAACGGTGGATATTGCGGGTAGGATGATGAACTAAAAATCCCCCTGCCCGTGTCTTCATGGGCAATGCTCAGGTATGCAATCGGCCGTGGAGACACGGTCTCGCAGGGTTTAGATTTATTGGTTGAAGTTTAGCGATAGCGTAACTTCGACCTAAACTGTTGGAAGCATTCTGCTTCCGAACTAAAATCCTTTATAACTCCAGCTCCAACTGATCGCCCGGCCCCAGTTCTTTATCATCCCGCTGTTTCACCGTCAACTCGCCAAAGTTAGAAAGTGAGATCCCCAATAAACGTACCTTAACATCATCTACTCCCGTAGCTGCCATTAACTGTTTTGCCGTATTGCTAATAGTTTCCAGGTCATTTATTGGTGAAGTGAAAGATTGATTTCGGGTGATCTGTTTAAAATCGTGATACTTTACTTTGAGCGTAACCGTGCGGCCCTTCAGTTCATATTTCAGTAACCTGTTATGAACAATAAGCGCGATTTTATCCAACTCGGCTTCCATCTCTTCAAGCGTAGTTAGGTCATAAGCAAAAGTATCCTCGGCACCCATAGATTTGGTTTCGCGATGGGGTTGCACCTCACGGTTATCAATGCCGCGTACTATCTGGTAGTAAAACCGGCCAACCTTGCCAAAATGTTTTACAAGTTCGCCTTCTTCCAGCCGTTTCAGGTCTGCTCCGGTGTGTAAGCCCATATTCTTCATTTTTTGGGCGGTTACCTTGCCTACGCCAAAAAATTTATCTACCGGCAATTGCTCCATAAAAGTTTCGATGCTTGACGGGCCTATAAATTTCAACCCATCAGGCTTATTGATATCCGAGGCTATTTTGGCTACAAATTTATTGATAGATACTCCGGCTGATGCGGTAAGCTGCAACTCATCTTTAATAGCCTGTTTAATAAGTTTGGCAATCTCGATGGCCGAACCTATGTTCTGTTTATCCTGCGTTACATCCAGATAAGCTTCATCAAACGAAAGCGGTTCGATCAAATCGGTATATCTGCTAAAAATCTCCCGGATATGTTGCGAAACCTCCCGATAAACGTTAAAACGCGGCCTTACAAACAAGGCATGCGGGCAAAGCTGCAATGCTTTTTTTGATGACATGGCCGATCGTACGCCAAACTTCCGGGCTTCATAACTGGCGGTTGCAACTACGCCGCCCCGGCCTTCGGGTAACCCGCCAACCACTAATGGTTTGCCCCGATACTCCGGAAAATCCCGCTGCTCAACCGATGCGTAAAAAGCGTCCATATCAATATGGATGATTTTACGGTGGGAGTTGGAGGATTGATCGGCCATGAGGATAATAGCAAATATAGGCCAGTTAAATTAAGAAAAGAGGCAAGACTACAATAGTCATGAAACAAGACTTGAAAAAGAATCAAAACTTAAAGAGATAGCAGCGAAGATAAAACACAGCGAGATGCAGGTTTAAGCGTCCACGCTTGAACCATACTAAATGTAAGCGTCCCCGCCATAGCCGTTAACTTAAGGAAATTTTGAGAAGTTTTTTTTAAGATGTTGTATAGGCGGGGCTTCGCCGATGGGCAAAACCACTTAGATTTTCCCATATTTGTATAGTTTTATTTTTAATAAAAAAGGCGGTTGTTTTCCAGACGTATACCGCCTTTTTCTATTTAAATATAGGCATTTTTAAAAACAAATTGAATTTTTTGTAGGGGAAAAGTTCCATTTATTTTCAATCAGGAGGCATTTATCACAAGTTGCTCATCTGCATTAAAAAACAATATAGCCGGCTTCCTTGATCCTTTACAACTTGATACCATAGCCCGCAGAACTGGATTTTTGCAAAGGACTTCTAAACTTAAGCCAAAAGAGTTTATCGATACGCTGATGTTCAGCGAGTTCGATCATAGCAGGCTAAGCCTTCAGGATTGCTGTAACGATCTGGCTCACCAACATCAAAAATCGCTGAGTAAAGTAGCCTTGCACAAACGGTTTAATGAACATAGCTTCAGTTTTTTAAAATCAGTATTGGCAGAACAGATCACCCAAAAGCTGGATATAAAAAGCGGAAAGGACTGGAAGCCTTTTACCCGGGTAATGATTACAGATTCATGCAAATTTGCCTTACCTCAACAATATAAAGATGATTATCCTGGGTTTGGCGGAGCCAGAAGCAAGGCCTTGATGAATATGCAGTATGCCTTTGATCTTAAGCAAGGTAACTGGGAAACCCTTGAATTGACCAAAGTATCTGAAAATGATAAAGCTTATTCAAAAAGAAGCTTACAGGATATTAAGGCGGGAGATTTGCATATCCGTGACCTTGGCTATGTTACCCACGGATATTTGCTGAAGGTATCTACAGAAAAAGCCTTTTTCCTTAACAGGCTGCATCCGGGCTGGAAACCGATCTCGCGCAGTACGGGAAAAGCGATTAATTGGCATACACTTTATCAGGAAATGCAACTAAGCAAGCGTAATCGTTTTGAAACCATGGTCACTATAGGAAAGGGAGAGGATGCCTTTGATTGCCGGCTGATCGCTGTGCCTGTGCCCGAAAAAGTATGGTCTGAAAGGATCCGGAAGGCTCAAATACGGGCCAAAAGCGTTGGTTATGAACTTACTGATGACTATAAGTACCGCTGCCGGTTTAGCATATTTATTACAAATACAACAATTGAGTTACTCAATGCTACAGAAGTTATTCAACTGTACCGTTTACGTTGGCAAATTGAATTGGTATTTAAGACATGGAAATCGTTGCTCGACATGCACAAAGTTAAAGCTGTAAAAAAAGAACGACTGGAATGCCAGTTGATGGCTAAATTCATTTGGATAATCCTTAACTGGAAGATATTCCGATGTTTGGCGAACTTTATTAGGCAAAATTCACCGGATAATGCCTGCTCCGTATGGAAGTTTTTTAAGCAGGCCAGGCAATGCTCTCACTTGTTGAGAATGGTTGTTAGCGGAAAACTGCATTTTACCATTTGGTGTGATTTATTTTCAGCCAGCGTTGTGAAGAATCTTCTTATTGAACCTAAAAAAGGAAAAAAAGCCAGTCTACATATACTGAATGAAGTGTTCTTTTCCTTAAGTTAACGGCTATGGCGTCCACGCTTACGGCATTACTGGAGCGTGGACGCTCCTACTTCGGATTATTCAAGCGAAGGACGCTTGAACATGCGGTGATAGCAGACGATTCTTAAATATAAATGACTTGTTTACCCCTCATCATCCTCGGGCAAAAACTTAAGCTTTTGCTGAAAATACAGATCCCAGCTATGCTGCTGCACACGGTCAGTCATGTGTACGGTATCTTCATCATAGTCGGCATTAAGTTGCTTGTACTTGGCATCAATCCGGTTAAAAATGGCCATAGCCTCGTAGTTATAGTTGCTGCTGAAACGGGTGCGGCTTACTATACGTAATAACTCCTGCTGCTCTAAAAACGCAATGGTATAATGACCTTGCTCGTGCTTCAATATCTCCGTCATTTGCTGAGGCGTACTTACCCGGCTTTTATCCAGCCATGATTTATTGTTATTGAGGATAAGCCTGATGTTAAAGTTAAGCCGGTAGCCCCCGCTTTCGCGCCGGGCCTGGTAGCGATAATCGATAGTGCAATTGGTATAAGCAACAACGCCGCCGGCATTAGCCCGCGGCGTTCCCCAAAAATCATTGGCGGTAAGCTGATGAAATGACGATTGGGCCGAAGCCGTCGTTATCAGCGTTAATACACACATAGCCGTAAGGCCTACCCCTTTCACAATATTCTTTTTCATTTAAAAAATGGCGGTTTCAAACTTTTACTTTTTGACGTTGTCGGTGTGTAAAAGGTTTAAGGCCATCATTTCTTTTAACGTATGCTGCATCTGATCGGTTGAGCCATCCAGGAAAATAACGTTGCCTTTCGAGTTTTCCGAAAAATGTTTGATCGATTCCGTCCACATGGTAAATAAAATCACCGAGGTATCCATATTAGCTTCGGCCATTTCTTTGGCAGCAACAGTCATACCACGGGCAACTTCTTCGCGGAACAGGGCGATACCCTGGCCGCGCAGCTGTGCAGCCTCACGCTCGGCCTGTGCCGAAATCTTGATGGCGTTACCCTCGGCCTCGGCGGCTTTGGTTTTGGTGATGAGCAGTGCCTGTCCTTCGTTTTCGGCAGCGGCTTTCAGGTTGTTTGAAGCGACTACCTGGCTCATTGATTTCATGATCACGTCGTCGAAAGTGATATCATTCAATTGCAAATCCTGCAGGTGATAGCCCCATGTTTCTAAGATCTGGTCGAGTTGTTCTTTTACGTGCTCAACTATGTCGCGGCGTAATATCAATACCTCGCTCTGGCGTTTGGTGGCTACAAAAGCACGGATGGAGCCTTCAACGGTGCGGATAAGGGCCTGCATCAGGTTACGCTCATCAACAAATTTAAAGGCCACGTTTTTGATGGTTTCTTCCTGCTGATCCAATACTGAATACAACAACATGGCCTTAAAGTAAACATTGGCCTGATCATAAGTAACGGCCTGGAACTCCAGTTCGACAGAGCGGTTTTGGATAGAAATTTTAGAATAAATGCTTTCGATAAAAGGGATCTTGAAATTAAGCCCCGGAGTAAGGATGCGGCGGTACTTGCCAAATACGGTAATAACTACTATTGTGCCCTGTTTTACAGACACAAAAGAGCTAAAAAGTCCAATAAGAATTGCTACAAAAATGATTATTCCTACAAATGATCCTAATGATTCGGGCATGGCTTTGGTTTATTAGTTTAAAATAAAAGTAACACTAATTATTGGTGTGCTATTTGTTTTTTAAAAAATGCTTTAAAAAACATTACATCTGTCATGAACTTAAAAAGAACATTTGGAGCCATACTAAGCGTGCTTGGTATCATTGGCCTTATTTATACCGGCGTTGCTATTATTAACCATAGCGCGCAGGTAACCACTATGGTGGTTATAGGCATTATTTCGCTGATCTTTTTCTCGACGGGGATAAGTTTGGTGAGGAATACCAGGGATGAGGCGGCGTAGATTACTCACCCGGTCTGCGCTTCGCCGGGCCATCCTCTCTACGGCAAGCCGCAAAGAGGGTTAGAAGAATAAATTTATAACTAAAAAAATGTCATTTCGATAGAGCGGCGGGGAGGATTGAGCATAGGAGCGAAAGAGAAATCTTCTACGCCCCGGCTTAAAGTATGCAAGGCCGCATTACAGGGCGTACAGGATTTCTCCTCACGCCACGCTCAATTCCATCGCTTGTTCGTCGAAATGACAATCATTGTTATTGTACTGAATATCTACTTAAATAGCCGGAGCCAAACTCAGCTTACCGCTATCCGAAATAACTAATCCCGCGTCCGGAAAATCAGCCTCCGTTAATTGCTTAATCCGGATAGCCGCACGGTTAAGTGTATCCAATTCCAATCCTTTATTATGATCCTGTCTCAATGATATAATACGCCCGTTTAAAAACTCACCTTTTTTATTCAGGTGCACTTTAAGCAGCGGTGCCAGGCCGCACACGCCCGCCACACTTACACTTTTATAGGTGCAAAAATTACCAAGGCTATAAGCTATCAACCTGTTTTTATAAACCTCCATAGCGCGGCTCACATGTGGCCCGTTCCCGAATATTACATCCGCCCCGGCATCAATGGCGTTATGGGCAAAGGCGTGAACATCTCCCCGTTTTTCGCTGATGAAAGATTCCATGGCAAAAGGCACGTGTTCATATCCCACACCCTCGCCACCACCATGAAAGGATACAATCACAATATCGCAGCGCTGTTTTAATTCGCTGATGACTTTGGCGGCATTCGGCAGGTTAAGAATAGGCAATGTATTGGCATTCGGCGCAAATGAGCAAAAGCCGTATTTAATACCATTACGTTCAAAAACGCTTGTAGGGTGTGCAAGCAATCCCCCATAATTAATACCAACGCTATCCAAAACATGCATAGTGCTTACGCGGCCCGTATCTCCAAAATCACCAATATGGTTATTGGCCAGGCTTAGTACATCAAAACCGGCATCTTTAAAAACGCCGGCATAGGCAGTAGGCATCCTGAACAGGTACGCTTTACAGCGTTGATGCAATTTATAATGCGCGGGGCTGCCGCCATCAAGCAAACTGCCTTCCAGGTTGCCAAAGGTTACACTGGCATTCCGTAGTTCATCTGCAATTACATTAAAACTGTTTTTGGCGCTATCGGGCGGTAAAGTATAATTATTGGGGTAGGATGTTCCGAGCATCATATCGCCAACGGCGGCTATGGTTATGGAATCAGGTTGCAGAGCAACCGGGGTTGCTACTTTTGCGGTATCGGGTTTAGGTTTGGGAGCCGGACTTAGTACTGCTTTTCTATCAGGCGGGTGTTGGCAGGCCTGTAAAAACAGCGCCATGCAGGCGGCTGCGTATAAATAAAATCTCATTACAAAAAAAATCCCCTCATTAATTAATGAAGGGACTAAATTATATATTTAATTTAAAATCGTTTAGTTTTTACTTTCGTCAACGTCGTCGCCCATGTCGTTGTTACCCGTGGAAGCCGAACCTTTAAACTCGTTTTTAAACGAGGCTAACAATCTGCCGCCTTTATAAAAGTAGCGGCTGTAATAGGCATCATCCAAACTGCTGATGGCAACACCCCTTGATGAAGCATGCGCAAATTTGTTATTGCCCAGATAAATACCCACATGCGAAATACTGCGGCTGTGAATTTTAAAGAAAACCAAATCGCCTTCTTTCAACTCATCTTTAGCTACCGGGTTAACCATGCTAAAAATATCACGCGAGTTACGTTTAATATCGAGGTTAAAAACTTCGCTGTACAATTCTTTGGTGAAGGCCGAGCAATCAATGCCTCTTCTCGAGCTTCCGCCAAAATGGTAAGGGGTACCTATCCAATCGTAAACGAAGTGAAACAATTTCATGTTTGAGGTGGCAGACAAAGCAACTCCCATAATTTGGGAAAAGTATGCTTTGCCTAAACTTTCCTGGTCGTCTTTGTCATCAGTGGTAGTGCTTGCTGCACTTTTTGTTTGAGCTTGTGAAGCTACGACGCTGAAAAGGAGGGCAATAGCCAGGGCAAATTTCTTCATTTAATCAGTTTGTTTGTTGAGTAGGGACAACAAATTGTTTATTAAAAAAGACACTATGTCTATCGTTCTCTACAAAACTATTTATTATTTATTTATTTGCAAATAATTGACGCTTTTTTTTCAAAAAAGATAAAAAAATGCCATTTATTACGCATCTATTTAGAAAACAGACTTTTCTACGCAGCGATGTGTAATTTGGTTGTAATTATTTTGCGACATTTTTTGCTGTCGGGATAAAAACACAACTCCTTAAACTTCGCTAAACGATAAATTATTGCCTTGCTGTGAATTTTTTTCACGTTTTATTTCGTAACAATTAGCTATACCAAACTAATATTGGGTTAAGCTGTTGCTTTGACACAATCGCTTACCCGCCAAATAAAATTTTGCAACAAATTACCGGATGTTTCGATAATTTGCAGGATATATTTAGATTTGCGCTTTACTCCAAAAAGGTTGTTTAATACATGAGTTCAATCGAAATAACTAAGGACACTTACCTGATGTGGTATGAACAGATACTGTTGATGCGCAGGTTTGAAGAAAAAACAGGACAGTTATACGGACAGCAAAAAATAAGGGGCTTTTGCCACTTATATATTGGGCAGGAGGCTGTTTTGGCCGGAGCTATGTCTGTAATTAAACCTGAAGACAGCTTGATCACCGCTTATCGCGACCATGCTCATGCGCTTGCTAAAGGTGTAACCCCTAAAGCCATTATGGCCGAAATGTATGGTAAAGCTACCGGATGCTCAAAAGGTAAAGGTGGTTCTATGCACATGTTTGATAAAGAAAAGAATTTTTACGGTGGCCACGGTATTGTGGGCGGCCAGGTACCACTGGGTGCCGGTATCGCTTTTGCCGAAAAATATAAAGGTACCGAGTTTGTAAACATCGCCTATATGGGTGATGGTGCCGTACGCCAGGGCGCACTTACCGAAACTTTTAACATGGCAGCGCTTTGGAAATTGCCGGTAATTTTTGTTTGCGAAAACAACGGTTACGCCATGGGTACTTCGGTTGAGCGTACTACTGCTCAAACTGATATCTATAAATTAGGTTTGCCTTACGGTATCCCTTCATCACCGGTTGATGGTATGGATCCGGCAGCTGTACACGTAGCAATGGACGAAGCCGTTCAGCGCGCACGTGCAGGTGAAGGCCCAACTTTCCTTGAAATGCGTACTTACCGCTTTAAAGGCCACTCGATGTCCGATCCTCAAAAATATCGTACCAAAGAAGAGTTGGAAAGCTACAAAGCGAAAGACCCTCTTGAGGCTACCAAACAAACCATCCTTGATAAAAAATATGCTGATGAAGCATGGTTTGATGAAATGGACGCTAAGATCAAAGCTATTGTTGACGAAGCGGTTCAATTTGCCGAAGAGTCGCCATGGCCGGATGCTTCTGAATTATATACTGACGTGTACGTTCAGGAAGATTATCCTTACATCAGGGACTAAGTTTTAAGTCAGAAGTCTTAAGTTCTAAGTCTTGAGCCGAATGTTTTTAGTTGTGTAAATAACTTTGGGCTATCGACTTCAGACTTTGGACTTTCCGCAAAGAAGTACTAAAAAATTAAACACATATAAATAGTATATGGCCGAAGTAGTAAAAATGCCTAAGATGAGCGATACCATGACCGAAGGGGTATTGGCTAAATGGCATAAAAAAGTTGGCGATAAGGTAAAATCGGGCGATGTATTGGCCGAGATTGAAACCGATAAAGCTACCATGGATTTTGAATCGTACCAGGATGGGACCCTGCTGTATATCGGTATACAGGAAGGTGCTGCTGCTCCGGTTGATGCCGTTATTGCCATTTTAGGTAAAGAGGGCGAAGATTACAAATCATTGCTTGACCAGGCTGGAAGCGCCCCTGCTGCAGAACCTGCTAAAGAAGCTGCTCCGGTAGCTGATAAAGCACCTGCCGCTACTCCGGCACCGGCTGCTCCTAAGGTTGACCTTTCAAGCATCCCGGCTACGGTTATCCGCATGCCGTTGCTTAGCGATACCATGACCGAAGGCACCATTGAAAAATGGAACTTTAAAGTTGGCGATAAAGTAAAAGCTGATGATTCACTGGCTGATGTGGCTACCGATAAAGCTACCATGGAAGTTGTGGGTTACGAAGCAGGTACTTTATTATATATCGGCCTTAAAGAAGGCGAAGCCGCTAAAGTAAATGACATTATTGCTATAGTAGGTAAAGAAGGTACCGATATCACGCCTTTATTACAGGATGGTGGTTCGGCCCCTGCTGCTGAAGCTGCACCAGCTGCTGAAACCAAATCAGAAACTGCCGCTGCAACTGCTACTGCCACCGAAGCTTCATCTGAAGATGACAGCCGCGTAAAAGCATCTCCGTTAGCACGTAAAATAGCTAAAGATAAAGGCATCAACCTTAATGATATAAAAGGCAGCGCCGAGGGCGGCCGTATCATTAAAAAAGATGTTGAAGAATATACACCATCTGCTAAAGCTGCTGCTCCAGCTGCCGAAGCCGCGCCTGCCGCTGCTCCGTCGGCCGCACCTGCAAAAGCACCTATCGTACTGCCAACCTTTACAGGCGAAGAGAAATTTAGCGAAAGGCCGGTTACTCAAATGCGTAAAGCTATCAGCCGCCGCTTAAGCGAAAGCTTGTTCACTGCTCCGCATTTCTACGTAACCATGAGCATTGATATGGATCAGGCAATCACTGCCCGTAACCGTATGAATGAGGTTGCCCCGGTTAAAATTTCATTTAACGATTTTGTTGTTAAAGCTTGTGCTGTTGCATTACGCCAGCACCCGGCTATCAACTCTTCGTTCCTGGGCGATAAGATCCGCACTAACGAGCATGTTCACGTTGGTGTAGCTGTTGCCGTTGATGAAGGTTTGTTAGTACCGGTTATTAAATTTGCCGATGGTAAATCATTAAGCCACATCTCGGTTGAAGTGAAAGAGTTTGCCGGTAAAGCAAAATCTAAAAAATTGCAACCAGCCGAAATGGAAGGTTCAACCTTCACCATTTCAAACTTAGGTATGTTTGGTGTTGACGAGTTTACGGCCATCATTAACACACCAAACGCTTGTATCCTTGCTGTTAGCGGCATCCAGGCTGTTCCGGTTGTTAAAAATGGTGCCGTAGTACCTGGCAACATCATGAAGGTAACCCTAAGCGCCGACCACCGCGTGGTTGACGGTGCTACAGCCGCTGCCTTCCTGCAAACCTTAAAACAATTATTAGAAGAGCCGGTAAGGCTTCTTATATAAGTCGGAAGTCTTTAGTCGGAAGTCCGAAAGATAAAAGCGATGGGTTTAGGCTCATCGCTTTTTTTTGTATCTAAAAAGCTGCCGCGGGTTTAGCGATAGCGTAACCCGTGGTGTACAATAGCTTAAGTTTTCAACTTAAGCTCCCTCCAAAGAACTTCAATTGGTCTGAGGTGATAACGAAGGAATACATTGAGAGCAGGCATAATTTAAAAAACACTGAAGTTGAAAACTTCAATAATAGTTCACCACGGGTTACGCTATCGCTAAACCCGCGGCAGTTAAGTTTTCTTATTTAAAATTGTATTAATCAAGGGAACCCTACAAAAAAATGACACAATGACCTAATGACATCAATGACCGATATGTGTATATTCACGGCAAATTTTGAGGTATGACACTTTATAGCTTTTTTAAAGAAGCCCATTCAGGTTTCAGGTACATTGTTATCGTTATGGTATTGCTGGCCATTGTGCGCGCTTTTATGGGCTGGCTGGGTAAAAGGCCGTATGGCGAGGGAAACCGCAAACTAAACCTGTTTGCCATGATCTCGGTGCATACCCAATTTTTGCTGGGCATCATTTTATTTTTTATTAGCCCGATGGTGCAGTTTAGCAAAGAAACCATGAAAAATCCTATCAGCCGTTATTGGACGGTTGAGCATTGGGTAATGATGATCATTGCTATCGCTTTGATCACTATTGGCCACAGCAAATCGAAGAAAGCTGCTCTGCCTGAGGCTAAACACAAAGCCGTGGCAGTGTTCTATCTGATAGGTTTGATCCTGATTTCGGTAGCAATTATGCTTATTCCGAAGTAATTCTATGTAGCTAATAGGATTTAGCAAATAAAAAAGTTTACAAAAAATTTGACAATTCAAATTTCTTTATAAATTTGTGACCGCGATGATTAAAAACACACATAAAAACAGCTGGTGGCACCAATTAAATTGGCAGCCGGCTTGCGCTTTTTGATCAGAGACAACTAATCAATTGTGAACCTAAATAGGAAACCCGGCGACCCCAATTCGTCGGGTTTTTTTGTTTTAAGATATTTTGAAAATAAAGATGAGCACATTTAAAATTGTTACTACTTATAAAAAGCTACTTGCCGATACCACTACCCCGGTAAGTATTTATCTGCGCCTGCGCGATGTATTCCCCAACTCGCTGCTGCTGGAAAGTTCGGATTACCATAGCCGCGAAAACAGTACCAGCTACATTTGCTGCGAACCATTAAGCGGCATTGTGCTGAACAACGGCACCCTCAAAAAAAATTACCCCGATGGTAGCCAGGAAACACATGAGGCCGGTACTTTCGATCTGATAGAACAGCTCAATAATTTTACCGGTAGTTTTGAAACAGATTCGCTACCGCTAAAAATGATCACCAACGGTTTGTTCGGCTATTTTACCCACGAGGCAGTTGAACACTACGAAACCATCAAGCTAAAACAAAGCGACGATACCACCCGCCAGATCCCGGTGATGCAGTACCACATCTACCGTTACATCATCGCCATCGATCACTTTAAAAACGAACTCTACATATTCCACAACCAGCCCGAAGGTGCCCCAACCAACGGCGGGATCGAAAAGCTCGAATACCTCATCAAAAACAAAAATTTTCCTGAATATAGCTTCAAAAGCAATGGCGACGAAAAATCGAACCTTACCGGCGATGAGTTCATTGCTATAGTAGAGAAAATGAAGCAGCACATTTACCGTGGCGATGTATTCCAGATAGTACCTTCAAGGGCTTTCTCCCGCACTTTTTTAGGCGATGAGTTTAATGTTTACCGTGCTTTACGCTCTATCAACCCATCGCCATATTTGTTCTATTTTGATTTTGGCGATTTCAGGATCTTCGGTTCATCACCCGAGGCGCAAATCACCATAAAAAACAACGTAGCCAACATTTTTCCAATTGCCGGAACCTTTAAACGAAGCGGCGATGACGAGAAGGATGCCGAAATAGCGCGCAACCTCGAAAACGACCCTAAAGAATCAGCAGAACACGTAATGCTGGTTGACCTGGCCCGTAACGACTTAAGCCGCCATTGCGAAAACGTAACCGTAAAGGCATTTAAGGAAGTTCAGTACTACTCGCACCTTATCCACCTCGTATCGCACGTAAGCGGTAAGCTCAAACCCGGTGTGTCAGCATTTAAAGTAGTGGCCGATACTTACCCCGCAGGTACGCTAAGCGGCGCGCCAAAATATCGCGCCATGGAGATCATCGATGAAAATGAAAACATTAAACGCAGCTTTTACAGCGGAGCCATTGGTTTCCTGGGCTTCAACGGCGATTTTAATCACGCTATCATGATCCGCTCGTTCCTCAGCAAAAACAATACGCTGCATTACCAGGCCGGGGCAGGCATTGTAGCTGGTTCGGTACCGGAAAGTGAGTTGAGAGAAGTGGATACCAAAATCTCGGCATTGAGAAGGGCGTTTGAGCTGGCGGAGGAGCTGTAATTAGTGGTTAGAGATTGGAGATAAGAGGTTAGTTGAATTTTTAGAAAAGAGACATGAAAAATATTTTAATAATAGATAACTACGATTCATTCACCTACAACCTGGTGCATTTGGTAAACGAGCTTGGCCTGGAATGCGAAGTTTGGAGGAACGATCAGTTTGCAATTGAGGATGTGGAAGCTTTTGATAAGATCATTCTTTCGCCTGGGCCGGGTATCCCGTCGGAAGCGGGTTTGTTGCTGGATGTGATCGAGAAATATGCGCCAACCAAAAGTATTTTTGGCGTATGTTTAGGCCAACAGGCTATTGCCGAGGCCTTTGGTGGGCAGTTGCATAACCTTAACCAGCCTATGCATGGGATAGCTACGCCGATAAGGGTTACCGATGGAGCCGAGGAGCTTTTTGTTGGCTTACCCGAAAACTTTAAGGTTGGCCGCTACCACTCGTGGGTAGTAAGTGAAAACGGCTTGCCCGATTCATTGCATATTACCGCCATTGATGAGGCAGATAACTCGATCATGGCTTTGAGCCATAAAGAGTACGATGTACGTGGTGTACAGTTCCACCCCGAATCGATATTAACCGAATACGGTAAGGAGATGATGCAAAACTGGCTGAAAGCTTAGTTTTGATGAATAATGATAACTTTGAAAAATTAAGCTAATACAATTTGTCATCCTGAGGAACGAAGGATCTTTTTCGATATGCATAGCGGATTTGCAGGGCGAAAAAGATGTTTCGCTATTGCTCAACATGACAGTTTTAAAAATGGGGCCAAATGACCATACTTGATAAAATAGTTGCCAATAAAAAAAGAGAAGTAGCTGCTGCCAAAAAACGTACATCGTACATAGCGCTTGAAGAATCGGAATACTTCCACCGGGACACCTGTTCGTTTAAGAGTTTTTTGCTTGATCCGGCACGTACGGGTATCATTGCCGAGTTTAAGCGTAAATCGCCGTCAAAAGGTATTATAAATGATAAGGTAAGGGTAAGCGCCGTCACTACCGATTATGCCGCCGCCGGCGCTTCGGCACTATCTGTACTTACCGACCGTAAATTTTTTATGGGGCGCAAAGCCGATCTGGTAAAAGCCCGCTCGGTAAATAACATCCCGGTATTGCGCAAGGATTTTATGATAGATGAGTACCAGGTGATAGAAGCCAAAGCTTTAGGTGCGGATATTATCCTGCTGATAGCCGCTATCCTTACTCCAACCGAAATCGATACATTAGCCAAACTGGCCAAAAGCATTGGTTTAAATGTATTGCTCGAGGTGCATAACCTCGAAGAGCTCGAGCGCAGTATCAACCCTAACCTTGATGCCATCGGCGTAAACAACCGCAACCTGGCCGATTTTACCGTATCGGTAGAAACGTCCTACCAACTGGCCAAACACATTCCTGCCGAATTTATGAAAATTTCGGAAAGCGCCATCAGCGATCCCGAAACTATCCGCCATCTTAAACTGGAAGGTTTTAATGGCTTCCTTATTGGCGAAACTTTTATGAAGCAGGCAGATCCGGGGCAGGGCATGCGTGATTTTGTAGCTTTGTTGTAGTGCTTATAACGCTTTGTCAGGAATGCTGAAAATAGTATGCGCTCATTTCCTTTAGAGAAAGTGAAAAACCTACCCGGCAATTTCCTGTCCGGGTATTTTTTTAACCTCTGAAATAAATAATATCCGTAAACGACTTTTGTTCATTTTGTTCAAATTTTCTCGAACAAAATGCCGACCTTTTACGTATAAAGGCCGGATTTTCGGGTTGGTTAATTAAAACATCATCTGCCTTCCGCCCGAAAACGATGCTCAGGCGGGTAATCTTAATCAACCGGAGCCCACCTGTAGTAACGATTATTGTGTATGAAGGGAGACTTATGATTTTATGAATAAGCCATTACTTGTACTATTCTTTTTGCTCATCTGCTCATTTACGGGTTTCTGTCAAAATTGTACGCTAAACGTCAACATATCTTCTTCGGCTAATACTATCTGTTCGGGTAGTAAAGTTACTTTAACAGCCGCTCTCACAGGCGGCACCGGGCCGTTTACCTACCTTTGGAATACCGGCGAAAACACCGCATCAATTGATGTAAACCGCGCAGGCAACTATACGGTTACGGTAACTGATAAAACTCCGGGCTGCTCGCCTAAAACGGCCAGCAAACAGGTAACCGCCTCACCCACACCCGATCCGCCTACGGTTGCGGGGCAAATTGTTTGCCCGGGAACCCCGGCCACGCTTAGAGCTACGGCACCGGGCGGTACCTACCAATGGTATGATGCCAATGGTAATTTTCTTTTTACGGGTAACCCTTACGTTACCGACCCTATAAACGGAGCCACTATTTTTTATGTTGAAACCACCGTTGGCGGTTGTACAAGCTTTCGCAGCCCGGTACTGGTAAATGTAACCGGCAGGCCTAACATTGTTGCCGATCCGGTATGTTCGGGCAGCCCGGCTACGTTAATAGCTTCGGGTGCTGATAGCTATGCGTGGTATGCCAACGCGCAGGGTACGGGTACTGCTTTGAGTAATTCACCTACATACCAAACTCCTCCTTTAACCAAAACCACAACTTATTACCTGGTAGCGGTTATTAAGGGCTGTCCTGGTAATCCTATACCCGTTGTTGCAAAGGTAACCCCACCACCCGATAAGCCTACCGTTACGGGTACTTATACAGTATGTGCAGGCTCTTCGGTAAACCTGCACGCCGATGGTGTGGGGGTTGTTGAGTGGTATGATGTACCAACCGGCGGCACCCCGGTAATTTCCAGTCCTGATTATACCACGCCTGCCCTTAATCAAACCAAAACATACTACGCACAATCAACCGTTGGCGATTGCGTAAGCCCCCGTACAGCTGTGCCGGTAACGGTTACACCCGTACCACAGGCCCCTGCTTCGCAATCGCCTTCAACCTGCTACGGCACAAATATTACGTTAGCAGCCGATGCCAATCCAACCGGAAGTTATGCCTGGTATACCACTGCTGTTGGCGGTACTGCAGTATCAACTTCAAATAACTTTACAACGCCCGTATTAACCAACACAACTACCTATTACGTACAGCACACAAACGGTAGCTGCACCAGCGAACGCACGGCCATCACCGTAACCATCACACCTGCGCCGGCGCAGCCGGTTGTTTCAGAAGGGCCGATTATCTGCAACGGATCGCAGGCTACATTAACAGCCACGTCGGCCCAGGGCGGTACCATCAGGTGGTTTGCAACGGCAAGCGGTGGGGCAACAGCATTTACCGGCTCGCCCTTTGTAACGCCGGCTTTAACCAAAACAACTACTTACTATGCCCAGGTTACTGATGCCGGCGGCTGCGTTAGCTCACGTGCATCTGTAACGGTAACAGTACTTGATGCCATACCGCAGCCTGTAGTAAATACTTCGCCTGTTTGTGCGGGTACATCGGTTACATTAACGGCTACGGGCTCGCCCGATGATTATGAGTGGTATGATCAGCCAACAGGTGGCAACCTGCTTATTACCGGCGATACCTATGTAACTCCCGAACTTACCACCACAACCACTTACTATGTGCAGAGTATTACCAATGGCTGCGCAAGCCCCAGAACGACTGTTACGATAACCGTTAACCCTTTGCCGGGTGCACCCAATGTAAATGGCCCCAGTGCGGTTTGCCCGGGCACTTCGGCAGTTTTAAGTACACCGGCAACAGGAACCGTACAATGGTATAACGCGGCAACAGGCGGTACGCTTTTATTTACCGGTAATTCGTATACCACATCGCCATTATTTAGCCAGACAACTTTTTACGTGCAGGTATCAAACGGCACATGTACAAGCGACCGCACGCCTTTTACCGTATCTATAACGCCGATTATCAATCCGCAGTTTCAGTATCCTTCGGGCACGGTTTGTACCTCGGGAGCCAATGTTAAACCGGTTATTTTTAACCCGGCCGGGGGCACATTTACCAGTTCACCGGCAGGTTTGGTATTTGTGGATAACAAAACAGGCGAAATAGATGTAGCCGCAAGTGTACCACGCACCTACAACGTAATATTTACCTTCGGCGGAACCTGCGCAGGTGCAGCGAGCCAGAAAATAGCTATTGTAACCACGCCGGATGCCCGCTTCACGTATAACGGCCCCTTTTGCCAAAGCGATAATAATCCGCTACCGGTTTTTACTGCGGGGGCAAGTGCAGGCGTGTTCAGTGCATCATCGTCAAATCTTGTTTTTATAAATACAAGCACGGGCGAAATTAATCTTGACAAGAGTGCTCCCGGAACCTATTCAGTTACCAACACCATAGCTGCCAGTGCGGGCTGTGCTGCAAGCACCTATACTACACAGGTTACTATCAACGCCAAGGTTGTTGTTGATGCCGGACCCGACCGTACAGTACTACAGGGAACACCTGTGCAGTTGCAGGGTTCTATCAAGGGCGGTATTACAACAGGCAAATGGACAGGTGGAGCCGGAACTTTTTCAAACCCGGCCAGGCCGAGGGCTATTTACACACCAGCCCCAGGCGAAACGGAGGTTACGCTAACTTTAACTTCAGATATTCCTTCGGGCCCCTGCGGGCCGGTTAGCGATGAGGTGACTATTACCTTTAACCCCGTTCCGCCCGAGCCGGTAGTTGATGCCAAACCGGTATGCGTTGGCAGCCCGGCAACACTGGTGGCCAAGGCACCCGGCGGTACCTATCGCTGGTATGATGCCCCCACCGGCGGTACGCTTTTAAAAACCGGGCCGATATTTACCGCACCGCCAATTACAGCCGATATAACTTATTATGTTACCGTTACCAAAGGCGGTATAACCAGCGCCCGGAAAGCGGTATTGGTAAAAGCCATAGCACAACCTGCAGCGCCGGTAGTTACTACACCGGTAACTGTTTGTGAAGGTTCGCCGGCTACGCTGGTGGCCTCCGGATCAACCGGAACTTACAGGTGGTATGATTTACCGGTTGGCGGCAGCCTGGTAAAACAAGGCGATACATTTACCACCGGAGCATTAACCACCAACAAAAAGTACTATGTAGATGCAACTGCTAACGGCTGTACCAGCCCCCGAACGGAAGTTGATGTTTTGGTGACACCTGTGCCTAATATAACCAACACCAATAATACTGATGTCGTATGCAGTGGCACCGCATTAAATTATACCTTAACTGCCGACAGGGCCGATGCTACATTTTCGTGGAGCCGCGCTGCCGTAACGGGTATCAGTAACCCGGCGGTAACAAACCAAACTTCGGGTACCATTACCGAAACTTTAATTAACACCACAGCTGCTCCCGTAAATGTTACTTATGTGATAACAGCTTATAACGGCACCTGCCCGGGCCCTTCATTTAATTATAAAGTTACGGTAAACCCAACACCAGTGGTTACCAGTCCCGATCCTCAGCCTGTGTGTAATGGCACAAGTACAAATTATGCGGTAACTTTCAATACCGCCGGTACCAGCTTTACCTGGAGCAGGGCTGCGGTGCCGGGTATCAGCAATGCCCCGGTTTTGGGGCAGGCGGCTGCTACCATCAAAGAGGTTTTGTTTAATACCACAACAGCCCCTGTTGATGTAACTTATGTATTTAATTACAGAACAAGCCTGTGCCCCGGCGAACCGCGTGAGGTTAAGGTAACCGTTAACCCCGAGCCCCAGATTATAGACGACCCAACGAACGGTACGCCTGTTTGCAGCAATGTTCCGTTAGCATATACTATACAATCAAGTATTCCTTCGTCAACCTTTTTATGGAGCCGTGCTGCAGCCGGCGACAACCCTGCCGTAGACAATCAAACCGATGCAACAATTAACGAAACGCTTGTAAATACCAGTGTATTCCCGCTTAGGGTAACTTACATTATAACGCCTTTTGCCTACGGTTGTGCCGGCAAGCCGTTTACCTATACCAGGTTTGTTTTATCGCAGATAGCGAAGCCCGTGGGTAACGGAACCACACCGGTTTGCGAAGGCACACCCATACATTTTGATACCGCCCCGGTTTCGGGAGCTTCCTATTTATGGACAGGGCCAAATAATTATCAATCAACAGATCGTTCGCCAACCATACCAGGTGCAACAGCAGCCAATGCTGGTACATACAGGCTTTTTATTAAAATAGGCGACTGTTTCAGCGAACCATCTGAAGGTGTACGGATAGAGGTAAAACCTACACCGGTAGTAATTGCCGGTCCCGAGGTTACCTATTGTAAAACAATACCCGTTATTCAGCTTGATGGTTCGATACCAACCGGGGGCACCGGCGTATGGAGCGGAGGCAGCGGACAATTTACTAAGGTTGATGATCCTAAAACTACCTACACCCCCTCGCCGGCTGATAGAGAAAAAGATTTTATAACACTTAAATTAACATCCACCGGTTATTGCGATCCTGTTTCATCTTTTGTTAAAATTAATTTTGCCCCAAGCCCTGGTGCCAATGCCGGGCCCGATCAAAATAATATCTGTAATCAAAACCCGATGGTTCAGTTACAGGGCACACCGCTTTCGGGCAGCACGGTAACCTGGAGTTCGGCCTCGGGCAAAGGCAGGTTCATTCCATCGGCCAATGTAACCAATCCTACATTCGAGCCTGATCCGGCCGATATAGCCAAAGGTTTTGTTAAGTTAACACTTACTGCTACCAGTGCAGATGAATGCCATACACCTACCGATGATATGACCATAAACTTTGTACCGCCGCCAACTGTTGAGGCCGATGCTGCGGGCGATACAAGGTATGTTTTAAAAGGCCACACCATAACCCTCAACCCGGTAGTAAGCAATGAAAACGTAAGTTATACATGGACCCCGGCTACAGGCCTGAGCGATGCTAACATTAAAAACCCCGAAGTAACCGGTGATGTAGATATAACCTACAAGCTTACCATTACCGATCTGTCGAACGGGTGCCCTAACAGCAGTTTTGTAAATGTAAAGGTTGCGCCAAACATTGTTGTAAAAAACACCTTTACGCCTAATGCCGATGGCGTGAATGATTACTGGGAAATTACGGGCCTGATAGCTTATGAGGACGTTACCGTAGATGTGTATAACCGCTACGGCCAGCCTGTATTCCATTCGTTAGGTTATCCAAAACCCTGGGATGGCGGCGTTAATGGTAAGCTGGTACCAAGCGGTACCTACTATTACGTAATTAACAGCAAGCAGGAAAAACTGCGGCTATCTGGTTACGTGGTGGTATTAAAATAAAGATTACAGCAGTTTGATTACTGCAAGGAATATCACGGAGAGCACGGCAAGCGTTATAAATTGCTTTGACCGCTGATTGGCCTGTATAATATCAGTAGCCCTGCCATAGTGGATAAGGCGATAATATCTTCGGCTATAACCGTAGGATAGCAGGAATAACACAAGCGGTATGTAAAGCAAAAAATATTTCATTAACATAAAATTAAACACCGCAGTTAATTTTTAGTTAACGATTGCAAAAACTGAACGGAATGAACAGGGTTATTAAGGCCGACTGTTATTTACCAACCCGTTACCAATAGGTTTTTAGCGGCTGTAAAACTGCATTTTTGGTATTTGGCATAAGCCTGGGCTGCCCGTTGCTGTATTTTTTCGGTGGGTTCGTTATTCAGATACCCGGTAATGGCGTCATGCAGGGTATAGGCTTCGGGGCACATCAGGCCGGTTGCCCAAACCAGTGGGGTGGCTTTAGCTGAGGCAATAAAATCTTTAAAATATTTTTTGCTGATACAGGCCAATATAATGCAATCGCGGGTTTTATGATCTGCATTACTGAACTTATTGGCCAGGCCGAAATCCATCAAGCCATCATGCCCTATATAAGCCAGCAGGTTTGCGTTGCCATTAATGCCTATAATTTTTTTGTTAATATGTAAGGTGTCTTTCAATTGCCCCGAGCTGCTGAACAAATAATCTTCGGTGGTTTTTTCAATGGCCTGCCCGTCCCAGGCATCGGCTACAAGGTAAACGTTTTTGCTGCGGTGTTTAAAAACAAGCCGTTCAAGCACCATGGTGTGGCCTTTTTGTCTTTTGATTAATTGCCAGTCGCGGCTTTTTTTAAAATAGGTACGTACACCGTTGTCACAACCCCAGTACAGGTTAGTTTCGGGATCCTGGCCGTTACCTATGGCAGCAGGCACCGGAACTATCCCCTGGTATTTATTATCGCACAAGGCAACAAACACATGAATTACCCTGATGGCAGGATCAGCATAACTGATGTTTTTAACGTTTGGGTTGGGTGGATTGGATGCCGGGGCTGCTAAGGTTTGCTTTGCAGATTGCTTACATGCAAAACAAAAAAGGCAGAGCAAAATAAATAAAACACATTTACTGATCTTGCTATGCCTTTTCATTGCTGCGGGTTTAAAAATTGCGTTTAACTATTTTGTTGATGGCCTTCCCCCAAAAAACACCTAACGCTGCGGCTCCTTTTTTATTGGGGTGCAGATAAAATGTTCCCTGCTTGCCGTTTTCGGGGATGAGGTCGGTAAGATGATGTTTCTTAAAATAGTCGAAGGCTTTGGTATCACCAGTAAAAACCTGTTTGGGGTTGGTTAGGCTGTAGCTGTTAACCAGGATGTCAATCATCGGTACATAGCTTTGCAATCTGTTAAGGCCTTCCTGCAGATACCGGGCACCGTTGTGGGTGTTGGGGCTATACCATAAAGGGTGTTGAAAAATGATAACCGCTTTCGGGAAATCGGCCAGCAGTTTATCGGCAATGGTTTTCAGGTTTTTTTGATAATCATCCGACGATACCGGTGCTCCGTGCGGGCCTTGTATCGCGCTGTCGTTAGTTCCCAATTTTATCGAAAATATCAGCAGTGCATTTTTATCAGCAAAGCCATTGGCAGCTTCCTCAACCTTAGCAAACGTATCCGTTCCGGGCAAAAAATCAAGCGTGGTATAACCGCTGTGCCCCTGGTTGCTGAAATTTACCCTGCCTAAGTTTTTTTGTTTTTGCAGATAAGCGACTGTTGTGGCCGGTGGTGCTTCGGTAGAGGCATCGGCCAATTGTACGCCTTGCGTAATGCTGTCACCAATAAATACGATATTAAGATCCGGCTTATTGCGTTGTGTAAAAGATGAGCTAATAAATAACACCAGCACCAGCACGGCAATATATTTTTTCATGAATTTTCGCTTTACCATTTTAAGCCTACATTCCAAAACATAAAGGCCCATTTATCAACCTGGCCGTTAATTAACTGCGCGGTACTTTGCCCTGCACCATGACCTGCATTGGTTTCAATCCTGATTAAAACCGGGGCCTGGCCCTGCTGAAGCTCTTGCAAACGTGCTGCAAATTTAAAGGAGTGGGCCGGTACAACGCGGTCGTCATGATCGGCGGTGGTGATCATGGTGGCGGGGTATCCGCCCTGTTTTAAAGCATGGTACGGCGAGTATTTATACAGGTATTGAAACATCTGCTCCGAATCTTCGGCCGTGCCGTAATCATAGCTCCAGCCGGCGCCGGCGGTAAATTTATTGTAACGTAACATGTCCAGTACGCCAACGGCCGGGAAGGCTACTTTAAACAGATCGGGCCGCTGGGTGAGCATGGCTCCTATAAGCAAACCACCGTTTGATCCGCCCGAAACGGCCAGCTGATCTTTGGAGGTGTATTTATTTTTGATGAGGTATTCGGCCGCGGCAATAAAATCATCAAACACGTTTTGTTTTTTTAGTTTGATGCCTTTACGGTGCCAGGTTTCGCCGTACTCGCCGCCGCCACGCAGGTTGGGCACTGCGTAGATGCCTCCATGCTCAAGCAAAATAATGTTTGATGTGCTGAAGGCCGGGGTTAAACTGATGCCGAAACCGCCGTAAGCATACAACAGCGTTGGGTTTTGCCCGTTAAGCACCGTGCCTTTTTTATAGGTGATGATCATCGGGATTTTGGTTTTATCCTTCGATGTATAAAAAACCTGTTTCGATTCGTACTGCTCCGGATCAAACTTCGCTCCCGATTTTTTGTAAACGCTTGATTGCCCTGTGGCTATATCCAGCTTAAAAATAGTTGGCGGGTATACGTAATTGGTAAAAGTGTAATAGGTTTCCTTTTCTTCCTTTTTTGTGCCAAAACCAGATGCCGTACCTACCGCCGGTAAAGTGATGGTACGTTCAAGTTTGCCGTTCATATCATACTGTTGAATCATTGAAGTGGCATCCTGTAAATACTCGGCAAAAATTTTACCGCCGCCGGTTGTGGCGCTCAATACATTTTTGGTTTCTTCAATCAAATTTTTCCAATGCGTAACACCCGGGTCGGCAGCATCCACAGTTACAATTTTAAAATTGGGCGAGTAAATATTGGTGAGGATATAAAGTTTGCTGCCCAGGTTATCAAGCACGCTGTGCTGGTTATCAAAATTATTCACAACGTTAACTATCCCGCTGCCCGGCTTGCTCAGGTCTTGAATGTAAAGTTCGTTGCCGGTTGTTGAGGTAGCAGCGGTAATAACCAAAAAGCGCTCATCCTCGGTAAGGTAAGCGCCGATGTAGCGGCGCGGGGTTTTATCGCCTCCAAAAATCAGTTTATCAGTACTTTGCGGCGTACCCAGTTTATGGTAATATAATTTATGATACTGCGTCATGCCAGAAAGCTGACTGCCTTCGGCGGGCTTATCGTAACTGCTGTAGTAAAAGCCATCGGTGCCGTGCCAGGCCAGTCCGCTAAATTTTACGTCTTTCAGGGTATCGCCAACAACACTTTTGTCATCGGTTTTAATAACAATCACCTTGCGCCAGTCCGATCCGCCTTCCGAGATCTGGTAGGCGGCCAGTTCGCCGTTTTTGGTAAACTCGATACCCTGCAGCGAGGTAGTGCCATCGGCCGAAAATTTGTTCGGATCGAGGAACACTTCGGCTGTGCCGTTATCGCCCGGCTGGCGGTAAAGTACGGCCTGGCTTTGCAGCCCGTCGTTTTTATAAAAATAGGTGTGTTGGCCTTCTTTAAAAGGAGCGCTGTATTTTTCGTAATTCCATAAAAACTCAAGGCGTTTATGAATCTCGTCGCGATAGGGGATCTGGCCCAGGTAATTAAAAGTTACCTTGTTTTCGGCCTGTACCCAGGCTTTGGTATCATCGGCGCGGTCGTTTTCCAGCCAGCGGTACGGGTCGGCAACGGCGGTGCCGAAGTAAGTATCGGTAACATCAATTTTTTTTGTTTGGGGATAGGGAAGTGTTTTGATAGTCATTTGTGCAAAAGTGGAGCTGCGAAGTAAAACAGCTGATAACAATAAACTGAGGTTTTTTTTCATGTCGGCTTAAATTACAGGTTACTAAAGATAGTATCCGCCCGCCGCATGGCCAAGCTATTTATAGCTTAAAAGGTTAAAAGTTGTTAATTTTACCGCCTTGTGCTGTTTAATTGGGCGGGGCAGCCTATATTAGCAGCGTAAAAAAGTATTGCTGGTATCCGGGTAATGGCTTAATAATAAAGATGTTGCTTTAAAATGCAGGATAGCGGGCTTGATTTTTAAGTTCGGATAGCCGAAATATCATCGTGCAGGTATCAATAATAATGCTTTTTTTTACACGTTTTTGCTTTGCAATTAATAGTACGCAGGCAAAACATACAGTAATATAGTTACAGAATAAAACATGAAACAAACCCTTACTTTTTTTACAGCGGGCCTTTTAATGCTGATGGCGTATACGGTAAAAGCACAGGATAATAACGATAGCGATGACGAAAGCAAGCCAAAAAAGCTCAGAAGCTATGTTGGCTTAAGTATGGGTGTATCATATGCATTGGGCGATTTTGCAAAAGCAGATTACAGCAACAACAAAGCCGGTTTTGCCAACAGGGGCGTTGTTTTTCAACTGGATGGTGCCATTTACGTATACAGGCATTTTGGGATTGGTTATACCATTACCAAACAGGATCAAAGCAATTTTTCGTACGATGACGATTTGATTTTGGGAAATGGCTATGCCAAAGATTTTAAAGCAGATGGAGCCACAGTAACTGCAGATAAGCGTTACCGCAGCTATAACTTTTTACTCGGCCCGCAATACACTTTTACCTGGCGCAGGCTGGCGTTTGATTTAAGGGCATCGGCCGGTGCTATTAAAAGCCAAACATCGCCGCAACTTACCATCAGCGTAACCGGTGTTGATGCACAAAGCGGCAGCATTGTACAGCAAAGTGCCAAGGGATATGCCTTTGCCTACGGCGGCAGCGCCGCTATCCGTTTTGATATGGGGGCAGGCTGGGGCTTATCATTAAAAGGCAACTACGTTAAAAGCGACGGATATGATGTTACTACCACCGGCCGTACCCTGAATGTTGGCCGTTTGGTAACCAAACAACCTATTACCGAAGGGCAGATTGTGTTTGGCTTAACCAAAGCGTTTTAATATCAATACCATAAAACAAAAAAAGCAGCTCTTTTAACAGAGCTGCTTTTTTTGTTTTATTAATGATCGGTAGCGCTTAATTAACCGTGATCTGTTCAGGCTTATCAGACACAATTTCGGGCTGGCCTTTAAACATTTCGAACACGCCGGTTGCGCATACGTGCTTGCCTTTTATGTTTGGCAAATCGAGTTTTATCTGTTTGCCTTTTACCGCAATGGTGTATTTTTGATGCGGGTAAATGCCTCCCATATTAAGTAGGGTAAGCGTATCACTTACGGTTTTAAGCGAGTAAACAGTATCGCAAAGGGTGCCGGTTTTGCCCAGGTTATTTTTAAAATCGGCCATGGTGAAATCTTTTGACTGGGCCGAAGCTTTACCGGCAAACAAACCCAGCAGCAATGCCGGGATCAGTAGTTTTTTCATATACAGTATTTCAGTGTTTGAGGGATTGCCCGTCCCCATCCTCTTTTTTAGGGGTCGGGGCATAACCATCTTCATAATTCAATGTAAACGATGATTCGGAAGCCCGGCTGGCTGCGTTTAAACCTTTTACATCCGGTTCGCTGTTATCAATAATTTCATTGCCGGTATCCTGGCCTTCGTTCTGCTCAAATTCGTTGCCGGGGTCTTTATCTTCCCGGGCATCGTCAAGGTTGGGGTTTTCGGGTAGTGGCATAACCTTAGTTTTTTGTGTACCATTAATAACCCCTAAGTTACGGTGTTGTTTGCGGGTTGTTATGTAACAATGTTTATCTTTTTGGTATGATGCTTAAAACGTACTTTTGCGCCTATGCCCGTACGCGATAAACTTTATTTTGCCTCTGATATTCATTTGGGTGCCGGCGGACACACCGTTACCCGCGCACGCGAAGACCGGATAATACGCTGGCTGGACATGATTAAACACGATGCCGCCGAAGTTTTTTTGGTGGGCGATGTGTTTGACTTCTGGTTTGAGTATAAAACCGTTGTGCCTAAAGGTTACATCCGTTTTTTAGGCAAACTGGCCGAGCTGAGCGATGCCGGCGTAAAGCTTTATATGTTTAAAGGCAACCACGATATGTGGATGTTTGATTATTTTGAAAAACAGTTTGGCGCCACCATCATCAGCAACGAACTTAAAATTGAACGTAGCGGCAAAAAGTTTTTTATCCATCATGGTGATGGCCTGGGCCCCGGCGATAATTTTTATAAAATTTTAAAGAATTTTTTCCGTAGCCCGTTTTGCCAGTGGTTGTTTGCGCGCATTCATCCTAATTTAGGCGTAGGCATAGCCAATAACTGGAGCCAGCACAGCCGCGATACCAACGAAAAAAAGGATAACCCCAAACCAGGCGAGCAGGAATGGCTGGTTAAATTTTGCCGCGAAGAATTGCAAACCAACTTTTACGATTACCTGATTTTTGGCCACCGGCATCTGCCGCTTGATATACAGCTAACCCCCGAAAGCAGGTATATCAACCTGGGCGAATGGATTAGCTATTTTAGCTATGCTGTTTTTGACGGACATGAGCTGAAACTGGAATATTTTGAGAAGCAACCCTGATTTGCGCTATTTATTTGTAACCCGAATTGAGGATTCTTGCTTTTTGATTGTTGTATTCCGCTTCGGTCATGGCACCGCTATCCAATAGTTGTTTAAATTTTTGAAGCTCATCTGCCGAAGATTGCGGCGGGAAGCTAAACGGATTGATATTTTCAATTTTTGGACTACTGTAAACAATAATTATCCCTATAAAATTCAAAAAAAGGCCTAAAAGCAATCCGGGCACTGCTCCGATTTTACGTACAGATCCTGCTTTATATCCCCATATCGGAAAAATAACGGCGAATACTGAAAGTATTCCAAAAGCTACAATGATTAAAATAATTTCCGGTGCGCCTAATCCCATAATTTTAAGATTTAAGTTTATAATAATTGATCGGATATATGAATAAAAGGAAATATAATTAATTGTAGAGGTTGGCTAAATCAAGTTTTGTTTTTGTTTGTAAAGTGTAATAACCTTACCACAATAACAGCGCGGGCATTAGGGTTGCGGTATTTCTTTGCAGAAAAATGCGTACTTTTGTACACTTTTTTGCAGCAGGTTTGTAAACCGCCCGAAATGCTAAGCCTTTCAAAAGCCGGTTCAATGTCAACAGCTTAGCTGCACTTATATTTTATACTATTATGTTAGATAAATTAGAGCTGATATACGAGCGCTGGAAAAATGTTGAAGGTGAATTGAGCAGTCCTGATGCCATGCAGGATATGAAGCGTTTTGCCCAGTTAAATAAGGAATATAAAGATCTGGCTAAGATTGTTGACGAGTATTATATCTACCGCAACATCATGAGCAATATCGATACCAATAAAAACATTCTGGCTACCGAAAAAGACGAGGAGTTTAGGGAGATGGCCAAAATGGAGCTCGACGAACTGTTAACCCAGCAGGAAGCCAAGGAAGAGGAGATCCGCCTGATGCTGATCCCGAAAGATCCTGAGGATTCGAAAAACGCTATTGTCGAGATTCGTGGTGGTACCGGTGGCGATGAAGCAGCCCTTTTTGCGGGCGACCTATACCGTATGTACATGCGCTACTGCGAAAAACGTGGTTGGCGTACCGAACTGGTTGATTATACTGAGGGCACCAGCGGCGGCTACAAAGAGATTGTATTTAACGTAAACGCCGAAGATGCTTATGGTACCCTGAAATATGAATCGGGCGTGCACCGCGTGCAACGCGTGCCTGATACCGAAACCCAGGGCCGTGTTCACACCTCAGCCGCATCGGTGGTGGTATTGCCCGAAGTTGATGAGTTCGATATTGAGTTGAATGTAAGCGATATCCGTAAAGACCTGTTTTGTGCTTCAGGCCCGGGCGGACAATCGGTAAATACCACTTACTCGGCGGTGAGGTTAACCCACTTGCCTACAGGTATAGTAGCGCAATGCCAGGACCAGAAATCGCAGTTAAAAAACTACGATAAGGCTTTACAGGTACTGCGCTCAAGGGTGTACGAAATGGAGTTGCAGAAACACCTTGAAGAAACATCCAAAAAACGTAAAACCATGGTATCAACCGGCGACAGGTCGGCCAAGGTACGTACCTACAACTATCCGCAGGGCCGTTTAACCGAGCACCGTATCGGTTTAACTATCTATAACCTTCCGGGTGTTTTAAATGGTGATTTGCAGGAGATTTTAGAATCGCTGCAGTTTGCTGAAAATGCTGAGAAACTGAAAGAGGGAACGGTAGCGTAAGCCCCTCTCAGTTGGCAGTTTTGAGTAGGCAGTTTGCGGTTGACTTTATTTTGTCTGAACTCGAATTTGGGGGAATTATTAGAATTTATTGAATTTGCTTAGCATTCCGTTCATTCCTTAATTCTATAAATTCGGGTTCAGACAAACACGAGCATGCTGCCGTGAGGACACGGCCGCCGGGGTAGAGAGTTTGCTTTTATTCTGCTCATTCCCCGCTGTCCGAAGTTTACAACTTCGGAAGACTATGCTTGTAGTCTGCGACTACAGAATAATAGAGAGAAAACCTACTATATTATTTAACTGGAATCGCAAACGACAGACATAGACAGATTAGTAGAATAAAAAAGCTTTAACGACAAATATTTTGCTAATTCTAAAATTCTGTAAATTCTGATTCAGACAACCTTAAAATCCCTCTCCCCACCTCAATCATGCCTTTATCACCCAAATGTTAAAAAATGTCAAAATCAGTTAATTATGTTAATTGAAAAGGCATTTTCATCTCAATTTCATAAAGCGGGCCTATTTTAGTTTTTGTAAAGGAGTATGTAGCGTAAATGCACTTACAACCGTAAAGCTTTTAACACTGCATTAGTGTAAACGAAATTTTTAAAAACTTGATTCTATGCTGGCTATAAAAACTTTAACCGATAATTTAACCATCTACAGGCGTGCGGTGCGTTTAATGGGTGATAAATTTGAAATTAGTGTGGTGGGTAGTAACCCGCTGCTGGCCGATGAGCAAATTGACATTGCCATTAATGAAATAAACCGTGTTGAAAAACTGCTTTCGGCGTTTAGCGATGACAGCAGCATTAACCAGATAAACCGCAACGCAGGTATCGCTCCGGTAAAGGCTGATGGTGAAACATTCAGGCTGATTAGCCGCGCGGTGCAGATTTCTGAACTTACTTACGGCGCTTTTGATATTACTTACCTGGCAAGTAAAAATGAAGATAAAGGCGACGTTGCCGTTAAAGCTACCAAACAAACCAAAACTTTGGCCAGCTACAAAAACATTGTGCTTGACGCTGTTAACCAAACCGTATTTTTAAAGGAACAAGGTATGCGCATTGGCTTTGGTGCCAATGGCAGAGGTTATGCTGCCGACAGGGCCAAATATATTTTGCAGCTAAACGGTGTTGATAGCGGTGTGATTAATGCCGGCGGCGATTTGCTTACATGGGGCTTACAGCCAGGAGCAATGCCCTGGACGGTGGCCGATGCCAATGCTGAACAAATTAACCAGCCTTTTGCCGATCTGGAGATCAGTAATATGGCTTTTGCTACTTCGGTTAATGCCGAAAACTATACCAGCATCAGCAGCAAAAAATTTGTTAACGTGCTTAACCCCAAAAAAGGATTCCCGGTTAGCGGCATCAGCAGCGTAAGCATCCTGAGCCCAACTGCCGAGTTTGCCGATGCCATGGCAACCCCTGTACTTACCATGGGTGTTAACGCCGGTTTGTACATGATAAACCAGCTTAACCAGGTTGCCTGCGTTATTATAGATGATCAGAGCCGCGTTTATACCTCGAAGGATATAAGCCTGTAAGGATCAGCCCGATCAATTTAAATATTATTAAACCTACATCATAATTAAGATTGTTTGCCTCAGTTGCATTGGTACGGTTGGTGCCAATGTAACTGATTTTTTATTTGATGCATCCGTCAGCTTTTTGTAATAAAGTTTAAATTGGTCGAAATTTGAAAATAATTTTAAGCTTTTCTTCCCCTCAATGATAAAGTGGTTTGCGTATATTGTCTTGTTATTGATATTTGCACCACGTATATCATCTGCCAACGTTAACACTAAGGATATTATGTTAATTGCGCCGGCCGGTAACAAAATGCTGGTTGCGGTGTCGTATCCAAAAGCTTTGGCCGATACAACTACTAAAACTAAAAAGCAGCAGGAGGATGAAAAGAAAAAGATTAAAGAGATAGCCAAGGCAAAAAAGCAGGCCAAACCGGCTACGGTTGACGACGATGCCGCCACGCCACCCAAACCTAAACCCAAAAGGCAGCGCCGCCCCGAAGGCATGGAGCGCCCGCCCGAAATACCGAGGAGAAATGGCAATTAAACTGGTTAAACAATCTACCATATTGATGAGATACCTTTGCTTACTTTTATTTGTAGTTGCAAGCAGTGCTGTTTTCAGCGCCCCGGTTAACCTGCACCTATTTATGGGTAAGCATCAATTAACAGCCGATACTGATACCATTATCCGCAAGCGCTCGGTATCTGCCGGGGTGAGCTATGGCAGCGATGTGCTTTTTTTTGGGCGTACAGGGCCGGTAAAATATCCTTTTGTAACTGCCGATTTGATTTACAACACCAAATCGGGCTTGTTTTTGTATGGTTCGGCTTTTAAGGTTTTGGGATATGCGCCGGTTGATGAGGTTGATGTGGGCGGAGGATATTTTTATAAGTTTTCGAAAGCTTTTTCGGGCTCGGCAAGTTATACCCGTTTCTTTTTTGCGCGTGATGCAGCTAAGGTTATTAAATCGGCCTCATCAAATGATATCAACTTTAAAAACTCGTACGATTGGAAATTTCTGAAATCGAGTGTGGTGCTTGATTACCTTTTTGGCAAATCGAACGATTTTTTTGTTACTGTAAGCCATTCTAAATATTGGGAAAGCAGCTGGAGTATTTTTGATGATCAGGATTATCTATCGTTCAATCCCTCATTCAATTTTATAATGGGTACGCAAAACTTTGTGCAGCGTTACTCGCTCGATCATACTTTCAGGGATGAGGCCAGCAATATCTCGGCTCACTATGATCCGCGTTATGCCGCCCGTAACCGCCGGTTTAATATGCTTAATTACAGCTTTAAAGTACCGGTGGCCTATAATCGACCTCATTATACCTTCGAGTTTTCGTACAAATACTCTATCCCCGTTAATGTGGAAGGGGTATTACTTAACCGCCGCGAATCGTTTTATAACCTAACCTTTTACTACGTTTTTTATTAATATATGAATGTTTTAATAATAGAAGACGAAACAGCACTGGCCCGCGAACTGGAAATTTTCCTTACCAATTATAATTATGTATGCGAGGTTTGTTTTGACGGCACGTCCGCATCCGAAAAAATTGCCACCAGTTTGTACGACTTTATTTTGATAGACCTCGGCCTGCCCGATTATGATGGCCTGGATTTGTTACGCGAAGCAAAAAAACACGACCAGGAAGCAGCATGCATTATTCTCACTGCCCGTGCCGAGATCAATGACCGCATAAAGGGCCTTGACCTTGGTGCCGATGATTACCTGCCCAAGCCATTTTCACTGCTCGAGCTGCAAAGCCGCATGCAGGCTATTGTGCGCCGCAAATTTGGCGTAAAAAATAATATTGTTGAACTGGGTGGCTTTTTGATTGATTTAACAGCGCGTACTATATCGTACTATAACAGCGTTGTTAATACCATCACCAAAAAAGAATTTGACCTGATTGCCTATTTAATTTTGCATAAAAACCGTACGCTTACCCGTATGCAGCTAAGCGAACATATTTGGGGCAGCGTTGTAAATAATGATTACGACAGCAATTACATTGATGCCCACATAAAAAACATCCGCAAAAAATTAAATGCCTTTGCCCCGCCCGATTGGCTGGAAACGGTACGCGGTTTGGGCTACAAAATAAAGATCAACGCCTGAGTATTTGAAATTAGGAACAAAACTTACACTTTTTAACGCCATATCAAAACTGGTGATTGTGATACTGTTTGTATTGCTGCTACCGGTATTGATTAAAAACATCAGCCGTAACTATGTTGACAGCCAGCTTATCAAACAAAAAAACAAACTGCTGCAAATAGTAAAAAGCAAAGGCATTGAAACCTATATTGAAAATGGCGAGAGCTACGGTAGTTACCTACCCTTAAAAGAAGAATACATTAGTTTGGATGAGGTTGACCCGGATTATTACCTCGATACCATAAAACGCGGCAAGCGCCTTTTTAGCGAGGGCGATACGCTGGAGTACCGTATTCTGAGCCATACCTTCAAAATAAAACAAAAAAACTATCTGCTGGAAATAGGCAAAAGCGTTGATACGCTTGATGAAACCAGCGCACCGCTGCAAAACATTGCTTTCCAGGTATTGCTGGGCATGATATTGCTTACCGTACTGGCCGACCAGGTATACTCTACCTATGTGCTTAAACCCCTGCGGCTCATTATCAAAACCAAACTGGTAGGACAAAAGTTCCCCAATTTTCATTCGTACCGGAAAGTGCGAACCACGACATCGGATTTTCAACACCTGGATATCAGTATCCATAACATGATAGAAACCATTGCCGACAAATTTCATAAAGAGCGTGAGTTTATCTCCAACGCCTCGCACGAATTGATGACGCCGATCTCCATCCTCCAATCAAAAATTGAAAACATGTTTGAGGAAGAGGATATTAACGATGATTTGAAAAGCCGCCTGCTGGAAATGCAACGCATCCTGAACAGGCTTAAAAGCATCACCAAAACGCTGCTCCTGATCTCGCAGATTGAAAACGAACAGTTTTTAAAGGAGGATACTATACAGACGGCCGAACTGTTGCAGGAGGTTTACGATGAAATCTCGATCCGATTGCAGGACAAGGATATTAGTTATGACATGACAGTGCCCCATAACTGGCATTTTGTCAATATAAACAAGTTTTTGTTGTTTAACCTGTTTTTCAACCTCATTAACAACGCTATCAAATACAATAACGAGGGAGGCAGCATCAACATAACCGGCGTACCAGTGTACGATAAATACGTGATCAGTATTACTGATACCGGCATTGGGATTGATGCCGATGTTATCCCGCTCATTTTTAACCGCTTTAAAAAATTGCGGCAGGCCCTGCAGCAGGATAGTTTCGGTCTGGGTTTACCTATTGTAAAATCGATAGCCCTGTTTCATGATATCGAAATTGACGTGTCTTCCGAAAAAGGAAAGGGCACTACTTTTAAATTAATTTTACCGGCCACCCTTATCATAGTGAATTAAAACAAAAGCAGGTGTGTCAAATTGCCTTGTAGCAACAATATTACTGTAATAATTGTACTAAAAACCGGTCGGTTAGAATATTCTGCTAAAACCTATTTTTACTTTCCTGATATTTACTTTACTAATCATTAAAAAAATGTTGCTTGACAGGAGGGCTACTGTCTCTTTAATGATTATAACGGATCAATGCCGCCACGCCACCGCTTTGGCATCTGCTTTGTAAATGTATTGTACAACATATTATACAAGTACAATGAGAACGTTAAAGATAAAAATAGCTACCCTGGGTGTAGCACTGGCTACCGTGGGATTATTAGGCTCGGGATGTAATTCGCTAACAAAAACACAAAAAGGAGCGGCAATTGGCGCGGGCGCGGGTGGTACTGTAGGTGCTTTTATTGGTAAAGCCGCAGGTAACACCGCCTTAGGTGCTATTATTGGTGGTGCCGTTGGCGGTACCGCCGGCGCTTTTATTGGCCGTAATATGGACAGGCAGGCCGCCGAAATTAAGCAAACCGTACCAGGTGCTACCGTAACCCGCGAAGGCGAAGGTATTTTGGTAAAATTTGATTCGGGCATTTTGTTCGATACCGATAAATCGGATCTGAAAGCAGCAGCGCAAACCAACCTGCAAAATCTTGCGGCTTCATTGCAAAAAAATCCGGAAACCAATATTACCATCATTGGTCATACTGATAACACCGGTTCGGATACCTACAACCAAACACTATCGGTAAAACGTGCCGACGCGGTTAAATCATATTTAATGGCCGGCAACGTAGCTTCATCACGTATGACAGTTACCGGTAAAGGCGAAAGCGAGCCTATTGCCGATAATACCACAGCTGATGGTCGCGCTCAAAACCGCCGCGTAGAAATTACTATTGTGGCTAATGATAAAATGAAAGAGCAGGCTAAACAGCAGGCTCAGTAAAATTCTAATAAGATCAGTTAATAGTTTTGAAAGTCCCAGGCTTTACGCCAGGGATTTTTTGTTTGTAATGTATTTCCGTATATGCGATTCTAACCTTTGTTAATTCAATCTTTCCATCTCCCTTAAAAACAACTTGCAATCAACAAGTTAATCCCTTACTTTTGTTTTATGGTAAAAAGGACCGGCGCAATATTACTTACTATGCTGTACACAGTTACGGTATTGGGTTTTGCGCTAAACTTTCATATCTGCGGCGATTATGTGGCCTCGGTGAAAATTGATTCGCCGGCGGTTAACTGCGGCATGGATAAGGCCGAAGGCAAAATGAAATGCTGCAAGGACAAGCAGGTTGAGGTAAAGGTGAAAGACGCTCACCAGGCCGAAGCAACCTCGTTCCTTGCTAAAGTGTTTGGCTTTGAATTGCCAAATCTGTCGTTAGATAGCCTTTTCCCGGCATTGCCATCGTCGGTTTCCGAAAAATTTTATGATCGCGGCCCGCCCGATCCTCCCGTGCAAAGCATCGCCACCTTTATTAAAAATTGCATCTTCCGTATCTGATCTTTTAATTGTTTAACCCCGATAAACCTTATCCACAGTTTATTCTCAAACAGTTAATTAAAAAAGATCAACATGAAAGCTCTAAAAATATTTGTCATCATATTCGCCCTGTCGGTAACCGCGGCAAAAGCCCAATTTACTAAAGCCGAATTACAGGTTAGCGGTTTAACCTGCGCCCTTTGCGCCAAATCAACCGAAAAAGCCCTGCGCACATTACCCTTTGTAGGCGAAATTAAAACCGATCTGATCCGTAATACCTATATCATCACTTTTAAAAATGATGTTCCGGTAAACTTCGAGCAGATCAGCAAAAAAGTACAGGGTTCAGGCTTTTCGGTTAACAGTTTAAAAGCTACCTACAATTTTGCCAACACCAAAGTGGCCGAAAGCAAGTTTACCTACGGCGGCGATACCTATCACCTGCTTAATGCCGGCGATAAATCATTTACCGGCGATGTTAATGTAACCGTGGTTGATAACGGTTTCGCACCAAAATCAGTATCCAAAAAATACCTGAGCCAGGTTACCGACGCTACACCTGCAAGTGGCAGGGTTTATCATTTAGCTATCTAAGCCTCTTCATTTAAATTTTATTTTTTATGAAGAAGATCTTATTGGCTGTTTGCCTTATAGCTATAGCCTGCCCTTTATTCGCGCAGGAACTGTATGTAAATACCGAGCCTGCCAGCAATATGGCCACCAACTCGTTAGGCCTGCGCCTTGAAAACCAGGGCTACTTTAAACCCGATTTTAAAAACCGCAGCACGTTTGAGGGAATGTATGGCCTTAGCCGGTCGGTAATGGTGCATGGCTCGTTGTACACTTCAAACTACTACAGCAGCGGGCAGCATTTCGAAGGCGGCAGTGTGTACGCCAAATTTAGGTTTTTATCTGTCGATACCGTACAGCAGCACTTTAGGGGGGCTGTATTTGCCAAAGTTTCGAGCATTAACAACCCGATAGTTAACCAGGAAATCACCCTCGAGGGCGATAACAGTGGCTTGCAAAGCGGTGTTGTGTTTACGCAGCTTTTGCATAAACTGGCGCTTTCGGGTTCGGTGAGTTATCTGCATGCGTTTGATAATCGCGGAGGCTATAGCCTGCCGGATGGGCAGGCCCGTAACGCGGCTGCTTATACCCTATCGGGTGGATACCTGCTGCTACCGCGCAAGTACCGCGATTACAGCCAAACCAATCTTAACCTGTATGTGGAACTGCTGGGTAAAACCAATCCGGGCAAAGGCCAAAGCTATCTCGACGTAGCCCCTGCCGTGCAGTTTATATTCAACAGTACGTTCAGACTCGATTTTTCGTACCGTACCCCTATTTATAATGATATGGTGCGCAACACTAAAAACATGTACCTCATCAGGCTGGAGTACAATTTGTTTAACCTTTAACCCTATATCTGCTATGAAATATACGTTACTGGTTGCTGTGCTGTTGATAAGCACGGCAACCTTCGCCCAGCATCACCATGAAATGAACATGACCGATAGCGCGAAGAAAAACCTGAACATGAAAAGCACCAAACCCATGATGATGGATGGTATGGATATGGGCGATATGAAAATGGATACCCCCATGCGTCACCACATGATGATGACCAGCCAGTTCTCGCGCGACTTGCCCATGAACCGCGATGGTTCCGGAACATCATGGGTGCCGGATGAAACGCCGATGTATGCCTACATGATTCACGGTAAAAAATGGATGAGTATGGTACATGGCAGTTTTTTTGCCCGCTACAACAACCAGGATTTGTTTAACAACGGCAAACGCGGCGGTAAAAACAAGTTTGATGTACCCAACTGGCTCATGTTTATGACACAGCGCAAGGTTGGTTCGGGCGGTTTGTTTTCGGTAAATACCATGTTCTCGTTCGATCCTTTTTTGGTGGGCGCCGGCGGCTATCCGTTGCTTTATCAAACCGGCGAATCATACCAGGGGCATAAACTGGTTGATAAGCAACACCCGCACGATTTGTTTGCCGAACTGAGCGTGGCCTATACCCAGCGCGTGGCCAAAGATGCCGACATCTCCCTTTCGGTAGGTTATCCCGGCGAACCGGCTTTGGGGCCACCGGTGTTTATGCACCGGCTTTCGGCCATGAATAATCCGGATGCTCCGCTGGGTCACCATTACCAGGATGCAACGCACATTACCTTTGGTGTGGCCACTTTGAGTTTCAGGATTAAAAATGTAAAACTGGAGGGCTCCATATTTACCGGCCGCGAACCGGATGAGTACCGTTATAATTTTGATAAGGCAAGGTTTGATTCGTACTCGGTACGCTTATCCTGTAACCCATCCAAAGAATGGGCCCTGCAGGTATCCGATGGCTGGATTCACAGCCCGGAAGAAGCTGAACCGCAGCAAAACGTAAACAGGTTTACCGCATCGGCCATCCATACCAAAATGCTGGGCAACAACAGCTATGTGGCAACAACGTTGGTTTACGGGCAAAACCATTATTCGGATAACAAGCGTACACAACCATCGGTATTGCTCGAAAACACTTTCCAACTCAATAAAACAGCTATTTATGGCCGGTATGAATTTGTACAGAAAGACGCCCACGAGCTCGACCTGGAAGAACAGCTCCCGCTCGACCCTAATTTAAATATCAACGCTTTAACGCTGGGTGTTAACCGGATCTTGGGCAGCTTTAAAAGCACCAACGTAACAGGAGGGTTACAGGCTACGCTTAACGTTTCGCCATCGGCATTAAAACCGCTTTATGGTAGTTCGCCGGTTGGGTTTGAGGTTTATTTAAGGATAACGCCGGCTATGATGAAGATGTAATTTTTTATGTAGAGATTCTGTGTTAACATCAAATAATTTTTAGATTTGTTTATTAAGGCGGCACAAGCCAGCCAGATTAGGGCGGTTCATCTTATGATGTCACCGCTCTAACTATTTATAACTACTTTTTCGTTCTCTGTTACTTTGTTCAGGAATTTGGGATCATATTTAATATCAGTTTTCCAAACGATATAGATGAGCCCCAGTAGCTTTCTTTGTACCGCAACAGCTGCCTTCATCTTAATACCGTGTTTACTTACCAGCCGAATAAATACAGCTTTAAACCGATCGTCATGCCTGATGGCTGCTAATGCCGGCATATACATGGCTTTACGTAAGTGCCTGTTCCCTCTTTTTGATATTTTGGATTTTCCTTTTACCGATGAGCCGGATTGCTTTTCCTTTACATCAAATCCCGCATAGCTTTCGATTTGCTTTTTACTTTTAATCAGGTTAAAGCCATTGGTTTCTGCCATGGTAATTATGGCTGTAAGCTTCCCAACCCCTGGTATTGTGCTGATATTGTTTATCTTTTCAACCAATTCCTTATCCTTTTTGATTATTTCAGCGAGGTCTGCTTTAATTTCCTTTTCCTGTTCATTGAATAACCGGATGCGTTGGTGTAGCCTGGCTATGCTTCTTTCGTTGGGAAACGCTTCTGCATTTTCTGCATGCAGTTGATTTTTAGCTACCGTACGTTCTGCGATTATCTGATTCCTTTCGCGTGTCAATTGTTTAAGGTCTCTGAATATTTTTTTTGGTGGTTGCCATAAACTAATCTTCTTTTCCAGTCCAAACTGGCAGATAGCCTGTGATGCTGTTTTGTCGGTGACCGTTTTTGTTTCGAGTGACTTAGCATAATTGTTGATCTTATTAGGAAGTACAATACTTACTTCATAGCCCAGGCCTGAAAGATGATACGCTAATTTTTCGTGATAAACGCCCGTTGCTTCCATTACAAACCGGACCTTTACCTGTTTATCCGTATGTTTCTTTATCCATACTTCTAAAGCAGAAAACCCAGATGGTTTATTGGCAAATGTTTTGAAAGCATAGATATCTGGTTCAATAGAATCATCCATACGTCCAAGAGAAACTACCAACTCTTTTTGAGCTACATCAATGCCTGCTACCTGTTTTAAAATTTTTGCCATCACTTATTAGGTTTGTATTTTCTTAAGTGAACAACCTTTCTTCGTCTTGTCTCCTGGTCGGATATCCTGAATATACAGACCTGCTGTATTCCTTACATTCTGTTCAGACTCTAAAAGGTAAAAAGAATGAGGCCTGATCTCTACATGTACATACTATAAAAGTTGTTTAGACGCGACCCAACTCTCATTCTTTTCACTTAAGATTTCTAATTTATTCCCTTTTTTATTTGATGACAAACATAGGAGACGCATCACATGCATCTACCGTAGGACAAGCCGCCATATTTAACGCGCAACGCTTAGCAAAACAGATCTGCATGCCGGAGACGCATGTGATGCGTCTCTACAAAAAACAGCCCGGTGGGTTATCCTGCCGGGCTGTTCTGTAAAATCTGCATTCGCAACTGCGAACACACTACCTGTGATTTAGAAAATTTTAAAGCCTACGCTCAAAGCCCAAAGGTTTTGGCGTTTGGCGAAGCTGTCGCTTACTTTAGTCAAACCTCCTTCGTAACGTAAATCGGCAGTGATGGAGCCGATATCAACACCGGCACCGGCCTGGAAACCGAAATTGCTTTTGTTAAAATTGTCGGCGGCATTACTGATGTTATTGCCCAGGCTTGTACTCTGATCAAGCGTGTAGGTATAAATAGGGCCTGCCATAATACGGAAGTTCAAATCTTTCTCGCCAAATGATTTACCGATTAATAACGGAACGTTCAGGTTAGTGAACCGTACTTTACCTTCAAAAGCGGTATTGTTTTGGTTCGATTCAAATTTGCCGCCGGTACCGCTCAGGTAAAGCTCGGGCTGAAAATAAAGGTCGTTACCCACGCGTGCAAATAAACCCGCCTGGTAGCCGGTTAGATTTTTGTCGCTGGCACCGTCAAATTTGATCTTTGAAAAATTGACACCACCTTTAACACCTAATGAGAACTGTGCTTTCGCGCTGATGCTTGCTGCTATCAGTATCAGCGCACTTAATAGATACTTTTTCATGTTTTTCATTTGTTAGTTGTAAAGCCCTTAACGCACTAATCCTTTAAAATTGTATGCGGCTTTACCATGTTAATTTATATTGGTTTATAACCCGGCCCATTTTTTGGCCGTATTAACATATAATCAATACCCGGGCCAAACATTTAAACATGCCCAACGGGTATTTTTTATATTTTTGCTGAAAATAAAATTGAACATGGCTGAGATCAGTATCACTAACAAGGATTGGGAACGTGTAAAGATCAAAATTCAACGCAAATACAACCACCTTACCGACGAACAGTTAAAATACAGCGAAGGACAGGAAGAAAGCTTGATTACCAAACTGATGGACCTGGTAAACCGCGATCGTAAATATGTGGTTTTCACCTTAAAAAAGGCTTTGGTTAATATCGATACCAACAGGCTGTAAAATAGGACACCCGGGTTATAAAAACTGGCTCGCTTTTTTGTATTTTTATTTTTTTTAGGATAAATGATGAAACAGGGTACAGTGAACAGAAAAGTATACAAAAGAGCTGGTTTATTTGCCGGGATAGCCATTTTGGCTACAGGCATATTAGCGTTTAATGACGACCTGTTTCAGATCTCTAAAAATTTGGATGTGTTTGCCTCGGTTTATAAAGAGGTAAACGTTAATTATGTCGACGATATCAATTCGGCCAAACTGGTAAAAACCGGTGTTGATGCCATGCTGGATGGCCTTGACCCTTATACCGAGTTTGTTCCCGAATCGGAAATAGAGGATTACAAACTGCATTATGTAAGCACGCAGTACGGCGGTATTGGTGCCAGCATTTTTTTACGTAACCAAAAGGTTTACGTATCTGATGTATTCGCCGGCTTCCCGGCTCAAAAAGGTGATGTACATCCCGGCGACCAGATCCTGAAGATAAACGATATCGACCTTAACGGGAAAGATAACGACCAGGTAAGCGCTTTGCTTAAAGGATCAAAAGGAGCTGCTATCAAACTGCTTATCAAACGCGACAATACGCCGCAGCCTTTCGAAAAAAACCTCATCCGCGATGAGATCAAGCAGCCTAACGTATCCTACTTTGGTATGGTTGACGGGAGCATGGGCTACATCAAACTGGATAAATTCCTCGAAAATTCGGCTGCCGAAGTTACCAATGCGCTTACCGAGTTAAAAAAGAAAAATCCTAACGGCATCATCCTCGATCTGCGCTCGAACGGGGGCGGTATTTTGCAGGAGGCCGTTAAAATTGTGAATCTTTTTGTGCAGAAGGATGTAGAGATCGTATCACAAAAAGGAAAAATCAAAGAAAAGAATTTCACTTACAGTACCATCAGCACACCGCTCGAAGCCGGTTTACCATTGGTAGTTTTGGTTAACAGCCACTCGGCTTCGGCAAGTGAAATTGTGGCCGGCTCGTTGCAGGATCTTGATCGTGCTGTTATTATCGGTCAGAGAAGTTACGGTAAAGGCCTGGTTCAGCAAACCTTTAACCTGCCATACAATAGCCTGGTTAAAATAACCATCGCCAAATACTATATTCCCTCAGGTCGTTGTATCCAGGAGCTTGATTATACGCACCGTAAGGATGATGGCAGCGTGCTGAAAGTTGCCGATTCGCTGATCCACGAGTTTAAAACCAAAAACGGCCGTTCGGTTTATGATGGCAGCGGCATTTACCCCGATTTATTTATTAAGCAGGAAAAATTTGCTAATGTAACCCAGGCATTAGTAGGCAAGTTGTTAATATTTGATTATGCCACCGTTTATCATGATAAGCACAACAAAATTTCGGACGCACGTTCGTTTAAACTAAGCGATGGTGAGTACAACGATTTTGTAAAATACCTGGCCGATAAAAATTACAGTTACACCACTTCATCCGAAAAAATACTGAATAAGCTGAAGGACGAAGCCTCGAAAGAAAAGCAGTTTACCGAAATCCAGGCCGAATACGACGGTCTGCGCGCCAAGCTCCTCGCCAGCAAAAAAAATGATCTTATTCAGCATAAAGATGAGATTAAACAGGTGCTGGAAAACGAAATAGCATCCCGCTACTACTACGAAAAGGGCCGTTACGAAACTAACTTTAAGTATGATAAAGAGCTGGCCCAGGCGGTTAAAACCATGCAGGATAAAGCCCAGCTGGCCTCTATATTAAAAGGCGAAGGCACTTACAAAGTTATTGGCAAACCTGTGTTGGCTATGGCCGGTAAAAAAGCTGCCGATAAGGATAGCGACGACGAGTAAGTCGGAAAACCGCTTTTAGAACACAAGTTGCCCCCGCCGTTGTTGGTGGTCGGAAGAAATAAAAAGCGGGGGAACGTGCGATTCCCTCCCTTGGGGGGGTGTAGGGAGGGGTTTATATGCCCTGCAAATCGACTATGCAAGCCGTATAAACCCCTCCCTGCCACTACGCCATCCAACCGCACCCCTCCCAAGGGAGGGAATTAAAAAATCTTCCGAACAGCTGTGGTGACAATACCAACAACTGCAGAGGCCTACAATGTTGCGTACTTCTGGCACGCAAAAATTCATTAATGCGTTTTCTACAAAGATATTGCACCTCTGGTGCAGCTTAGTAATTCTTTAACTCTAAAGAGATCGCTCTTTAGATACCCACTACAAATACAAACCAAAAACAATCAAAATACTATAAATCAATCACTTCAAAAACACACCCAACATTGTAACCAATTAGTTACCCGTTACAACACACATTGCACTAAACCTTAGTGGCCCTGTTATTGTCATACCTACAAACAAAACGATAACACACCATGAAAAAGATAATTTTAACAGCTGCCATTTTACTAAGCAGCTTAAGCGTAAAAATAGCCAGTGCCCAAATCAGTTTAAGTATTAACATTGGCAGCCAGCCCGAGTGGGGCCCTGTAGGTTATGATCGTGCCGATTATTATTACCTGCCCGATATTGATGCCTACTACGATATCAACGCCCACCAGTACGTTTACTTTGACAACAACGTTTGGGTGCACGGCGCTGTATTGCCTCCACGCTTTGGCAGCTATGATGTTTACCGCAGCTATAAGGTAGTGGTTAACGAGCGCACACCATGGGTACGTAACGATGTGTACAGGCGCAAATACGCTTCATACCGTGGCCGTCACGACCAGGTAGTGATTCGCGATAGCCGCGATGTTAAATACAAAAACCATTGGGTTGAAAAGAAAACCGTACGCAGGGTTGATGTGCGTGATAACCGTGGCCGCGGCCATGATGACGATCACGACCATGGCCACCGTCACTAAGTTTAATATTGTTGTATTTTGATTGTTTTTATGAAGGGCTGTCCTCTTTTGAGGACGGTCTTTTTTTATGCTAAACCCGTTATAGTTTGCTATGCGGGCCCTTATAGCTAATCGGCACAGAACTTGCCTTTAGTGTCACACTCCGGTTAATTTACGCGGGTATACTGTTGTTCTTCATAGTTTACATACATTATATCCGTTACTTAGTTAACTGGTTTATTGTTAAATTTAAAAAACCAAAAATTACCTTTATGAAATACCGGATCTCCTTTTTGGCGCTGCTTGCAGTAGCAGTTTTAGGCCAAAGTTGTGTAAGCAGCAAAAAGTACAAAGAACTGGACGCTAACTACACCCAATTACAAAACAGCACGCGCGATTTGAGCGTAAAATACCAAACCAGCGAGCAGGCTCTTGCCGTAGCCCGCAGCCGTAATCAAAGTTTGGAAGAGCAGATCAATCAGCAGAAAGCCAATGTGACCGCCCTGCAGGATGCCTTGAACAAATGTTTAAACTCCAGCAGCCAGGGTAACGTGAACATCTCTAAACTGGTTGATGAGATCAACAGCTCAAACCGCTACATTCAGCAACTGGTTAACGCCAAAAACAAAAGCGATTCGCTTAATATGGTGTTAACCAATAACCTTACCCGCTCGTTAACTCCGCAGGAAACACAGGATGTTGATGTGAAAGTATTAAAAGGCGTGGTTTACATTTCGCTGTCTGATAATATGCTGTACAAATCGGGTAGCTACGAAATTTCGGATAAAGCAGGCGCTACGCTAAGCAAAATTGCCAAAATCATTATGGATTACAGTAATTACGATGTGCTGATTGAAGGTAACACCGATAATGTGCCTATCTCGCAGAAAAATATCCGCAACAACTGGGATTTAAGTGCTTTGCGTGCTTCATCGGTAGTGCAGGCCCTGCAAACTACCTACCAGGTTGATCCTAAACGTTTAACTGCGGGTGGCCGTGGTGAGTACAATCCGATTGCCGATAACTCAACCCCGACAGGTAAAGCCCAAAACAGGCGTACGCAAATTATCATCACTCCAAAACTTGATCAGTTTATGGATTTGATCGGTAAAGCACCTGCTGAGCAACCTGCACCTGCAAAACAATAATTTTAAATAGCTCATCATTGGCTATCTGAAAAGCCGCTTCATTAAGGAGCGGCTTTTTTTGTATGCTTTAGTATACAAGTTTAATATTTGTCAGACCAGGGCATAGATAAATAGATAAGTGATTTCTAATCTAAAATTCTGTTTATGCGGATAGAAAAACAGAATTTTTAACTGTTAATAAGTTTAAATTAATTAATAAGGTAATGTATTGAAGAGGCTTTGTTTTCATGGTGCAGTAAGCCTCCACTACACTAAGCGGTTAAGGCTAATGGCACCGGTTTTGAGATAAAAGCCATAAGAGGTATCGAAAACGGTTAAACTATCATTACAAACCATAGTCATACCTATATAACTTATTACACGCTTTATGAAAAAGATCATTTTATCGGCAGCAATTTTACTAAGCTGCTTCACTGCAAAAATAGCTTCGGCACAGGTTAGTGTTGGTTTAGGAATCAATATAGGCAGCCAGCCAGATTGGGGGCCGGTGGGCTACGATTATGTTAACTATTATTACATGCCCGATATTGACGCTTATTATGATGTGCCTGCCCACAACTATGTATATTATGAAAATAACGTTTGGGTACACCGCAGGTATTTGCCTGTGAGGTATCGCAATTATAATGTGTACAACGGGTATAAGGTAGTGGTGAACGATCGTAACCCATGGTACCGCCATGCTTACTACAGGGATCACTACTATGGTTACCGCGGTCGTCATGATCAGGTTATTATCCGCAACAGCCGTGATGTGCGTTATGCTAATCACTGGCGCGGCGAAAACCGTTATGTAAGCCGTACAGTTGTTTACCGCGGCCATCATGATAATGGCTGGCATGGTGGCAACCCGGGTCGTGGCGGTTGGCACGGTGGTCATGGCCCAGGTCACGGTCCGGGCGGACATGGTCACCATTAATCAAAGTTCTTACAGCAGGCTTCCGTTTTGGGGGCCTGTTTTGTTTATAAATAATTACAATGTTAATAAGCCCCCCGCTTTTGCTTATGTTTGTATTTTATCAAATTTATTGCTGAGATGTATACGCTATCGGAAGAGAATTATTTAAAGGCCATTTACCGCCTTGCATCGCACGGCAAGGATTTTAAGATAACCCCCACTGCTATTTCCGAAACCCTGAACAACAACCCCGCATCGGTGGTTGATATGATCCGTAAGCTTACCGAAAAGCAGCTGATAGAATATGATAAAAAGAAAGGCGTAAGGCTTACCCCCCAGGGCCTTAAGGACGCCACACTGATAGTGCGCCGCCACCGCCTGTGGGAGGTTTTTTTACTGGAAAAACTGGGCTATCACTGGGACGAAATTCACGATATTGCCGAAGAACTGGAACACATTAACGATGCCACCCTGGCCGACAGGCTCGACAAGTTTTTAGGCTTCCCCGAATACGATCCCCACGGCGACCCTATCCCCAAGGCAAACGGCAAAGTACCCAAACCTTTTTCGGTAACCCTGTCTGACCTGAAGCCCGGCTCGCTAAGCCGCGTAGCCGCCGTACGCGATACCAGCAGCCCGTTTTTGCAATACCTGCAAAAACTGAACATCGGTATTGGTACCCGTATCCAGGTGATTGAAAAAATAAGCTATGATAACTCGCTGGTGATTAAAATTGACGATAGGGAAGATACCACCGTATCGCAAAAGTTTGGTGAGAATATTTTGGTGGATTGAGTTTGAGGGGAAAGCAGAAAGCTGAAAGCAAAAAGCGTTTTGTAGCTTTTTTTTAAACGGTTTAAGTTTATCGCTTTCGGCTTTAAGCCTTGAGCTTTCAGCTTTTCTACCTAACTTTATATGAAACCGCCGCCGCTATGGAAACACCGGATAAACTTGAAAAGATTATAGAAGCCCGCATGAAGCTGAAAGCCCGTTTTGAAGAAAAAATGAAGCTTACACCATCAGTTGCTGATGATACGCCCAAAGGATCAGGAAAACTCAACAGGCACGGCATGCCCGGTTTGCCTATTGGCCAAACAGCCACGTTTAAATGGCCCGTGCTTGATTTAGGTTATCATCCTAATATCCCTTTAGACAGATGGCGGCTTACTATAGACGGCGCCGTTGAAAACCCGGTTAAGTTAACCTGGAAACAGTTTATGGATTTGCCCCAAACCAAAGATACTTCAGATTTTCATTGCGTTACCACATGGTCTAAATTTGATATGCACTGGAAAGGCGTTAGTATGCTTGATTTGGCCGCGCTGGTTCATCCAAAAGAAAATGCAACCCACATTATGTGTTATGGTTATGATACTTACAGCACCAATATAGCTTTAGAGGAGGCTTTGAAGCCCGATGTTTTGCTGGTACACACCTTTGATGGCCAGCCACTGCCTGTTGAACACGGCGGACCTCTGCGGATGATAACCCCGCAGCTTTATGCCTGGAAAGGCAGCAAATGGATAAAGCGTATTGAATTTTTAACCGAAAATAAATTAGGCTTCTGGGAAGGCCGGGGTTACTCAAACACCGCCTACCCATGGCGTAATGACCGGTACGATGACTGAAGCTTAAAGCAAAAGCCGAAGGCTGAAAGCTTTTTACGCTTCAATCTTCGGCTGTGCTTTTATTGCTTTAAGCTTTATGCCTTCCGCTTTCAGCCCAAACTAAGGCTGTGCTTTTATTGCTTTAAGCTTTATGCCTTCCGCTTTCAGCTCAAACTAAGGCTGTGCTTTTATTGCTTTAAGCTTTATGCCTTCCGCTTTCAGCCCAAACTAAGGCTTTCCCGTTACTTTGGCAGATTCTGCCAGTTCGCCGTCAACATCCACATCAAAGTATAGGCGGTAAATTTCCCATTCGTTTTTGGGTTTGTAAAACATGAAAGTGATACGGGCGGGTTGTAACTCATGTTTAAGCAGGTAGCTGTACAGCACCAGGCTGTTTGATGCTTTGCGCTGCATAATAAGGTCTTTACCGATGTACTTGCCTATAATACTCCGCATCGAATCTATTTTAACAATAAGGCCTGTAAGGCGGGTTGAATCGATGTTTTTGTTGGTTTTAAAAATCTCGATAACTGCACGCGCTGTGCTTTGCTTATCGTACGCTTTAAAAAACTTATCAATATGGGCTTGCGCGCCCGGAGCAGCGGCAACTGCTGGTGTTGGTGTAGCTGCCGGCTGGGTTTGCGCTGCTGCGCTGCCTGCTATAATAAGTGCTGATATGAATAAAAAAAGTGGCTTAAATGCTTTAAAGTAGATGTATTGCATGTTCTGGAAAGTTAATTTTTAAAAGTAGGTATTTTTTGTAAAAACACAAGCAGCCATGCTTAAGTAACCCGAATATTGCGTTTAAAAAACAAACAGAAACCAGTAATTTTGAAACTTAAAAGCAATGCTTTATATTCAAATACTATAACCTGTCGCAATTAATGAAAAAGTGTTTTTGGGTTCTGCTTGTTGGTCTGTTAGTCCCCGGTGTGTTTAATGTTTACGGGCAAGCCGTTGATCATATAAAAATGGGCGATTCGCTTTATAACGCTAAAAGTTATGATAAAGCTATCGCAAGCTATTCGAAAGCTATCAATGCCAATAAACATAACAAAAATCTGCTTGCTAAATTATACGATAGCCGGGCTCAGTGCCAGCTTGACCTTCAGAACTTTATGGAGGCGATAGATGATGATAACGATGCCATCAAAGCCGACCCCTTATGTGCCGATGCTTACTGGACCAGGGCGGCAGCCTATTTTTTAAGCGGTCATATCCGCCAGTCTTCAGAAGATTATTCAAAGGCCGTTTTGTTTTTTTCGGGCGATAAGCCGCGGCTCTCTATCTTGTATGATAACCTTGGGATAAACGAAATTGCCCTGCAAAATTACCCCAAAGCAATTGAATATTTTACCAATGCCATTAGCGCCAACGGACAAAACGGCCCTGCTTACTGGCACCGGGCGCTGGCTTACAATGCCCAGGGCAATTATGAGCAGGCAGTTGACGATTATACTTCGGCAACCTTTTTTTACCAGGATAATCTTGCAGCGCTTGCCAAAATTTATAACAGCCGCGCCCTGGCCCGCGAAAACACCGAAAAAAACTGGGATGCCATTAATGACCTGAGTATGGCCATCCAGCTAAAACCTGCAAACGCCGATCTGTACTGGCGCCGCGGCATGGCCTATGAAAAGCATGGCGATTACCAGCTTGCCATTAATGATTACCGGCATCTCATTCCGCTTCATACCAACGATAAACAAAACTTAGCCATCCTTTATGAAAATTGTGCCGTTAATGAGAATAACCTGCATCAAACGGCAAAAGCAATCAACGATGTAAATAAAGCTATTGAGTTGTTTCCGCAGCGCGAGCATTTATACTGGATCAGGGCTGTGGCCTACAGCGATTCGGGTGAGTGCGCACTTGCCATAGCCGATTATAACAAGGCTTTGCCTTTTTATAAAACCGATAAAAAAACACAGGCCATCTTTTACAATAACATGGCCGCTAACGAACTCATTATTAAAGAAAACCAGAAAGGTATAAGCCACTGCACAACAGCAATAGCGCTATTACCGTTGTTTTGGCAGCCAATTTTTACACGCGGACGGCTTTATCTTAAATTAAACCAAAAAGACCTTGCCCTGAAGGATTTTAATGAGGTGATGACGCTTGATGGCACTAAACAATCTGCCGAGTACGTGTTTTCGCTATATTATACCGGCAATGCCGATTTGGCGGTTAGCACCATGCAAAAAAAGTTCCTGGCGTCATCAAACAGCGATCTTCCCGGCGATTATTATAACATGGCCTGCCTGCTATCCTTAATGAACAAGGCAACGGAGGCAAATATCTACCTGAAAAAAGCATTCGACCTGGGTTTCCTAAAAAAGTTTATCGCCCAGGATGAGCGTTTTGATAATATCCGCAAAACCCAGGATTATATAGCATTAATGGCTTCATCACAGCAGCCTGCAGGCCAATAAGAGCCTGTTGTAAAATATCCAAACAAAAAATGGCCGGTATTTGCACACCAGCCATTTTTTATATTTTCCGTTTGCTAAAATTACTTAGCTACGTACATTACTTCTTTTACTGCTTTAATTACCCTTTCCGGGTTTGGTAAAAACTCCTGGATTAAGGTAGGAGCATAAGGAAGCGGAACGTCGCCACCCATAATACGCAGGATAGGAGCGTCAAGATAATCAAATGCGTCTTTTTGTACTTTAAAGGCAACCTCGGTAGCAATAGAACCTAAAGGCCAGCTTTCTTCAACAATTACCAAACGGTTTGTTTTTTTAACCGATTCGATAACAGTAGGGTAATCGATAGGACGTACGGTACGCAGGTCGATCACTTCGGCGTTGATACCTTCTTTTGCCAGTTCGGCAGCAGCGGCTACAACCACTTTCATAATTTTGCCAAAGCCTACCAAAGTAACATCGGTACCTTCTTTAACCACTTTGGCTTTGCCCAGTGGTATATAGTAAGTTTCTTCAGGTACTTCGCCTTTATCGCCATACATCAATTCCGATTCCATGAAAATAACCGGATCCGGATCAAGGATAGCTGATTTTAATAAACCTTTAGCATCGTAAGGGTTTGATGGTACAACCACTTTTAAGCCCGGGCAGTTGGCATACCAGTTTTCAAAGCACTGGCTGTGCTGTGAGCTAAGCATCCCCGCGTTACCGGTTGGGCCACGGAACACAATTGGAACCGAAAACTGGCCACCGCTCATCGACATCATTTTGGCAGCGCCGTTGATGATCTGGTCGATAGCTACCAGCGAGAAGTTGAAGGTCATGAACTCGATGATAGGGCGTAAGCCGTTCATGGCCGAGCCAATACCTATACCCGCGAAACCTAATTCAGAGATAGGCGTATCTATAACACGTTTTGCGCCAAACTCATCCAGCATGCCCTGGCTTACTTTGTACGCGCCGTTATATTCGGCAACCTCTTCACCCATCAGGTATATATTTCCGTCGCTGCGCATTTCTTCGACCATGGCCTCTCTTAGCGCTTCTCTGAATTGTATTTCTCTCATTATAATAAAATGATGTTTTTTGCGACCGCAAATATAAACACTAATGTGTTAAATGCAATTAACGGTGGTATGCTATTGATTTTTAATACATATATTTTACATTTTTTGTTTGGGATTGCACCGATTGGAGGATTGATTACACCGATTATGTTGAACCTGGATTTGTGGGATGGGCGGGATTATGTCTGAACCGGAATTTATAGAATTAAGAAATGAGCAGAGTGCCCGGCAAATTCTATAAATTCTAATAATTCCCCCAAATTCGAGTTCAGACAAAAAAAACGGTGTAATCCCCAAAAACAAATCCGAAATCGAACATCTGAATTCCGAAATCAAAGTACTACATTAGCTCCCAAACCTTATACAAATGAAATTTCCATCCATAAAAAACCTGGCGCAAAGTGCTGGCAATACCATAAAACGTTATCCGCTCGAAACACTTTTCGCCCTAACCGGCACCATAGCCGCAACAGTTAAAATTGAACTCGACCGGCTGAACCTGAACACCGAAAACTGGTGTATGCGCATCATCATGGTCGCCAATCTGGGTTTCCTGTTATGCTTATCGGCCACGCTATACGCACAAAGCAAAAACTGGGGCGCCGGTAAAAAGGCCGGCATAAAAATAGCCGCGGCAATAATAGCTGCCAGCATCATCTTTATTCTTGACCCGCCCAACCGCGAAGCTGATTACGTGCGCTTTTTTCTGTTGAGTTTGGCATTTCACCTAATGGTATCGTTCGCGGCTTTTACCGGCAAGGGACATATACAGGGCTTTTGGCAGTTTAACAAAACGCTGTTTTTACGCATTTTAGCCAGCATGTTGTACGGTGTGGTATTGTTTGCAGGTTTATCGGCGGCAATAGGCGCTACCAACTTCCTGTTTAACTTTAAATTTGAATATGATACTTATTTCATTTTATGGGTATGGATTACGGGGATGTTTACCACCATATTCTTTTTGGCAGGCGTGCCTATCGATACCAAAGCGCTTGATGAAGATGAAAGCTATCCCAAAGGTTTAAAAATTTTTACACAGTACGTGCTCATTCCACTATCAACTGTATATGTATTCATCCTGCTGGCTTATGAAATTAAAATATTAATTGAATGGAAATTACCCAAAGGCACGGTATCAAACCTGATACTGGGTTATGCAGTATTCGGTATCCTATCCTTGCTGCTGGTATACCCCATCCGCGAGCAAACCGAAAACAAATGGCTTAAAACCTATGCCCGTAGTTTTTATTTTTTACTAATTCCTTTACAAGGTTTGCTGTTTGTGGCTGTGGGCACAAGGGTATTTAGCTATGGCGTAACCGAGTTCAGGTATTTTTTAATTGTGCTGGCTGTTTGGCTGCTGGGTATTTCGCTGTACTTTTTGTTGTTTAAAAAACAGAATATTAAGCTTATTCCCATGTCGCTTGCCGTGTTAACCCTATTGAGTATTTACGGGCCGCAAAGCGCGTTTACCACAAGTATGTATTCGCAGAGGCGTATGGTGGTTAGTTTTTTTAAAAAGCATAACGCTTTTAAAAACGGATACCTGGTACCGGTTGATAGTACAAAGATCAGCAAATTGCAAGGAGGCCAGGCGGTTGACAGGTTAAGCTATTTTGTTGACAAATATGACCTTGTTGCTTTGCAGCCATATTTTAAAAGAAATCTGCAACTGGTAGCCGATTCAATAGCCGGTAAAAAAGATGCCGAGGGTGATCTCACCTACTACCGGAGCGGACTTCGCGATGCAAAATATGAATGGGCGAAAAAAACACTTGGTTTAAATCGCTTTGAAAAATATTACGCTTATGGGGATACAACGGGACATGGAGAAGCCATCGATAATGAGTATTTTCTTTATCAAAAAAACAACATCACTGTTGTAAAAGATTATGATTTTATGTTGTCCACTGATCAATCGGCTGATAGCGTTATAAATAATTATAACGGGATGAAAATTATGCAAACCCATATTGATCAGAAAGTTTTTATTTTGAAAGTAAATGATGAATCTTTTCAATTCGAACCCATTCAAATTGTTAATAAATTGGTTGCTGATACGGTAAAGATGAAGGCTTTTGGACGAAAAGAAAACAGCCAGCTATATGCTACTCAAACGTATGATGTCCCGGCTTATTTAATGCAAATCACTAAGGAAAGCCCAAGGTACAAGGTTTCTTTATTATTCGATGAAATAACTTTTAAGCGAAAACTGAAAGGCAAACTCGAGTTGTTAGCGGTTTCGGGCCAATATCTTGTTAAAGTGAAGTAGTGGATAAGCTTTTATATCTTCAACCTGATATTGATCTTATCAAGCAACCCGGTAAGCCATACCATCACAAAAGCGAATATAACGCATTTGATCAATCCGCCTATGCCCTGGCTAAAGTATTCGGGGTAGCCGATGCGGGTCATTTCATAAATGGGATAGAACAGGAATGGGACGATGTAGCAGGTAAAAGTATTGGTGCCGGCGGGTTCAATCACCTTAAACCAATCGTACTTGTTTTTAACATCAACCAGGTAAATGAAAAAGGCATACACCACCAGGCTGATGCCGGTACAGATCAATACCCACGATGGCGTGTCGCGTTCTTTAGAGATGCCGCCGCTAAAGTAACGCACTATAAAGCCGAGGTTAAACAGGATAATGGCTATCAATATCATGGCCACCCAAAGCATTTTCATTTCGTTGTTAGCCTTGAGGCGCATGTACAGTACCGAAACAAATACCCCGGCCATGGTGAACGATTGCATGGCCCCGTTGCCGGCTATCCAGATATAACCCTGCAGCTTGTCGATAAAATCTAAAAAGCCGAAATGTACATCGAGGTTAAAAAACATGAAAAACATCCAGGCCGCCAGCTGGATCCAGAGGTGGCCTTCTGAGTAATAATAAATCAAAGCGCAAAGCATGTAAGCCCAGCCTATCAGCCCTAAAATGCCCCACCAGGTAAAGTGCAGCCAGGTATGGCCCGGATCGCTGGTTTTATAAAGCGCGGCCATGGCAATGAGCAGCACAATGCCGAAGCCTTGTAACAGATATCGTCGTAGGGGCGGGGTATCCCTACCGTAATCTAAAAAAATGAAAAAGAAACTGAAGGTTACCAGGCTTTCCCACACGGGTTTGGGCAGCAGGGTTGTGGCCTCGTTATATGTTTCCATATTGGCGTGGAAAAAGCCGATAAAGATAAGCGAGAACGAACGGCTTACCACCCGCGACAGCAGTTTGAAGTTATCGCCCTGTTTTAACCTGTTTTGAAAAGCAAAGGGAATGGATAAACCCACAATGAACAAAAACGCCGGAAAAATGGTGTCTGCCAAGCCAAGCGCGTCAACGTTCTCGCCTGCGTGTTTTAGCCATGTTGGGGTATTCGGAATGCCATCCAGGTCATTCACAAATATCATCAGGAACATTGTTACTGCGCGGAAAGCATCAATTGAACGTATACGACTCAGAAAACTACTCATTCAGACATGTAAAATGCAGAAGCAGGGCAAATGTTTTAATTTAACGGCAATTAAATTGAAACATTGCTATTACAAGCCTGTTTTTTAGTCGCGGTCGCGGCTCAGTTTGCTAAATGCAAGCGGGTTTTCGTTCAGTTCAAGGCCTTCGCGGCGGTGTTTTACAATATGTATAGCTGTGAATAAAGCTTCGCGGAAAGAGATTTCGGAAGCCTGATTTTTTCCGGCAATGTCATACGCCGTACCATGATCGGGCGAGGTGCGCACAAAGTTTAAGCCCGCCGTAAAGTTAACACCCGATTCGAAGGCGATCTGTTTAAAGGGGATCAGGCCCTGGTCGTGATACATGGCCAGCACGGCATCAAACTGCAGGTAAGTGCCGTTGGCAAAAAAGCCATCGGCCGAATACGGGCCAAAAGCGAGGATGTTATTATTACGGGCCTCTTCAATAGCCGGGATAATGATCTCTTTTTCTTCGCTGCCGATAAGGCCGTTATCGCCCGCATGCGGGTTAAGGCCCAGTACGGCAATTTTTGGTTTACGCACCCAAAAATCGTTCTGCAAGCTGTGGTTCATCAGCTTTAGCTTGGCCAGTATTTTTTCGGCGGTAATGCTTTCGGCTATTTTTGATACCGGGATGTGGCCCGTAACCACGCCAACACGCAATGTATCGCTCACCAAAAACATCAGCGATTCGGCCGCGCCATCGTACTGTTGTAAATATTCGGTATGACCGGGGAAGTTAAATTTATCGTTCTGGATATTATCCTTATTGATAGGCGCGGTAACCAGGGCATCGATATAGCCTTCCTTCAAATCATAAACGGCCCGTTCCAACGATTTAAAGGCATATTTGCCGCCGGTTTCGGTAACCTGGCCCAGCTCAATCTTCACATCCTCATCCCAGCAGTTAATCATGTTGGGTTTGCGGAAATGAGTTTGAGAGGGATCATTGATCACCAAAAAATTGAGCTCGTTAACATGGGTAGCCCTGCGGTGGAATGATGCCACCTTGGTATGGCCGTAAACTATCGGCGTGCAATAATCATAAATTTTGCTATCGGCCAAAGTTTTAATAATTATTTCCAAACCGATGCCGTTTACATCGCCAATGCTGATCCCTATTTTTAATTTGTCGCTCATTTTTTTATGTGGTTTCACCGATTAAATGATGATTTCACCGATTTTTGGGGTGATTCCATTGATTTTAACCGCGATAATTTATTGTTAAATTTTATGCCAAACCAGGTTTTAAGCTTTCGGCTTTGGGCCTTTGGCTTTAAGCTTTCATCCCGCAAATAAAAGATTTTAAGCTTATAGTTCCTGATAAAAGCACAAATATGATTTAATTTGCTCAAATATTTGATTAATAATGACATTGGTAAGGGCAAAAAAACATTTAGGGCAACACTTTCTTACAGATAAAAACATTGCTGCTAAGATAGTTGACAGCCTGAAACCCGAAGGTCGCTTTACTGAAGTGCTTGAGGTTGGGCCGGGAATGGGCGTGCTATCAGATTTTTTGTTGCAGAAAGAGGCCTATCAAACTTCGCTGATAGATATCGATACCGAATCGTACGATTTTTTGAAGAAGAAATATCCTCAACTTGGTGAAAGGCTGATCAATGCCGATTTCCTGGAGCTTGATTTTAAAAGTATTTTCAGTGATAATTTTGCCATCATCGGCAATTTTCCCTACAATATTTCATCGCAGATTTTATTTAAAGTATTGGATAACCGCCAGCAGGTGGTTGAGGTGGTAGGCATGTTTCAGAAAGAAGTTGCCGAGCGCTGCTCAGCCAAAGCAGGTAGCAAGGAGTACGGCATCCTAAGCGTGTTTTTGCAGGCTTATTATAAAGTTGAATACCTGTTTACTGTAAAGGCCGGCGTATTTAACCCTCCGCCAAAAGTACTTTCGGCCGTGATCAGGCTTAGCCGGAATGAGAAAGAAACACTGGATTGCGATGAAAAGCTATTCTGGCAAATTGTAAAAGCCGGTTTTAACCAGCGTCGTAAAACCTTGCGTAATGCCATATCATCTCTCATCAATAAAGAAAAACTGGCCGACGAGCCCATGCTCGATCTTCGGGCTGAAAGGTTAACGGTTGATGATTTTGTGAAGCTTACTAATGCTGTAACAGAAAGCAGATAGCCGTTTCATATAGAGAGGCATCACATGCGTCTCCCTTATGCAAATCAGAGCAGCAAAGTTGATGTGCAAAGTGGCTTGTCCTACGGCAGAAGCATGTGATGCGTCTCTACCGGTTAACTGCCACTAAAAACCTGCAACTGCTACTAATTAAACTCAATGCTTGCTACCAAACCCAAACTCGCGGTAAGTATTGGGCTCATCATCGGTATTGGCAAAGGCGAAAGTGAAAGTGGTACTCCAGCTCTCGTAATCGGCTTTTTTATCCTGCGATGGTTCAACGTGGGTTGAGCTGATCATGTAAACGCCTTCGCGGCTTAGTTTAAAAAATACCAGTCCGCTGTTATCGCTTAGTAGTTTTTGCGGAATGATGCTGCCGTTGATGGTGCGTACGTATTGAATTACAACCGCATCTTTTAAAGGCTTACCTTTAAACAATACCTGGGCGGTAACGTCATCTCCGTATGCGGCTTTGTAGGGGTTTTGCTGGATAATTATTTCGTAATCCTGGCCCAGCGGTTTATCAAAATCCTTGCCGCTGGCTTTATCAACCACCACAAGGGTTTTGGTGTAGCGGTGAAACCTTTCAACAAAATACTGCTGGCTGCTGGCTTTGGCTTCTTCGGCCATTTTATCAAGGCCTTCGTTTTCAAGGTTTCTTAAAAACTTATTTCGTTCCGATTCTGTTTCGTCGTCCCTCACCAGTTCAAACAATGCCAGCCCGGGATTTTGCAGCGTACAGGTAAGTAACGTACTATCGGCAGCGCTTCCGCTTTTTGACAGATCGGTTTTTTTCGATCCTTCGTACAGCATCAGCTTAGTGGCTTTGGCGTTGGCAAATTTAAATTCGTTCTCGGGTTTAAACTCGCTGCCGCTTAACAGGTGCAGACTTAGCTTATCACCTTTGGGCACGTAAAAATTATGTGGCAATAAAAAAAAATCCTGCGCGCTGGCGGTAAAACCAACAAGCAACAGCAATATAATGATGGAAACAGTGGTACGTTTCATAGTTTTTGGATAGTAACACCAAACATACAAAGTTTTGAAAACTTCAGTAGTTTTACAGTATGATTTTTGACAGGAAAAACCTCGATAATGAAACTTTGCTGGCGTTTTACAAAAAACTGCTGTTCCCCCGCATGGTTGAAGAAAAGATGCTGATACTGTTAAGACAGGGGCGCATAGGCAAATGGTTTTCGGGCATAGGCCAGGAAGCGATAGCCGTAGGCAGTACGCTGGCCATGAATGCTGATGAATATATTTTACCCATGCACCGCAACCTGGGTGTTTTCACATCGCGGGGTATCCCACTTTCGCGGCTGATGGCCCAGTGGCAGGGAAAACCCTCGGGCTTTACCAAGGGGCGCGACCGATCATTTCACTTCGGTACGCAGGAATATAAGATTATCGGTATGATCTCGCATCTCGGCCCGCAACTGGCCCTGGCCGATGGTATTGCCCTGGCCGATGTGCTATCGAAAAAGAAAAAATCAACACTGGTTTATACCGGCGAGGGTGGCACCAGCGAGGGCGATTTTCATGAAGCGCTTAACATTGCCTCGGTATGGAAACTGCCGGTGATATTTTTAATTGAAAATAACGGCTACGCACTCTCTACCCCAACCGCCGAACAGTATAATTGCCGCGAACTGGTTGACAAAGCCATTGGTTACGGCATTGAAGGCCGCCGTATTGACGGCAACAACATACTTGAAGTTTACAATACCATTACCGAACTGAATAAAGCCATCCGCGAAAACCCGCGCCCCGTTTTGCTGGAGTGCATGACCTTCAGGATGCGCGGCCACGAAGAGGCATCGGGCACCAAATATGTGCCTCAAAACCTGTTTCAGTGGTGGGCCGCTAAAGATCCGGTTACTAATTTTGAAAAATACCTGCTCACCTCGGGCGTATTGTTAAAAGATATGATCCCGGTTATAAGGCAGGAATTCAGCAAAATTATCGAAACCGAAATTGAAAAAGCCTATGCCGAAGCCGATATTATCCCCGATGTGGATACCGAGGTAAGGGATATGTACAAGCCCTACAGCTTTCCGGCGGTAAAGTCGCAGGCCTTAGCGGTTAGCAACAAGCGTTATATTGATGCTATTAGCGATGGCCTGAAAAGCGCCATGCGCAAACACGATAACCTGGTAATTATGGGCCAGGATATTGCCGAATATGGTGGTGCCTTTAAAATTACCCAGGGCTTTGTTGAAGAATTTGGTAAAGGCAGGGTACGTAACACTCCCATTTGCGAATCGGGCATTGTAGGCGCTGCCATGGGTTTGGCACTTAATGGTTACAAAGCCATAGTAGAGATGCAGTTTGCCGATTTTGTAAGCTGCGGTTTTAACCAGATTGTGAACAACCTGGCCAAAACGCATTATCGCTGGGGCCAGCAGGTTGATGTGGTAATCAGGATGCCGGCCGGTGCGGGTACCGGCGCAGGGCCATTCCACTCGCAAAGTAACGAAGCCTGGTTTACCAAAACGCCGGGATTGAAAATTGTATACCCCGCCTTCCCGGCCGATGCCAAGGGCCTGCTGCTGGCATCAATTGATGACCCCAACCCGGTTATTTATTTTGAGCATAAATACCTGTACCGCGGCATGCATGGCGATGTGCCCGATGATGATGTGATGATTGAGATAGGCAAGGCTAATGTGATAAGAGAGGGTGAACAGGCCAGTATCATCACTTTTGGCCTCGGCGTGCATTGGGCGATGGAATACGCAGAGAAATATCCCGACAAATCCATCGAGATCATTGATCTGCGCAGCCTGCAGCCATGGGATACAGAGGCTGTTGAAGCAAGCGTTAAAAAAACAGGCCGCGCGTTAATATTGCATGAAGATACACTAACCAGCGGCTTCGGTGCCGAAATCGCCGCTCATTTATCCGAGCATTGTTTTAAATATTTGGATGCCCCCGTTATGCGTTGCGGCAGTTTGGATACGGCCATCCCCATGAGTAAAGCCTTGGAAGATCAGTTTTTGGCCAAGGCGAGGTTGGAGGAGACGATGGAGAAGTTGTTGGGGTATTAAATAAAGCGGCGGGGTTATGCGATTCACTCCCCTGCGAGGCATGGCCGTCACTTAAACAAAAAAGCGGTGGAATTGTGCGATTCCCCTTGAGAGGGGCGGAGGGGTGTGTTACTGTACGCAAGGCTGATCGCTCGTATAACACACCCCTGCTTTCGCTCCTACCCATCGCGCGCCCTCTCAAGAGGGGAACTTAAAAGCCCAATTTTTAAACTCTCCACGGCAAGCTGGGAGAGGGTAGTGGAAATTAAAAAAGCACCGGAATTCTCCCCCTACGCCGCACTCGAAATATACTTCACCAAACTCCTTTTTGCCACGGGCAGCAGTGTTTGCTCAAGCGGGAAAGTAATATCGCTGTGTACATAATAAACCGCTGGGTTGGGTATAAACCGGTTTTGCTTAATGAGGTGCAGCTTAATAGCCTGCGGGGTATTGGTGATACTTTGCTCATAAGTATCCACAAAGCTTACATTTATGCCCCGGTACTTATCATCCTTACCCTCAAAAATTGTGATCTGGTATTCGTATATTAAATGGGTGCGCTCCCTGCCGTTTCGCAACGAAAAATAGCCATGATAAGGCATCAGCGGCATAATACCTATCGGATCGATGTTGAGATGGCTTTCTACATAATCATAAATATCCTTACCTGTTTTTATAGCCGGATCCATTTTGGTAAGCGCGTAACTGATGATCTGCTCAATCTCCATCATGCTCTCGTTGTCGGTAATTATTTTTTGATAAGTTAATTTTACCGCCTCAATATCAGCCTGGGTAAGGCGTTGCGGAAAGGCTTGCTGCAGCAGCGATTTATTTTTTTTAAACTCGATGAGGTTATTGTAATGAAAAATCAAATCGGCAAGGTTTGGATATAACCTGCTTTTATCAAAGTGGGCATTAATCTCCTGGAGGTAGCTTAACAGTATATATTTTTTGTGTTCGAAATCAATATGACCTTCAATAAACCAGTTTGTGCCTAATTGTCTCATTTTTCCGTCTCCTTTTGATAGCTTAAATTAATCAAAAAACACCAACTTTGCAATATGCCCTATGGAACGCTTTATTTAATCCCCGTACCGCTGGCCGATGCTGCGGCTGCCAAATCATTTACCCCCTATCTTGTTGATACCATCAACAGTATTAAAGAGTATATTGTGGAAAATGAAAAAACCGCCCGCCGCTTTTTAAAGGAGGCCGGTTTAAAAACGCCGCAAAGCGAGTTGGTTATTCATGACTATGGCAAACACAACCGCGAAACCACTAACGCCGAATTTTTTAAAGGCCTGCAGGCAGGTAATGATGTTGGCCTGATGAGCGAAGCCGGTTGCCCCGGCGTTGCCGACCCAGGTGCCGATATTGTTGATAAGGCTCACCGCATGGGTATTAAAGTTGTGCCGTTGGTTGGCCCGAGCTCTATTTTGCTGGCGCTGATGGCTTCGGGCTTTAGCGGGCAAAGCTTTACTTTTCATGGCTACCTGCCTATTGATAAAGTGCTGCGGGCCAAGAAGATCAAAGAACTGGAAAGCCAGGCGATAAAGCTGGATCAAACGCAGATGTTCATCGAAACGCCTTTCCGTAATAATCCTATGCTGGAAGAGATCCTGAAATCGGCCAATCCAAAAACAAAGCTTTGCATAGCAACCGATTTGACTGCTGCAACCGAGTTTGTACAAACCAAAACCATTGCCGACTGGCAAAAAAAAGTGCCCGATCTGCACAAACGCCCAACCATATTTTTACTGTACCACGGCAATAAATGACCATCACCCAGCAGCATACCGATATAGTGATTGTAGGTGCCGGTCCATCGGGATTGATGATGGCCGCCCAGCTTTTGCGTTATGGTGTACAGCCTGTTATAATTGATAGCAGGCAGGGGCCAACCAGCCACTCAAAAGCCCTGGCTGTACAGGCCCGCTCGCTGGAGATTTACCGGCAAATGGGCATAGTTGATAAAGTGCTGGCGGACGGTAAGCAGGCCGGTGGCGCCAAGTTTAACCAGGAAGGCCGTGAAGTTAGCACCCTAACACTGGCCAATGTAGGCGAAGGGCAAACGCCTTACCCCTTTATCCAGATGTATCCGCAAAGCAAAAACGAGCGCCTGCTGCTTGATTTTTTAACGCTTAACTGCTGCCCGGTTTATTGGAATACATCATTAACTTCCTTCAATCAAAGTAAAAACGAGATTAGCCTGCAACTGCAAAGCGGCTATGAAACTCAAACTATAACCTGCAAATGGCTTGTTGGTGCCGATGGAGCGCATAGCATAGTGCGTAAGCAACTCAATATTCCCTTTAACGGTGATACCTATCCGCACCAGTTTTACCTTGCCGATATTAAGATTGACAGTAAACTGGGTAATTATGTCGATCTGTTCCTGTCGAAAAAAGGCTTCGCAGGTTTTTTTCCGATGCCTGATGAACAGCACTACCGTTTGGTGGGCAATCTTCCTGAAACTTTCGACACGAAAGAAAACCTGCAGATTGATGATGTGCTGCCGCATTTAGAAGCTGTAATGCATCAATCCGTAACGGTTGAGCAGCTAAAATGGTTCACAACCTATAGGCTGCATCATCGCAAAGCCGAAAAATTCAGGGAGCAACGTTGTTTTTTGATTGGCGATGCCGCGCATATCCACTCGCCGGTTGGCGGGCAGGGCATGAATACCGGTTTGCAGGATGCCTATAATTTAGCCTGGAAAATGGCCGGAGTTGTTAACGGACAATTGGGCGAAGCCATTTTAGAAAGCTACGCCGCCGAGCGGATGCCGGTGGCCAAAGAGCTGTTAAGCACTACCGACAGGCTTTTTAAAATCATCCTGTCGCAAAACTGGTTTGTTAACCTGTTAAAAAAGTGGCTGATGCCCGTACTGCTAAAATGGGTTTGGGCAAAACCCAAACTGCGCGATATGTTTTTTAAACGGGTATCACAAACAGGCATCGGCTATCGCGATAGCCAGATCAGCCTGCACCTGAGCCAATCAATCCAAATAAAAGCCGGCGACAGGCTTCCTTATCTCAAAGTATTTGACGAAAAACGCCAGCAGGAATCCGATCTGCACGAATGGTGCAGTAAACCCGGTTTCACGCTCATCTGCCTCGGCAAACTCAAAGAACTGGATTTATTTACCGTTGCCAAATGGATCACCCAAAAATACGGCGCCAGCCTCAATTTTTTCTACCTGCCGCCATCTACAAAAAATCAGCATATTTTTGATGCTTTTGCGGTAAAAGAAAACCAAAAGAAAGCGCTTATGATCCGCCCGGATATGCATATCGGCTTATTGAATGATGTGGTAGATATTGATATGATGGATAATTATTTGCAGAATGTGGTGGGATTTTTAAAGTCGGAAGTCTGAAGTCCGCAGTCCGAAAGTCTCACCCAGGAATTGAAAATACCTGGTCTCCCCTGTATAGACTTTGAACTTAAAACTCTCTACTTAAGACTTAAAACTACCTCGCTACCATCACCCAGCCGCTCATCACTTTCCCGTTTTTCAAATCAATTACATAATAATAGGTTCCGCCGGGGATGTTTTGCCCGTTGATGGTGCCGTCCCAGGCTTTAGGGTAGCCGGTGCTTTTGTAAACCAGTGTGCCGTATCGGTTAAAAACCTGCGTGGTTGAAGTCGGGTAGGTGTCCAGCGCTTCAATATTCCAGGTGTCGTTCACGCCATCGCCATTGGGGGTGAAGGTATTCGGCACAGTTACTTTTTTGTAAACGCGAACAAACACCTCGTCGGTAGCTTCATCACCGCAACCTTCGTTTGATACTACGTGCAGAGTGTAGGTAATGTCTTCGGTTGGTGTGGCGGTGGGTTTCAGTTCAAGTGTGCTGCTCAGGTTATCGGCAGGTGTCCAGTAATAGCTTACGTTGGTGCCTTCGGTGCTGCCGTTTAGTGTTGTTGATTGCCCTTGCGTTATGTACCTGTCGGGCCCGGCATTGGCTATTGGTTTTTTTAGCACATTCACCTGTACGGTTGCCGTGGAGGTACAGGTGCCGTTGCTTACGGTTACCGTATAAAGCGTGGTATCGGCAGGGCTGGCAACCGGATTGGCAATATTAACATCCGATAAACCTTTTGCCGGCGACCATAAATAGGTTGAGCCGCCGCCGGCATGCAGCGTTACTGAACTACCCTCGCAAATTGGCTCAACAACATCGGCTACTGCTACAGGCTGTGCATTTACGGTAACATTAACCTGCGTTGTTACCTCGCAACCTGATGATGCCTTTATGGTAACATAATAAGTGCCGGTAGCGACTGTTGTAACAGGGGTAATTGCGGGCGACTGCAAGGCTGATGTAAAGCCGTTAGGCCCCGTCCATTTATAACTAACACCAGCCGATGCACTAAACGATAATGTTGTGCCCGCACAAACCGGTGTATTTACAGTTGCCGTTGCTACCGGCGCTGAACCAACTGTTAAAGTAAGCACATTAGAAGCCGAACGACAATACGCCGAATTAATATTGCCCGATTGAGCCGTTACCACCCGGTAATAATAAGTGCCCGCCGCGGTGGGCGAGGTTATTTTATAGGTAGATGAACTGCCGGCTGCACCAGGCAGATCACTCCACGCCCCGTTACCGATGCGCGATTGCCATAAAACACTGTATCCGGCCGGGATGCCGGTGCTGAGGGTATAGGTTTGCGGTACATCAGCACAGTCCGAGGCTGTGATACTTGAGCCGGTGCTGCTGAAACTGGCCGAAATATCTGGCCCGTAAGGGCTGAAGGTGATATCGTCAATGGCCAAATCGTTAGCAGGTGCGCCGCCTGCGCTGTTGTTGGTCATTTTGATCACGATATCGCTTACGCCCGCGGGTACGGTAAAATTAAAAGCCTTTTGTATCCATTGATAATTGCCGCTTGTGCGGGGTATGGTGTTGGTATTATTGCTTTCGATAACGGTACCGTCTGTTTTTTCGATAGAGAAGGTGATATTGGGCGGGCTGATATCATTACTCCGCAACAGATTGACTATCCAGGCCGAAAACTGGTATTTGGTATTGGAGCAAAGCCCCTTAACTGTGCGTTTATAAAAATAATCGGTTTTGGATACGCTGGCATTCACAACCATCATATAACCGCCGGTATTGCCGGTATGATCTGTTGCCGACCACCATACGCTGCCCGAACCTGCAGTACTGTTTTCGATTGTGTATGAACCATCCTGCGGAAAATCGGCATTGCTGTAGGTATAACTCGTAGTGCCCGAATCAGCAGGCAAAGCGCCCGAATGTGTTGAACTGCCTGCACCAAAAGTGATGCTTACCACCGGATCGCCAAGGCTTTGAGCGTTTGCCGCAGAAGTTGAAAAAGAAAGTAGAAAGCCACCAAACAGGGGAATCAGTGCTTTTGCATTCAAGGGTTTATACTTTTAAAAAAGCGCCTGCATGTACCACACATACAGACGCTACTATCGCAACTATTATGAAAAGGGGTATTAAAACAATCATCGGGGTTTGATAACTGGTTTAATGATATAAAGATGCGTGTTGCCTTTTGGGCGGGCAATTATGTGTCGATAAACGGGGAGATTGTGTGGGTTAACCGGGGGAATTTCGGAATCCGGATGTTCGGTTTGGGATTTATTTTGGTGGATTACACCGATTTTTGTCTGAACTGATTTGGGGGAATTATTAGAATTTTTTGAATTTGATTTGCATTCGGGTGGTTCTTAAATTCCATAAATTCAGGTTCAGACAAGCACGAACACGCTGCCGTGAGGACGTAACAACCAGAATTTCGAATTTGCTTTTATATGCTGATCATTCCTTAATTCTTTAAAATTCCAATTCTGACAAATCCCCCCAAATCCCGGTTCAGACTTACCGCTGCTTCCAGTTCCTTACAAAATCAAGATAGCTTTCGCTTACCGGCAATTCAGCGTCTGTAAGCTGTACCTTGCGGTTAAGGATGGAGCGGATTTTACCTACGGGCACAATATAACTGCGGTGGATGCGCTGAAATTTAGTAGATGGCAGTTTTTCCAGCACCTTTTTTAACGGCATCAAAGTAAGGATGGTTTTGTCGTTGGTGATATGGATCTTGATGTAATCCTCCATGCTTTCGATATACTCGATGGTGTTTAGCTCTATCTTCACCATCCGGTATTCTGAATATACGTACAGGCTTTCGTCGGTTTCTTCAACGGTGGTTTTATTTTTATAATTGAAGTAATCCACTGCCTTTTCTACTGCCTTTGTAAAGCGTTTAATATCTATCGGCTTTAAAATATAATCAAGCGCCTCAAGCTCAAACCCTTCATACGCAAAATTTTTGTAGGCCGTGGTGAATATTACCATCGGTTTGTCCTTCAGCGAACGCACCAGGTCGATACCGGTAATATCGGGCATATTGATATCCACAAAAAGCAGGTCGATCTGCGCTGTTTTCAGGTACTCGGCACCCGAAATTGCATCTTCAAAAGTTTTTACCAGTTGCAGGGAGGGAAAGCGGGAAACATATTCGCTGATCAATCGCAGGGCCAGCGGTTCGTCATCAATTGCTATACATTTAAGCACCATGGTTATGTTTGTAAGGTTAACTGTACAATATATTGATTGTTTGTATTGCTGATATTGAGCAAATGCCTGCCAGGATATAAATGTTCCAATCGTTGTATGGTATTTTTTATGCCGATGCCCGTACGCTGATAATCACTGTTTTGTACCGCGAACACCCGGTTTTTGCAATAAAATGAAATATCATGCACGCCTATGTTGATGGTGATATCTATTTGGGATGGTTCGTGCTTGCTTACGCCGTATTTAAACACGTTTTCAACAAAAGTCATCAAAACCAGCGGCGCTATTTTTTTAACGCCTGTTTCGCCAATTACTTCAAAATTAACTTTGGTGTTACTACCTATGCGCAGGCGCTGAAGTTCGATATAATCGCTGATGCAATCCACCTCGCTTTGCAGGGGCACAAAATCCTCGGTAACATCATCGGTAACGTAACGCATAATGTTTGATAGCTTCATGATGCTATCGGCAGCGTTATCATCCTTAATGGCGGCAAGCGTATAAATATTATTGAGCGTATTGAACAAAAAATGTGGATTGATCTGCGCTTTCAAAAATGAGAGCTCGGCGCTGGTTTTATCAGCCTCGGCGCGGGCGGCCCGCTGTTCGGTTTGCTGCCATTGCTGTACAGTTATAATGGCCGTGCTCAAGGCCATGATCATCAAAAATATAAACAAACTGGTGCTATCCAGCGGCTGGCGATGCCTGAAACCCGGACGAAAGAAGCGGGCGGTACTATCCTGTGTAAACGGTGGCTGCCTAAAACCATCCCATTTACGAAAGGTGCTGTCGCCAAATTGCGGACCGTTAAATGGTGGCGGCGCATTCATATCAAAGCGGTTCCGTAGCCAGCGATTGGCCTCGGTACTCCTCAGCAGTTTATCAAAAGGGCGGAGTAAAAAAACACATGCTAATAAAACAATAACTATGGCACTGTAGATCCAGTATCGTTTGGTAATAAAAAACTTAGGAATAAACAGGTAGGCATTGCTGTAAAACAGCGCGATGTAGGTAAGGCAAAACAACCAGTAAGCAGGCTCCTGTAAAAAAGTAACGATAGTAGTGTTTTGCCCCCGGCTGTTTAAAAACACCAGCGGAAAGGCCATGAACAACAACCAGCCCGCAATATGTATAATAACCGAAAATGCTTTAAAACGCCACATAATGTAAAATAACGCATTATGTTACAGCAATAAAAGCGGGTATCGGTGATTTGTGGTTTTGTATGGATGAGTTTCTTTAGTCCGCAAGTCCGTAAGCCGGAAAGTCCGCAAGCAAAAATTTAAACAGAAAATTATTAGGTAAATTGCCCCAACACAATAATCTTTCGGACTTGCGGACTTTCCGACTTCCGGACCTCCACCTCACCCATGTATCGTCTCACTCTTACCGTAATTCTGAATCACGATAGCCTCATACTCTAAAAACTGCTTCCACCGGGCTTCAACATCAATTTCTTCGGCATACTTTTTTGCCAGGCGGATAAACATTGAGTAATGGGTGGCTTCGCTGATCATCAGTTCGTGATAAAATTCGGCCAGTTGCGGGTCGTTAATGTTCTCTGAAAGCACTTTAAAGCGTTCGCAGCTGCGGGCTTCAATCATGGCCGAAAGCAGCAGGCGATCTATCAGTTGCGCTTCGCGACCGCCGCCGGTTATCATAAATTTACGCAGCTCGTTCACATAATCGTCCTTGCGCTCGCGACCAAGGATGTATCCGCGTTCTAAAATAATATCGTGTACGCGTTTAAAATGGTCCATCTCTTCCTGCACCAGCATGGCCATTTCCTGCACCAGTTCGCTCAGGTTTGGGTTTTGAACTATGAGGGTTATCGCATTACTCGCAGCTTTTTGTTCGCAAAAGGCATGATCGGTCAATATCTCTTCAATATTGCTCTCTACCACGTTTTTAACCCAGCGCGGGTCGGTTGGTAATTGCAGTTTAAGTATGGTTTTCTCGCTCACGGTACAAAGGTAGTTTTTTTGAGGCGAAAGGTTAAAGGCTAAAGGCAAAAGGTGTTTTGTTTTGCGTTAGAACAGCAAAGGCCATCTTTTGGGGATGGCCTTTGGTTTTTTATTGCTCGATTTTTTTTAGCTTGATATCAAATATCACTGTCGAGTTTGGCGGAATCTGGCTTGTGCCGGCGGTGCCGTAAGCAAGGCGCGAGGGCGAAATAATCAAAATTTCGCCGCCGGCGGCTATCAGCGGGATGCTGATTTGCCAGCTCCTTAACAGATCCGATAATTTGCCTTTATAATCGGTTTGTCCGTTAAAAGTAACGCCGCTAAGCAACTGCCCCGAATAATCAATAGTTATGGTAGCGTTAGGACCCGAGTGCGTGCCCGACCCCGGACTGATAACCTGGTAATAAACCCCTGAGGTATCTTTGGTTGCGCTGATTTCGGGATGGGCGGCCAGGTAATTTTTGATATTACCGTCCTCGTTTAAAGCAATCTCCTTCGGATCGGGCGATTTATCTTTAAGGCACGAAGTAAGCATCAACGATGAGGCAAACAGCAATGCAAACAGGGTTCTTTTCATTTTAGATTAAAATAGTATGGGTTAGATTTAGCTCAAACTAAGCAAATCAATTGTAAATACCAAAACAGAATTTTTGGGAATGCTGCCGGCCGCATTGTTACCGTATCCTGCCCTTGATGGGATAACCAGAATAATACGCCCGCCGGTTTTAAGATAAGGCAAGCCTGATTTCCAGCCGGGAATAAGGCCGCTTAATGGCTGGGTAATGGTTCCCGACTCGAACGAGGTGCCGTTAAGCAGTTTGCCATTGTAAGTTACTTTAACAGTAGATGAAAGTGTTGGTTTTGCACCGGTGCCCTGGGTTACAATTTTGTAATAAACACCAGATCCATCTGCAGTAGCATGGTAAGCGGTATCAGTGCCGATATAGGCTTTAATAGCTGCATCATCTGTGGCTGCCTGTTTGGAGGCATCGAATTTGTCTTTTGAGCATGAAGCGAGGATCACCAGCGGCGCGAATACGAATAATAGGAATTTCTTCATTAGTTAATAGTTATATATATGCTAATCAACCTGACGGTTAAAAGCAGCTAAACGCTACAAGCTATATATTATTTTGGTGCTTTTACTTAAATTCTGTTAAATCGACAGAGAAAACCAGTACTGCATTCTCAGGGATGCGGCCAACGCCGTTACCGCCATAAGCAAGTCCTGATGGTACGATAAGCAAGATACTGCCGCCCTCTTTTACCAAAGGAATGCCGATTTGCCAGCCTTTAATCAGTCTGTCGAGCGAGCTTGAATAACCGCTGCCTTTATCAACCACCATATCATTCAGCATGGCGGCGGTGTAGTTTACCGTAACCAGCGAATTTTCGTTAGGATGTTCGCCTTTACCTTCCGACAAGATCTGGAAATAAATGCCCGAAGGATGTTTTTGCGCCTTGATTTGTGGGTTGGCCTTGAGGTAAACACGGATCAGCGAATCATCGGTAGCAGCCTGTTTTTCCTGTTTTACCTTTACCGAGTTATCGCATGAGCTAATGAACGCCGCAATTACCACACTTAGCAATAAAAGATATTTTTTCATAACTGTAATGCAAATAAAAGCCCCCTTTGCTATAAAGGAGGCTTAATTTATGTTTTGGATTGATTTAAACCGTTGTTTTAATTTTTAGCTCAGCCATTTGTGCTTCGGCAATGGTTGACGGCGAATCGATCATCACATCGCGGCCCGAATTGTTTTTAGGGAAGGCGATTACATCGCGGATAGAATCCAATCCGGCAAATATCGATGCCAAACGATCAAAACCAAAGGCGATACCACCATGCGGAGGCGCACCATATTCAAAGGCATCCATCAAAAAGCCGAATTGTTTTTGTGCCTCTTCCGGCGAGAAACCAAGATGTTTAAACATCAGGGCTTGCAAAGCACGGTCATGTATCCGGATAGAACCACCTCCAATTTCAGTGCCGTTAATCACCAAATCGTAAGCATTGGCGCGCACGGCTCCCGGTTCGGTATCCAATAGGGCAATATCTTCCGGTTTTGGCGAGGTGAACGGGTGGTGCATGGCATGGTAACGGCTGCTTTCTTCGTCCCACTCCAATAGCGGGAAGTCGATAACCCAAAGTGGCGCGAAAGTGTCTTTATCGCGCAGGCCTAAGCGGTTACCCATTTCCAGGCGCAGCTCGTTAAGTTGTTTGCGCACTTTATCTGTACCACCAGCCAAAATCAGCATTAAATCGCCTTTTTCGGCGTTGAACGCGGCGGCCCAGTTGGCAAGCTCATCTTCGTTATAGAATTTATCTACAGATGACTTCAGGGTGCCATCCTCGTTGTAACGGCAATATATCATGCCGGTTACGCCAATTTGCGGGCGTTTTAACCATTCGGTCAATTCATCAACTTGTTTGCGGGTGTAATTGGCGCAGCCTTTGGCATTGATACCAACAACCAGTTCGGCATTATCAAAAATGCCAAAACCTTTACCTTTAACAATATCGTTCAGTTCAACAAACTCCATCCCGAAGCGCAGGTCGGGTTTGTCTGATCCGTATAATCGTGCTGCATCAGCGTATAGCATGCGCGGCACCTCGCCAAGGTCAATACCTTTTACGGTTTTAAACAGGTGGCGGGTAAGGCCTTCAAAAATGTTCAGGATATCTTCCTGCTCAACAAATGAAAGTTCACAGTCAATCTGTGTAAACTCCGGCTGGCGGTCGGCACGTAAGTCCTCATCCCTGAAACATTTTACGATCTGGAAATAACGGTCGAAACCGCTTACCATCAGTAATTGTTTAAATGTTTGGGGCGATTGTGGCAGGGCGTAAAACTCGCCCGCGTTCATGCGGCTTGGCACCACAAAGTCGCGCGCGCCTTCGGGGGTTGATTTGATCAGTACCGGGGTTTCTACCTCAATAAAATCAAGCTTATCTAAGTATTTGCGCACTTCCTGCGCCATTTTGTGGCGAAGCACCAGGTTGCTGCGGATAGGGTTACGGCGCAGATCGAGGTAACGGTATTTGGCGCGCAATTCTTCGCCGCCATCGGTTTCGTCTTCAATTAAAAACGGAGGCAGTTTGGCAGCGTTAAGCACTTCAATAGCAGTTACTACTATCTCAATTTCGCCGGTTGGGATCTTGGTGTTTTTACTGGTACGCTCAATTACATTACCGGTAACCTGGATCACAAACTCACGACCAAGCTCGCGGCTTTTCTCGCGTAGCTGGGCATCGGTATCGGTGTTAAATATCAATTGGGTTAAACCATAACGGTCGCGCACGTCGATAAAAGTAGTACCGCCCAAATCGCGCGATTTTTGTACCCAACCGCATAAAGTAACGGTTTGGCCTAAATGGCTGATATTTAATTCGCCGCAGGTATGAGTTCTAAGCATAACAATGTTTTATAAAAAAGTTTGCTAAAGTAAGTTTTTGATTTCGGATTTCGGATTTTCGATTTCGAATTTAGTAACATGTTAATTTAAAAGCCAATAAAGAGGTTAAAAAGGGATTTTTGTATGGGTGGATTAGGAATATCTCAATTGGATTATTTCAGGCAAAGATTTTTTGGTGTGAAGTTTTTTGTGGATAGTTCAAGAGTTTTGAGCACGCGCGAAGACGCTAAGTTTTTTTGTGGATGGTTTAAGAGGGTTGAGCGCGCAAAGAAGCAGAGGCGCAAAGTTTTTTGTGGTTGGGTAATGAGATTTAAGACGCCAATGCACAAAAAAGAAAGACAGGCTTTGCGTCTTAGCGTGCATAACAACCTCCGGTATGTTTTAATAACAAATTCACTAAAAAAACGATTGTTTCTTCATAAATCCGAAATCCAACATCCGAAATCCCAAATCAAAACCTATCTTTGCCCTCAATACAATTCTCAAGGGGTGCCTTGCTTTGGTTGCAAAACAAACTGCAGGTTGTTTTACCAAACTGAAAGACAGGCTGAGATCATACCCATATCATCAGGTTCGCTAAAAAGAACCGGGTGGTTGCACCTGATCCGGATAATGCCGGCGTAGGGATAAAGGTAAATAAGTTAAGTGTACTGTCGCTTTACCCTGGCGTGCAGATGGTTTAACTCAATTTTGTTTTAACACATTTTGAAAAATTTAATTGTGGCCATAATGGCCCTGCTGTTGCCTGTTATGGCATCGGCCCAGCTTTCCATTTCGGGAAAGGTTACCAACCAGGCCGGCGAAGTATTGCCCGGCGCTACCATCACTCTTTTAAATCCGCAGCAAAGTGCAGTTACCGATGCTGCCGGTAAGTACAGTTTTAACAATTTAAAAAGCGGTAACTATACGTTGAGGGCAAGTTACATCGGCTATCAATCATTAACCAAAACCACCGCGCTGGGAGCCGATCAGACCCTCAACTTTACCTTAACCGCAGGCGCGTTAACCACCGATGAGGTTACCATCACCGCCACCCGTGCGGGTAAAAACTCGCCAACGGCATTTACCAACCTTAGCAAAAAAGACCTGGAGAAAAACAACTTTGGCCAGGACCTTCCCTATTTATTGAACCAGACACCATCGGTAGTGATCAGCTCTGACGGGGGCACAGGTATTGGTTACACAGGCATCCGCATCCGCGGATCGGACGCTTCGAGGATTAACGTAACGGTTAACGGTATTCCGCTTAATGATGCTGAAAGCCAGGGTGCATTCTTTGTCGATCTGCCCGATTTTGCTTCCTCTATCAATAACCTGCAAATTCAGCGTGGTGTGGGTACTTCAACCAATGGCGCAGGCGCATTTGGCGGTAGTATCAACGTGCAAACTGCTACCCGCAGGGATACGGCATATGCGCAGCTGGATAACTCGGCTGGTTCGTACGGTTCGTTGAAAAACACGGTGAGCGCCGGTACAGGTTTGCTTGGCGGCAGGTTTAGTTTAGATGGGCGCTTATCGAGAATCCGCTCAGATGGTTATATCGCCCGCGCATCATCCCGTTTAAAATCGTTTTTCGTGAGCGCTGCTTATTATGGCGATAACAGCACTTTAAGGGTAAATATATTTTCGGGCCACGAGCGTACTTACCAGGCCTGGAATGGTGTTGCCGATTATGTAATTGGCGATGATTCCCGCCCGGATAATCGTACCTACAACGAACTGGGTGATATGGGCAACAATGCCTATTACAAAGATCAGGTTGACGATTACCTGCAAAACCATTACCAGCTATTGTACGATAAAAAGTTTTCGGATAAGCTATCCTTCAGCGGTGCTTTGCATTATACCCACGGTGAGGGCTTTTATGAGGAATACAAAGACGGCTACAACCACACCGGCGAAAGTGTTACCGATTATGGTTTAACACCTGTAATATACGGCACGGATACGCTTACTAATACCAACCTTGTGCGCCGCCAATGGCTTAACAATAACTTTTACGGCGTTACCTATGCCTTAAAATATCAGCCTACCAACAAACTGAATTTTAACTTAGGCGGTGCCTATAACGAATATAGGGGCGGCCACTACGGCAATATTATTTACAGCGAAAAAAGCATTGGCGTAAGCCCTAACTACGAGTACTACCGCAATGAGGCCGACAAAAAAGATTTCAATATTTTTGGCCGGGCCGAGTGGCACGTAGATAAGTTTTTAATTTATGCCGATATGCAATACCGCCATATTAATTACTCATTCTACGGTATTGATCAATATCAGCAAAACGCGCAGCAAACAGCACAGTTAAATTTCTTTAACCCTAAAGCCGGTGTTACTTACCAGTTTAACGATCGCAGTAATGTGTACGCCTCATTCGCGGTAGGCAACCACGAACCCAATCGCGACGACTACGTTCAATCGCCGCCGCAAAACCGCCCAAAGGCCGAAAACCTGAAAGATTTTGAGGCGGGTTATCGCTTTAGCTCGTCTGTTTTTAGTGGTGAGCTGAATGCTTTTTATATGCTGTACAAAAACCAACTGGTATTAACCGGTGCCTTGAATGATGTAGGCAGCGCGGTGCGTACCAACGTTAAGGATAGCTACCGTGCAGGTTTGGAGTTTAGCGGGAAGGTAAAAATAACCAGTCAGCTAAATTGGGGCCTAACCGCTACCTGGAGCACCAACAAAATCAAAAACTACCACCAGTTTTTTAACAATTATGATGATGGAACGCAGGCCGAGCAGGTTTTCGCTAAAACCGATATCGCCTATTCGCCATCGCTTACCGGTTCAAGCACCATCAGCTACAGCCCTGTTAAAGGCGGCGAAATTGCTTTCCTGAGCAAATATGCAAGCAAGCAGTACCTGGATAATACCATGAACCGCAATCCGCAGGGTTTTAATGTAACGCCCGAAAGCGCTGCTAACCCTTATGCTGCCAACCGCATGCTGAACAGCTTTTTTGTGAACGATGTAAGGCTGAGGTACAGCTTCAGCGTTCGGTCGGTTAAAAACATAACTGTTGGCCTGCAGGTTAATAATATTTTCAGCGAGAAGTATGAGAGCAATGGCGCTACGTACCCCGATATTGAGGGCGGGCATGTTATTAACTATAACTACTACTTCCCGCAGGCGCCGCGCAACTTTATGGCTTCGTTAAGTTTAGGATTTTAAAAGGCAAAATCATGCAACACTGGCTGGATCTGTTCATAGAACAAATTAAGGAAACTACCTGGCTGCAATGGCTTGCCGTTGCGCTGGGTGTTACCGAAGTGCTGCTGGCCCGCGTTAATAATATATGGCTGTACCCGGCAGGTATACTGGGTACGGCCATATCCATATTCCTGCTGATGGAAGTCCATTTGTATGCCGAATCGATACTGAACGGCTACTACATTGTAATGAGCTTTTACGGCTGGATTTACTGGATTAAAAAGCGCGATGAGCCACCGGTAAAAATCACTTATTCTACCAAAAACGAGTGGGTAATTAGTTTAGCTATCAGTATAATAGGTTGGGTAGTGTTTTACTATCTTATTAAAAATCTGCCCGCTAAATATTTCACCCCATCAAATGTGCCGGGCTGGGATGCTTTGGTATCATCAACCGCCTGGGCGGGCATGTGGCTGCTGGCCCGCCGCAAAATGGAAAACTGGATTTTTCTGAATATCTCTAACTTTTTCGCGGTGCCGCTGCTGTTTTATAAAAAGCTGCCGCTATTTGCCATGCTAACTATTTTCCTGTTTATGGTGGCTATCTGGGGATATTTTGAGTGGGCTAAAAAGCTGAAAGCCGAAGGCTTAAAGCTTAAAGCGTAATTAAAAAGCTGAAGGCCGAAAGCGAAAAGCTTAAAGCTTATATGAAAAAGCTTTTTGCATTCAGCTTTTTGCTTTAAGCAAAAAAAATTAAAAATGCATCCATCACAAAACTTAAAACCCGAATGGGTTGATATTATACGCAAAGCTGCTCCCGAAGCTGAACAAGCCGGGAAGCTGCAACCATCACAACTGGAGTTGATTTATGAGCAGGGCTGGTTTAAATTTTTAGCGCCGAAGGCTTACTCGGGTTTGCAACTGGATTTACCGCAAATGGTAAGATTAGAAGAAAGCCTGGCCTGGGCCAACGGCAGCCTTGGCTGGGTGGTAACCCTTTGCGCGGGCGCTGCCTGGTTTGGTGGGTTTTTAGATGCCGGATTTGCTGCAGACATCATGACCAACCCACAGTTATGCTTTGCCGGAAGCGGCGCTTCTACCGGCACAGCCACTATCACCGGCGATGGCTACACTATTAATGGCACCTGGAAATACGCCAGCGGGGCGCATCATGCAACGCACATCACCGCCAACTGCATCATTAAAAACGGCGATGAAACTGTTTTAAATAACGATGGGCAGCCGTTGATTTTACCTTTTGTTTTTGATAAAAAGGATGTACGCGTTTTCCCGGCGTGGAAATACGTTGGTATGATGGCTACGGGCAGCGATGCTTACGAGGTTAAAGATTTATATGTAGATAAAAACCGCTGTTTTAAAATTGATCCGGAATATACCGTGACCGATGCGCTTTTATATCGCTATCCCTTTTTGCAATTAGCCGAAGCCACACTGGCCGCTAACCTTTCTGGCCTCGCGGTACATTTTCTCGATCTGTGCGGGCCTGCTTTTGATGAGCGGATGAGAAATCCGAGGTTAACAGATCCTCAGAAAGAATATATCAAACAGTTATTGGCCGAGCAGACTATCTTATTAAATGAAATCAGGGCTGAGTTTTACGAAACTGTGGATAATAGTTGGACGAGATTTGAATCGGCCGATGATAACGGATTGGATCAGGTTAGCGTAATCAGCCGCAAGCTGGCCAAAATATCCCGCGATAGTGTAGATAAGCTTTATACCTATTGCGGATTATCGGCGGCTAACCCGGATACCGAGATTAACCAGGTATGGCGGGATATGCACACAGCGGGGCAGCATTCGTTGCTTACGTTTTAGCCCCCCCGGCCCCCTGAAGGGGTGCTTATATGCGGCTTTCAAAAGCACCCCCTTCAGGGGGCGGGGGCCTTTGTAACAATCCCCACGCTTAACAAAAACATCATATTGCATTTTAATTGCTTTGCTGATATTTGGCGCAATAAAAAAATATTTTTCGCGATGAAGTTTAAACATCTGCTGTTCATTTCCCTCTCCCTGGCCACCGTTTCGGTATCGGCACAAAAAAAGAAAGCGATTACACCGGCTGCCCCGGCATCAGCATCAGTACCACGCCCTAAACTGGTTGTTGGTTTAGTGGTTGACCAAATGCGCTGGGATTACTTATACCGTTATTATGACCGTTATCAATCGGGCGGTTTTAAACGGATGCTAAACGAGGGCTTCACCTGCGAAAACACCAATATCGATTATATCCCAACCGTAACAGCCGCGGGCCATACCTGTATCTACACCGGCTCTATCCCGGCTATCCACGGCATAGTGGGTAATGATTTTATTATCCAGGCTACCGGTAAATCAATGTATTGCACTGATGATAGTACCGTTGTAGCTGTTGGCAGTACTTCAAAAGCAGGGCAGATGTCGCCCCGCAATTTGCTGGTTTCTACTGTTACTGATGAGTTGCGTTTGGCTACCAATTTCCGCTCAAAAGTTATTGGTATTGCGTTGAAAGATCGCGGCGGAATCCTGCCTGCCGGTCACTCGGCCAATGCAGCTTACTGGTTTGATGATGCCAGCGGTAACTGGATCACTAGCACTTATTATATGAACGATTTGCCTGTATGGGTAAAATCGTTCAATGATCAAAAAATTGCCGAAAAATACCTGAAGCAGGATTGGAACCCGCTGTACCCTATCAGTACCTATGTGCAAAGCGCGCCGGATAACAGCGATCGTTATGAAGGTAAATTTTATGGCGCAGCAACGCCCACCCTGCCTGTTAAAACTTCCGAATTGTACAAAGGCCGTATCGGCATGATCCGTTCAACCCCTTTCGGCAATACCATGACGCTGGATTTGGCCAAAGCTGCCGTAGAAGGTGAAAAGCTGGGTAAAAACACCGTAACCGACTTTTTAGCCGTAAGCCTTTCATCAACAGATTATGTTGGTCACCAGTTTGGCCCTAACTCGGTTGAAGCTGAAGATACTTATTTAAGGCTCGATCAGGATCTGGCCGCGTTTTTTAATTATTTGGACGGAACAGTAGGTAAAGGCAACTACACCGTATTTTTAAGTGCCGACCATGGTGCTGCCCATAACCCTAACTTTTTAAGAGATCATAAAATACCGGCAGGTGTTTGGGACGATAGCCAGGCCGCAAAAGCTATGAATGCGATGATTAGTGATAAATACAAGATCAATAACCTGATCATCAGCATGGATAATTACCAGGTTAATTTTAACAACGCCGCCCTGCAAAAATCAGGTGCAAGCGAAGAAGCCATTAAACAGGATTGCATTGCTTACCTGCAAAAACAACCGGGCGTAGCTTACGCTATCGATTTGCAAAGGGTACAAACTGCCAATATTCCTGATGATTTGCGCAGCATGATCATTAACGGTTATAATGCAGAGCATAGCGGTGCCGTACAGATTATCCTGAAACCGGCATGGTACACCGGTCATGGTACTAATGATCGCGGCCCAACCGGCACCACCCACGGCACCTGGAACCCATACGATTCGCACATCCCGTTGGTATTTATGGGCTGGGGCATTAAACACGGCAGCCTTACCCGCCAAACCCACATGACGGATATTTCGGCCACTATTGCCTCATTATTGCATATCCAGGCACCTAACGGTAATGTTGGCAAAACCATCAGCGAAGTTTTAAAATAATGTTGAAATAATATTGATCCCGGCAGGCCCGGTTTACGTTAAAGTCCGAAAGATTCTTTGTAGTTTTTCGGACTTTATATTTCAGGCCGATTTTTGGATTTTAACAATGAAAAAATACGTTTCTAAATTTCATTACCTCACGCATGATCTCCCTGGCTTTAGCCACATACAGCAGGTGCAAATGGCCTGCAGCGCCGGCGCCAACTGGATTCAATACCGTTGCCTAACCAAACCCGAAGACGAGCTGGTGGATGAAATAAACGAAATAGCCGAAATATGTGACGAGTGGGGAGCAACCCTTATCATAGCCAACCACTACGACCTGATTGACCGGGTTGATGCCCAGGGTGTACATATTGACGATACCGATGCCGATCTGCCCACCATCCGCAAGGTTATCGGCCAGGATAAAACCCTCGGTGTATCGGCTGCTGATACCGATGAACTATTAAAATTGCAAAGCACCGGCGTGGTTGATTATTATGCTTATGGCCCTTTCGCATCTGTTGTAACCGAAGAACCGGACGGCTCCATCCCAATAGGATTTAACGGTTACCGCCAGTTGGAGAAACTGGGCATTGAAATTCCGGTAATAGCTGTTGGCGGAATTCAATTGGGCGATGTAGAAAATCTGCTTCAAACGGGCGTAGATGGCATAGCCGTATCGTCGGCCATAAATCTTGTTGCCGATCCGGCTACGAAGGTTAAAGAGTTTTACAGGAAGCTTTATTAGCAGTAGGATTACTTATACATTATTTGCCAATTAGTTGCGGTTAATTCATCAAGCGAATATTCCAACCGTTTGAGGTACTTTTTATTCCCGGGCAGATAGCTCATATCCGCGCCGCCTCTTTGGTATTTGGCTAATGAATCGGTGCTGAAAACATAGATATACAAACTTTTACTTTTGCTTTGTTTAATATATTCAAGCCAGGCATTTTCTCCCGATTTGCTTATCAAAGAAGTATCACTGGGCGCTATGCTTTCTGAAATATAGTAGGCAATTTCATTGTTGGTACGTTTGGTTGTATCATTACTCACTTCTACCGCAATACGAGCCTGCGAGTTATTGATAACAGACATCCGATAGTCGGTGTAATCCATAATACAGCCCGTGAGCAGTATGGGCGCAAATAATAAAATCAGCTTCTTCATAGTTTGGTTTATCTCCTATTAATACATGGTTAATAAAAAGGTGACCGTTATTATTATACTACGGTCATAAAACACCTCTTCTACATCCAATCCCAATAAAAACCCCATCTTTATATTTTCATTTAATATTCATCTCATCCATCTACATTAGCAATGTCATCACATCATATAGTACGCGAAAAACAGGAACCTGCTTTACTGGTTTTAAGTATGGATACTTTTGATGAGGAGATGCTGGGCCAGCTGCTGGAGTGGAGCCCTACTGTTATTTGCACTATTGATACTGCCGAAAAGCTGAACGCGCTTGAAATAAAGGTTGATTGGATAATAAGTGACAACGATACAGCAGATCTGCAATCGGACGTAAAGCTGGTGCCGGTTGGCGAAGATGGGGCAACTGTATCGGCCTTAAAATACCTGGTTCAAAACAACTATCCATCGGTAAATGTAGTTGTTGATGATTTTGAACCCGGCAATTTTGAGTTGTATGCCGATAAGATAAACCTGGTGGTGTTTAAAGGCTCCCAAAAGATCTACCCGGTTAATTCAGGCTTCAGCAAATGGAAACCCGCAAATGAGTTCATTGAATTACTATCTCAGCCCACAAGTTTAAACACAAGTGGCCTTGAAGCGCTTGGTAGCAACAGGTACAAAACCACGCATGATGGTTTCTTTACCCTGCAGTTTGAACCATCTTTTTTGTTCATTGCCGAAGATCTGGAGTAGCTAAACAAGCTGCCGGTACGTATAGTTAATATTGGCGGGCTTTTTGAATAAAAAATAATTAAAAACGCGTTAAACCGTTTAAACATTTAATAGTCTATATATTTATATCAGCAAAAAACACCATGCTGATCAGTTAAAAAATCTTTCATCATGAAAAGGACATATAAAAATCTGTTAACAATTGCTTTGGGGGGCCTGTTGAGCTTATCCTTAGCATTTAATGCCGATGCACAACGCGGTGGTGGATCTCGTGGCGGTAGCGGTGGTGGAGGCGGCGGAGGTGGCGGTTCGCGCCCATCCGGAGGCGGTAGTAGTGGCGGAGGTGGTGGAAGTTTTTCCCGTCCTTCGGGTGGAAGTTTTTCACGCCCTGCTCCTTCAATTGGTGGTGGCCAGGCTATAGCACCCCCATCACGCAGTTACGGCGGCAGCCCACGTGGCAGTTACGGCGGTTCAATAGCCCCGTCATCAGGCCAGTACGGCGGGCGCGGCAGTTATGGTATCAGGCCTAATGGCTCGGCTGTTGCTCCGCAACGTAGTTATGGCAGCACCGGTCGTACAGTATATGGCGGCATAGGCCGCGGTGGTTATTCCACTGTCGACAGGCGCGCTTATAACGGCGGTCGCGGTACATTTTACCGTGGCGGTGGTTACGCTTATGGCGGCCGCAGGGTTTACCCGGGTACTTACTATGGTGGCCGTTACGGTGGCCGCGGTGGTTATTTTGGTAACCACTATTATTATCCATATCGTAACTACTATTGGTCAAATTACTATCCGCGTTTAGGTTTTAGCATTGGTTATTTACCTTATGGCTATTATCCTTTCTGGTGGGGCGATTATCAGTATTACTATTCGGATGGTTTGTACTACCGCCAGTACAATGATCAATACACCGTGGTTGAGCCACCGGTAGGTGCCGAAATTAAAAGCCTGCCATCTGGTGCCGAATCAATCACCATTAACGGCGAACAGTACTATGAGTTAAACGGCGTTTACTACCAGCCATATACCAAAGATGACGGAACCACTGTTTACGTAATTGCCGGTAAAGATGGCGAGTTAAATACCGATCAGGGTAATGGCGGCGCCGACACCATGGATCAGGGCCCGCAAATTGGCGATATTGTAGGCCAGTTGCCTCCCGATTGCAGGAAGATTAAAATAAACGGCGAAAAGCTGTTTGTATCGCCTGATGGTTTTTACTACCAGGAAACCGAGCAGAATGGCAATAAAGCTTACAAAATTGTAGGCACCCCATCTGATGATCCGGAAGATAACGGTGGCGATAGCGATCAAAACCCCAATCAGCAGTAATTAATAAAAATTCAGCATATATATCAGGGCTGCTTCTATAAGGAGGCAGCCTTTTTTATTTCCGGATATTTGACATAGATGGCCGGTACTTCATTATGCTATAAAAGTATTAGTGTGCAAGCCGGCTAATGGCTAATTTTATTGCACCATGAAACACTACGTTTTTCTGCTATTTATATTGTTTAGCAAGCTTGCATCTGCCCAAAACAACCAGTTAAGGCTTTTTACGGCCGATAACCCGTTACTAAAGTACGTAGGCCGCTTTGAAATGACTAACCCGCGGGCTCCCCGCGTGTGGACGGCCGGTGCTTATATGCTGGCCCGCTTTAAAGGCAAACAATGCGAAGTGCTGGTTAACGATGAGGTAATGTACGGCAAAAGCCATAATTATTTAGAGATTGTGGTTAACGATAAAAGGCCTTATCGCATTAAAACCACCGGAAAAACAAATGTAATTGCTATTCCGGATAGTTTGCTTAATGATGGTGCAAACACCCTGTTAATTTGCAAGGATACCGAAACGCACATTGGTTATATTGAATTTGCGGGCATCCGTTGTGCACAATTGCTGCCGCTTAAACATCAGTCTAAACATAAAATCGAATACTTTGGCGATTCGATAACCAGCGGCGCAGGCATGGATCTTTCGGCAGTGCCCTGCGATAAGGGGGAGTGGTACGATCAGCACAATGCTTACATGAGTTACGGCGCCCGAACCTCGCGCAACCTGGATGCTGAATGGCAGCTTACCTCGGTTGCAGGCATAGGTCTGGTACACAGTTGCTGCGATATGAAGGTGGTGATGCCGCAGGTATATGATAAACTTTACCTCCGTAATGATTCACTGGCCTGGGATTTTAAACGCTACCGGCCCGATGTGGTAACCGTATGCCTTGGTCAGAATGACGGTGTACAGGATTCAACCTTGTTTTGCAGTACTTACGTTAAATTTATTGATACCCTCCGCGCAAAATATCCTGATGCTGACATTGTTTGCCTTACCAGCCCCATGGCTGACGCCAAACTTACAGCCGTGCTGCAGCGTTATCTGACAACCATCACAGCTTATGTAAATAATAGGGGCGATAAAAAAGTAAGCCGGTATTTCTTTTCCTGCAGATATTGGAGTGGTTGCGGTACCCACCCCGATCTGGCCGAACATGAATTGATTGCTAATGAGCTTACCGCTTATATTAAACGCCTGAAAGGGTGGTAGGCACAGGCTGTTGATTTGTTATTTACTAATTTTTTTAGGATTTAGCATTTTCTTTTCTGAATTTTACGTTTATGAACAATCTCCCGCCATTAGCCGAACGTATGCGCCCCAAATCGCTTGATGATTATGTGGGGCAAAAGCATTTGGTGGGGCCGGGAGCTGTACTGCGTAAAGCCATCGAATCGGGCGCCTTACCCTCCATGATATTCTGGGGGCCGCCTGGGGTTGGTAAAACCACTTTGGCTTATATCATTTCTCAATCCTTATTCAGGCCGTTCTTTGCTTTAAGTGCCATTAATTCGGGCGTAAAGGATGTGCGGGAGGTGATTGAAAAAGCATCCCTGATGAAAGCGCAGGGAGGCACGCTGCCCATTTTGTTTATTGATGAGATCCACCGTTTCTCTAAATCGCAGCAGGATTCATTGCTGGGCGCTGTTGAGCGGGGCATTGTTACGCTGATAGGCGCTACCACCGAAAATCCATCCTTCGAGGTAATCTCGGCTTTGCTGTCGCGTGCGCAGGTTTATATTTTGCAGCCGCTGGCCGAGCAGGATCTGATCGATCTGCTAAACAAAGCCATGAAGGAAGACGAGGTGCTGCAGCAAAAAAAGATCACCATAAAAGATTATGAAGCCCTGTTGCGCCTCTCGGGCGGGGATGCCCGCAAGCTGCTCAATATTTTCGAGCTGCTGGTAAATGCTTTTGATAAGCGTGATGTGGTGCTAACTAACGAGGTTGTGCTTGAACATGTACAACAAAACATGGCCCTGTATGATAAAACCGGCGAGCAGCATTATGATATCATTTCGGCCTTTATCAAATCTATGCGTGGCTCTGATCCAAACGGGGCGGTTTACTGGCTGGCGCGGATGATAGTAGGGGGTGAGGATCCGCTGTTTATAGCCCGGAGGATGCTGATCCTTGCATCAGAGGATATCGGCAATGCCAACCCCAATGCCCTGCTGCTGGCGCAAAGCTGCTTTGAGGCGGTGAATAAAATAGGTATGCCCGAGTCGCAGCTTATTCTGTCGCAAACGGCCATCTATCTCGCTACATCGCCAAAAAGTAATTCGGCTACTACAGCCATTGGTGCTGCCATAGCTTTGGTTAAGCAAACCGGCGATCTGCCCGTGCCTTTACATCTGCGCAATGCCCCAACCAAATTCATGAAAAATATAGGTTACGGTAAAGACTACAAATACGCCCACAGCTACGAAGGTAATTTTACCGATCTTGATTTTTTACCCGATGCCCTGCGCGGAACAAAAATTTACGAACCCGGTAACAACGCCCGCGAAAACGAATCAAAAGAAAAGTTAAGAAAACTTTGGGGCGACAGGTATAAATACTAATTTACACCCTGTACTACAAGGCATACTTTAGGTTATATATGCCGCAAACCTTAACCGCTTATATCTATGATCTCTACCTTTCTCAGTCATGAGCTAAAAGCATTCTGGCGATCAAAAAACACCGGAAAAAGCATTGCCATACGCGTGGTGATGGGCTTAATGATCTTATACTTGTTCGGCCTTGTGCTTCTTGCAGGTTTGTATTTAAATGATATCCTGGAGGGAGTTTTTAAGCACGATGATGTCACAGTATCTTTTTGTGGTATTATCCTTATTTACTTTTTATTCGATTTGCTGATGCGTATGCAGCTACAAGAGTTGCCAACATTAAAAGTGCAGCCTTATCTGCATCTGCCTATTAAACGAAACACGGTTGTGGGCTACCTGGCGTTTACGGCCATGTTATCTGTTTTTAACCTATGGCCCATCATCCTTTTTGTACCTTTTGTATTAAAAGTGATCCTTGCCGATTCGGGCCTGGTAACCGCGTTGGTTTTTATAATAGCTATTGCAGGCTTAATGCTTTTCAATAATTATTTTTCGCTGTTTATTAAGCGCAAGGCCAATCTTAACGGCTGGGTTTTTCTGGGCTTTGCGGCTGGGTTAATTCTTATTATCCTGGGCGATTTTCGCTTTCACCTGTATTCGGTGCGCAGTATTTCCTACCTGTATTTCGGACACTTGATCAGTAACCCGGTATTGGTATTGCTGCCCGTGATCCTTGCCGCTGCAATGTATTATATCAATTTTTCCTATCTCAAACAAAACCTGTATCTCGAAGAGCTGAGCTCGCGCAAGGCCTCAGCCTATAAAAGCAGTACCGAGTTTCCGCTGTTAAGCCGTTTTGGCCGCGTGGGCGACCTGGTAGCTAACGAACTGAAACTGATCTTCCGCAATAAACGCCCCCGCTCGGCGTTGGTAATGGGCTTGTTTTTTATGTTTTACGGGTTGATATTTTACACCAACGCCTTATACGGTCAGTCGTGGTATATTTTTGTGGGTATGTTCATGACCGGTATTTTTATTATCAGTTACGGGCAGTTCATGTACAGCTGGCAGGCCGCCCATTTTGATGGCCTGCTGGTAACCAAAATTAATTTTGCCGATTTTTTAAAAGCCAAATACCTGTTGTTCACCATCATCTCTACGGTGGCTTTTATCCTCACCACTCCTTACGCTTACTTCGGTTGGAAAATAGTATTGGTGCATTTTGTAATGTACCTCTGGAATATTGGTATCAACACCACCATCGTGCTGTTTTTTGCCAACCGCAATGCCAAGCGCATCGACCTGTCGAAAGGGGCCTCATTTAACTGGGAAGGTGTAGGCGCAACGCAAATGCTGCTTTCTTTCCCGCTTATTATAACGCCGTATATCATTTACCTGCCATTCCAGTTGTTTAAGCATGCTGATATAGGGTTAGCGATCCTTGCCGCTACGGGAATCACATTTATTTTAACCCGCGATTTCTGGATCAAAAAACTGGAAGAGGATTTTATGCAAAAACGTTACACCATTGCCGAAGGCTTCAGAAACAAATAATATGATCGAAGTAAAAAACATTAAAAAGGTTTACAACGGCATTACCGTAGTAAATGTACCCGAACTGCAAATAAACAAGGGCGAAAGTGTAGGCCTGGTTGGCAATAACGGCGCAGGCAAAACTACGCTGTTCCGGATGGTGCTTGATTTAATCCGCGCCGAAAGCGGAGAGGTGCTCTCTAACGGTGAAACGGTTGCTGGGCACGAGCACTGGAAGGATTATACCGCCGCCTATCTCGACGAGGGTTTTTTGATAGACTACCTTACCCCCGAAGAGTATTTTTATTTTGTTGGAGGATTGCATAACTACAACCGCGCACATGTGGATGAAGTGCTGACCGGCCTCAGCGATTTTTTTAACGGCGAGATCCTGAAGAAAGGAAAATACATCCGTGATCTATCCAAAGGAAACCAATGTAAAGTTGGGGTAGCCGCCTGCCTGCTGCAGGAGCCGCAATTACTGATGCTGGATGAGCCTTTCGCCAATATCGATCCGAGCACGCAATTCAGGCTCAAAAATTTACTTAAAGATCTCAACAAAAATAAAGGCGTAACCACCATTGTGTCCAGTCACGATTTGAATCATATTACCGATGTGTGCGACCGCATTTTGCTGATGGAAAAAGGTGCGATTATAAAAGATATTGCCAAGGGTTCGTCAACGCTGGATGAATTGGAAGCGTATTTTGGGGTGTAGGGGCCGCCTGCTACCTAAAAGGGGGAGAGCTTGGTTGGCTATCAGTTTTTTAAGAGGCTGTATCATAAATTAAAATGATGCAGCCTCTTTTTTCGTGGTTTTGGAAAGTCCTCTTGTGTATAAGCACTCCTTTCAGGGGGCAGGCGGGGCATTCAATAAATCATCCGTCAGTTTTTCAAACTCGTTGGTAAACTCGGTATAATGCTCGCCGGTACCGGGGCCGCTAAAGCCGGTGTGTATTTTTTGCACATCGCCGTTTTTATCAATAATAATAGTAGTAGGGAAGCCTACAACTTTTGCCAGCATGGGGAGGCTTTGGGCGGTTTGTTTTTTATCGCTGGTGTAGCCGGTTATCAATAGTGGGTAGGTAACATTAAACCTGTCTTTAACCTGTTGCAGCGCTTTTTTCGATTTTTCAAAATCGGTAGTGCGCTCGTAGGCCAGGCCAATTACTTCTACACCTTTATGATGGTATTTTTTGTAGTAGTTAACCATATAGGCGGTTTCGTCCATACAGTTGGGGCACCATGATCCTAATATCTGAACAATAACCACTTTGTTTTTATAGCGGGCATCATCCAGCGATACCGTTTTGCCATCCAGATCTTTAAAGCTGAACGCGATTTTTTTATAGCCTGGTTTTAATGAGGTAAGCGAATAGGCATCGGGCAGTTTAGCGTTTTCGTCTCTTAGGGCTTTCCATCCTTCCTGTGCCGAATATCCCGCGTAAAATTTACCATCGGTAATGGTTTTATCATCATTAATGGTAGCAGTAAACGTGTAGGCATGTCCGCCATCAAAGGTGGATAGATATAGTTTATGGCCACTTACCGATCCCTCTAAAAACCGGTAATCGCCGGTGGTGGTGAGGAATGTGCCGGTAAGTTTATTGCCGCTTTGCTTAAACTCGGCTACAGTGGTATCTGCTCCGGCACCTTCGCCAAAAACAGCCGACCAGCGCCCGGTGATATCTGCTGCCGGTTTTTCGGCATCTTTTAAAAATCGCCATGAGGTATTGGGGGTAGCATTAAATTCAATCAGCAAATCATTATCGGCCAGGTGACGCACCCAGTTACCGCTCAGGTTTCCGCCATCCAGCTTCAATTTAAATTCGGAATTGAAGAGGGGCATGTGTATAAAAACCGAATCGCCTTTGGCGCTTACATCGGTTACTTTAAAGCGTTCGGCACCGTTAATAATGGCCAGCTGTTGTTTGCCGCCGGTGTTGCTTACATCAAAATTAAAAGGAATTTCGGTGCCCGATTTGGTTTTTAGGGCGCCGCGCCATACGCCGGTTTGCAGTTTGGTTTGGGCAAAGCCGGTTTGCAGCAATAGCATGCCGCAAATACCGGCCGCGATATTTTTGAAAGTCATACTTAAATATATAGTCTACTAAATCTATATACTTTCAAAGGTATAAAAACAACGGCGTTATTTCAACACTCCGCGCGAAATGACAATTCTTTGAATTTCAGAGGTCCCTTCATAAATCTGGGTAATCTTGGCATCACGCATCAGGCGCTCAACGTGGTATTCTTTCACGTAACCGTAACCGCCGTGAATCTGCACGGCTTCGGTGGTGGTGCGCATGGCAACTTCCGATGCATATAGTTTAGCCATTGATGAGGCCTGAGCATAAGGCTTACCATGATCTTTAAGCCAGGCGGCCTTGAAGCACATTAACCGGGCCGCCTCAATTTCGGTAGCCATATCGGCCAGTTTAAACTGGATGGCCTGGTGATCGGCAAGCGATTTACCAAAAGCTTTGCGATCCTTTGCATATTGAACAGCCAGCTCATAAGCCCCGGACGCGATGCCCAAAGCCTGCGAAGCAATGCCGATACGCCCGCCCTCCAACAAATTCATGGCAAATTTAAACCCGAAGCCATCTTCGCCAATGCGGTTTTCTTTAGGTACCTTAACATCGGTAAACATTAGGGAGTGGGTATCTGAACCGCGAACCCCCATTTTGTTTTCTTTGGGGCCGATGGTAAAGCCGGGCAAGCCTTTCTCTACAATAAAGGCGTTAATACCATGGTGCTTTTTTTCGATATCAGTTTGGGCGAATACGATGTAGGTAGATGCTGTGCTACCATTGGTGATCCAGTTTTTGGTACCGTTAAGCAGGTAATGATCGCCCATATCAATAGCCGTGGTGCGTTGCGACGTTGCATCCGAGCCTGCTTCAGGTTCCGATAAACAAAAAGCGCCTATTTGTTGGCCGCTGGCTAGGGGCACTAAATATTTCTGCTTCTGCTCTTCGTTCGCGTACTTCTCCAACCCATAACAAACCAGCGAATTATTTACCGATACCACTACCGATGTGGAGGCATCAATTTTTGAAAGCTCTTCCATTACCAGTACATAAGATATGGCATCCAAACCGGCACCGCCGTATTGGGGGGATACCATCATGCCTAAAAAGCCGAGCTCGCCTAACTTTTTTATTTGTTCGGCCGGAAATTTTTGATGTTCGTCGCGTTCAATAACACCGGGTTTTAATTCGGTTTGGGCAAAGTCACGCGCCGCCTGGCGGATCATTTTTTGCTCGTCGGTTAGTTCGAAATGCATAGGTTTAATTATTACCTAAATATATAAAATTACTATGCATGCATAGTAAAAAATCTGTAAACAAAAAAAGAGAGCCTTTTGCGAAGCTCCCTTTCCCCTAATTAATTTAAACTATTGATTAAACCCAAAACAAAGAACAAAAAATCTCAACTTGGGCGTCTGAGAATTCAATTTAATTTTTCACAGGTAGATGTTACTAAATTCTTTTTTTCACAGATGATACAGGGCGAGTATTTATATACAAATCTGTTGCCATAATTATAAAATTGTGGCATTAATATTTCATGTTTAAACGCTAAATGTTCATTTTTATAAAACAATAATATCTGCCTATAAAATATCAGCGCGTTATTTTACATTTATAGTAATGTTAATTACATAAACTTATATTGATATGTTATTTACTGATTTTGAGTATCTTGACGAAACAGATAGCGCGTTTAAGCGCAAAGTAGCCCAGCAAATCAGGAATCTGCGCAAGCAAAACCGGGTAACGCAGGAAAAATTTTTTGCCGAAACGCGCATAAATATCGCGCGGTTGGAAACGGGTATTATTGATATCAGGCTGGAAACGCTGCGAAAAATTTGTTATTATTTTGATGTTTCCTTAACTGGTTTTTTTCAGGGCATCTCATAAATTATCTTATTTCGAAAAAATACTGTCCTAAAATCTATTTTACCATACAGTTGCTGTATCTTAATTCATACACACATCTAAAAAATGAACACCAAAATCTCATCCTTATTAATAACGGGCATCAGCCTGCTTTTTGCGGCCTGTAACCAGGACGATAAAACTAAAATCTACGAAGCTAATGATCCGGTAGCCCACAACAGGGACACCACCGTAAAACCCGGCGACGATTTTTTTAAATACGCCAACGGTGCATGGCTTGCTAAACACCCTATCCCGGCGGCCTACTCGGCATGGGGCATTGGCAACGTAGTGCAGGAAGAGCTGCGCGACCGTATGAAAAAAATTAATGAAGATGCCCTTAAGGCCAATGCAGCAAAAGGGAGCAACACACAAAAAATAGGCGATTTTTATTTCAGCGGGATGGATACCGTAAGTATCGAAAAGCAAGGCATCGCCCCCTTGAAAGAGGAGTTGAATAAAATTGATCAGATTACCGATATAAAAAGCCTGGTTGATGAATTTGCCCATTTGCAACGCATTGGCGTTGAGCAGCCAATTGGTGCCTATGTAGGACAGGATGCCAAAAACAGCTCGAAGATGGCGCTGAGCCTGTATCAATCGGGCATTGGGCTGCCTAACCGCGATTACTATTTTAATAAAGATGAGCATAGCGTAACCATCCGTACAGATTATCAGCAAACGCATTTGCCTACCGTGTTTAAACTGGCCGGCCTCAATGCCGGGCAGGCAGATGCAGCCACAAAGAAAACCTACGCGCTCGAGACCTTCCTGGCCGACAGCAGCCGCAAACTGGAAGATCTGCGCGATCCTTACCACAACTATAATAAAATGACGCTTGCCGGCCTGAGTAAACTCGCACCGGATATTGACTGGAAAGCTACATTTGAAAAAATGGACTACAAAAATGTAGATACCGTTATTGTAGGCCAGCCCGAGTATTACCGCGCACTGAACAAAACCCTGAAAGCGTATAGTATTGACGATTGGAAAAATTACCTTCGCAAAAACCTGGTGGAGGCTTTTGCCTCGTACCTCAGCAAACCTTTTGACGAGGAAAACTTCCGCTTTTACAATAAGGTGATTTATGGCAGCACCGCCCAGCTTCCGCGCTGGAAACGTGTACTGGATACCGAAAACGGACTGATGGGCGAAGTGTTGGGCCAGATCTTCGTAAAAGAATATTTTCCCGAAAAAACCAAAGAACGCTATGTAAAACTGGTTGAAGAAATGCGCGCCAGCTTTAAAGAACATATTGAAAAGCTGGATTGGATGAGCCCCGAAACCAAAGAGAAGGCTTATTATAAATTATCGAAAGTTACCCCTAAAGTTGGCTATCCCGATAAATGGAAGGATTTTTCAACGCTGGAGATTAACTGTGGCCCTTATGCCCTTAATGTTTTGCGCGGTAACATCTGGTGGCATAATTTCAATGCCGCTAAACTGGGCAAACCGGTTGACAGGACGGAGTGGGGTATGACACCACAAACGTATAACGCCTATTACGATCCGTCAAATAATGAGATTGTATTGCCTGCCGGCATTTTTGCCATCCCCGGTTTTAAAGATGAGAACATTGACGATGCCGTTATTTATGGTTACGCAGCAGCATCAACCATAGGCCATGAAATGACACACGGCTTTGACGACCAGGGCCGCCAGTTTGATGCCGATGGGAACCTGAAAGCATGGTGGAAACCGCAGGATTCGGTTAAGTTTGGCGCGCGGGCACAAATGCTTATTGATCAGTTTAACGGCTACAATGTTTATGGTTCGCACGTGAACGGCAAGGCTACCCAGGGCGAAAACATTGCCGATTTAGGCGGCATAGTAATAGGCCTCGACGCGTTTAAAAAAACACAGCAGTATAAAGAAGGTAAGCTGATTAACGGCTTAACCCCATTGCAACGTTACTTTTTAGGTTATTCATTGGGCTGGTTAACGCAGGACAGGAAAGAGGCCCTGCTAAGCCAGATCCTTACCAACGAACATTCACCGGCCTTTTTGCGGGTTAACGGTCCGTTTACTGATGTGCCCGAGTTTTATGAGGCATTTCATATTAAACAGGGTGATAAGATGTGGGTAGCGCCGGAGAAGAGAGTGAAGATATGGTAGTCTGAACCGGGATTTGGGGGGATTTATAGGATGGGCAGGATTTTTTGTTATGGGAACACAGCCTCAGAAAAGCAAAATCCTATAAATCCCCAAAATCCCCCCAAATCCCGGTTCAGAATAATAGATTTGTTAAAACGAGTTGATATGACCAAATTTTACAAAAGCACCCTTTTTGGCGGGGCGGCTTTGGCTTTGTTTGCCCTGAGCGCCTACCAAACAAAAATTAACGATAAACCCGCCGACCCGGTTTATGATAACCTCGACCAGTCGGTTAGCCCCCGCGATGATTTTTTTAAGTATGCTAACGGCGGCTGGCTTAAGCGCAACCCTATCCCGGCGGCTTATTCAAGCTGGGGGATTGGCAATGTGGTATCAGAACAACTGCGCGACAGGCTTAAAAAAATTAACGAAGATGCCCTGAAAGCCAACGCCCCCAAAGGCTCATCCACCCAAAAAATTGGCGATTTTTATTACAGCGGCCTCGATTCGGTAAATATCGAAAAGCAAGGCACGAGCCCTATAAAAGCGCAGCTCGATCTGATTGACCAGGCCACTGATATTGCCGGTATTTTAAATGCCGCCGCTATATTAACTACCACCGGTACGCGCAACTTTATTGGCAGCGGCGTGCGCCAGGACGCTAAAAACAGCGCCAAAACACTGGTGCAGCTAAATCAAACGGGTCTGGGTTTACCAAACCGCGATTATTATTTTAAAACCGATGCCCGTACAACTAAAATACGCGCGGATTATACTACCACACACCTGCCCACCATGCTCAAACTATCGGGCTGGGACGAGCAAAGGGCAACGCAGGGCGCGGCCAGCGTATTTAAAATAGAAAAGTTTTTGGCCGATAGCAGCCGCAAACTCGAAAACCTGCGCGATCCTTACCACAACTATAACAAGATGACCATTGCCCAGTTGGGCAAGCTTACACCTAATATTAACTGGCCGGCGCTGTTTGGTAAAATGGAATACAAGCAGGCTATTGATACCGTAATTGTTGGGCAGCCCGAATATTACCGGGCCGTAAACACCGCGCTTTCATCGTTCAGTATTGATGATTGGAAGGCTTACCTGCGCTGGAAACTGATCTCATCTTATGCTCCATATTTAAACTCGGCTGTTGATGCCGAAAGTTTCAGGTTTAGCGGCAAGGTAATTTCGGGCCGCAAAGAGCAACTGCCACGCTGGAAACGCGTTTTGGATACCGAGAATGGCTTAATGGGCGAGCTGCTGGGCCAGCTGTTTGTAAAAGAATACTTCCCGGCCGAAGCCAAACAACGCTATACCGATATGGTGGAGGCCATTCGCCAGGCCTATCGCGAGCACATTGCCAAACTGGATTGGATGAGCCCCGAAACCAAGCAAAAAGCCCTAATCAAACTGAACGCCATCCACCCCAAAGTTGGCTATCCTGATAAATGGAAGGATTTTTCGAACATGCAGATCGGCCGTGAATCGTACGCTGCCAATGTGATGCAGGCCAGGCGTTGGGCTTACCTGTTTAACATCAATAAACTTGGCAAGCCAATTGATCATACCGAATGGGGTATGACACCGCAAACCTATAACGCCAGCTATAGCCCATCAAATAATGAGATCACCCTGCCTGCCGCGCAATTCAGCATCCCTGGTGTTAAGGATAGCGAGGTTGATGATGCTGTGGCTTACGGTTACGTTGCCGCGTCAACCATCGGGCATGAAATTACCCATGGCTTTGATGATGAAGGCCGCCTGTTTGATGCCAAAGGCAACCTCCGCGCCTGGTGGACAGCAACCGACTCGGTAAAATTTACCCAACGCGCCAAAGTACTGGCCGACCAGTTTAGCGGCTACGTAGTGCTGGACAGCCTGCACGTAAACGGCAAAGCCACCTTAGGCGAAAACATAGCCGACCTTGGCGGAATTGCATTGGGCATCGACGCGTTCAAAAAAACGAAGCAATATAAAGAAGGCAAACTGATAAACGGCTTAACCCCAATGCAGCGTTTCTTTTTAGGTTACGCCCTGGGCTGGTTAGGACAAGAACGTGACGAAGCCCTTGCAAACCAGATTTTAACGGATGTTCACGCTCCCGGCTTTTTAAGGGTAAACGGTCCGTTTAGTGATGTGCCGGAGTTTTATAAAGCTTTTGGTGTGAAAAAGGGCGATAAGATGTGGATTGATCCGGATAAGCGGGTGAAGATTTGGTAGCCTGAACCGGGATTTGGGGGGATTTTTGGGATGGGCAGGATTTTGTCTGAACTCGAATTTATGAAATTAAGGAATTGACAGAATGCCAGGCAAATTCGAAAAATTCAAATAATTCCCCAAATTCGAGTTCAGGCAAAAGACAGAAAAGCAAAATCCTATAATCCTAAAAATCCCCCCAAATCCCGGTTCAGACAATCATCCCAACCATCAAAAATACCATCAATGTTATCAACAACATGTCAATTTCACCATGTTAACATTTTTTTAATATAAAACATTTTCAATTGCAGTAAATTCTGTTTACGTTTGAATTTTTTCTTGATGTAGCTTCAAATAATTTTTTACCTCAGAAGCACATGTTACGCGTAGACAGTTCCAAGCCATGCCAAATTATTTATGCTATTGCCAAGCATGACTACCTGTCGTATGTAATTGAGCCTCATATTGTTCAGCTTAATCCTAACGGCGAGTTTTCCTTAACCCATCAACGTCTTTTCTCCAACACAGCCAAAGAGTTTTGCGAGTTTCTGGATGATACCGATATCAAACTCATTAAGCTTTTGGAAGAGATGGAGCAGGGTAATGTGATTAAACGATACTATAAAAAGCCCATCCGCCCGTTCGAATTTTTCTCGAAGATTTTTAACGAGCAGATGTTTGATATGATCCGCCCCAAGCTTGAAAAGCGTATTGCCGAAGCTTTGGGCTTGCTTTGCAGCAAACAGGTGTACCAGATGAGCAAGGAGGGTTACCCTGCCGAGCGTAAACTGCAACTGGCAACAGAAGCAGCTTCGGTGTTATTCCACTTCAGGCGTAACGAGGAGGAGATCAGGTATTTTCCTACCATTAAATACCAGGGTATGCGCATCGAGTTTATGTTTAAAAACGCCGAGATCATTTGCAATCACCCGGCATGGATGCTGCTTGATGATACCTTGTATTATTTTGATAAGGAGATTGAGGGTAAAAAGCTGCAGCCGTTTTTAAATAAGCGCTATATCGCCATCCCCAAATCGTCGGAACAATCGTACTTTGAAAAATTTGTTGCCCCGCTGATAGAGAAGCATAATGTTTATGCCGAGGGGTTTACCATCAATACCGAAAAATACGATGCCCGCCCGGTTTTGAAGCCTATATATATTGAAGGAGGCACATCGCAATTGCAGCTTTCGTTTAAATATGCAGGTTACATTTTTCCGTATGGCGATGGCCGGAATATTTCGGTAAGGATGGAGAAAACGGGTGATGATTACCTGTTTCACCGCATTAAACGCTCAACCACCTGGGAGAAAGGTAAAATGCAGCAGTTGGAGCAACTGGGACTGCAAATAACCTCGTCGTTATTTCAAAACCTGGAAGTTGCCGGGCATAACGATGATGACGACCGATCATTCTCGGTTTTTGAATGGCTTAACCAGCACCACGACCAGTTGATTGCCCAGGGCTTTGAACTGGAGCAACCCGAAGGCCAAAAGCGTTACGTATTTGGAAGCAGTAAAATTGAACTGGAAGTAAGCGAGAATAACGATTGGTTTGATATCAACGCCATGGTAAGCTTCGGCCCGTATCGTATCCCTTTTATCCAGCTAAAAAATCATATCCTCAACCATAAAAAAGAATTTGTACTGCCATCGGGCGAGATTGCGGTAATTCCGGAAAAATGGTTTTCGCAATACGGCAACCTGCTGCACTTTACCGAGGGGGGCAATGATCTGAAACTTCGCCGCCATCACATAGGCCTGGTTACAGATTTGGCCGAGGGTGAAATGGCCAGCGTTACCATGACCCGCAAACTGCAAAAACTCACCAATTTTGATGAGCTTGAAGACGCGGCTATGCCTGCTAACTTTGCCGGCAGCTTACGGCCGTACCAAAAGGCCGGTTATAACTGGTTCCATTTTTTAAAGCAATACCATTTTGGGGGCTGCTTGGCCGATGATATGGGCTTGGGTAAAACGGTACAAACCCTGTCGCTCATTCAAAAACATAAAGAAGATACCGAAAACGCGGGCGGCAAGGCTACCTCGTTGGTAATAATGCCAACCTCGCTTATATACAACTGGCTTAACGAGGCCCGTAAGTTTGCCCCGCAGTTACGGCTAATGGTGCATACCGGTACCATGCGTTACCGCAGTGCCGAGGTTTTTGCCAATTATGATGTAGTGATTACCACATATGGCATAAGTAGGATCGATATTGAAATGTTTAAAGATTTCTTTTTTGATTATGTGATTTTGGATGAGAGCCAGAATATTAAAAACCCATCGTCCAAATCATACCAGGCTGTAAAACAGCTTAAATCTCGCTTTAAACTGATATTGAGCGGTACCCCGGTAGAAAACTCGGTGAATGATTTGTGGACGCAAATGAGTTTTATTAACCCGGGTTTGCTGGGTTCGCAGCAGTTTTTTCAGAACGAGTTTGTAACGCCTATAGAGAAGAAGAAAGACGAAGATAAGGCCCGTAAATTGCAGGCCCTCATCAAGCCTTTTGTATTGCGTCGTACCAAAGAGCAGGTGGCTACCGAACTGCCGCCAAAAACCGAAAACCTGTTTTATTGCCAGATGACGGAAGAACAATCATCGGTATACGAACAGGTAAAATCAGAATATCGTAACGAATTACTGAAAAGCCTGGAGGATGGCACCTTTGCCAAAACACAGATCCAGGTTTTACAAGGCCTCATTAAACTACGCCAGATAGCCAACCACCCCGTAATGATTGACGGTGACTATGAGGGCGACAGCGGCAAGTTTGAAGACGTGGTGCATACCCTGGGCAACGTGTTGGATGGCGGCCACAAAGTGCTGATATTTTCGCAGTTTGTAAAACAGCTTACCATTTACCGCGAGCATTTTGACAGAACGGGTATCCCTTATGTATATCTTGACGGGGCTACCCAAAACCGCGGCGATGTGGTTAAACAATTCCAGGAAGATGAAAAAACCCGCGTATTCCTGATCTCGATAAAAGCAGGCGGCGTAGGCCTCAACCTTACCGAAGCCGATTACGTGTTTATCCTCGACCCATGGTGGAACCCGGCGGTTGAGCAGCAGGCTATTGACCGTACGCACCGCATAGGTCAAACCAAAAACGTATTCATCTATAAATTCATCACCAAAGATTCGGTTGAAGAAAAGATCCTGGCGCTGCAGCAGCGTAAGCTTAGCCTGTCGAGAGCGTTGATCACTACCGAAGAAAGTTTTATCAAATCGCTCACTGCCGAGGATATTAAGGAGATTTTGGGTTAAGGGAATTTAATTGTTGACCATGCAACACCAACTCATAACTCGCCTGCAACAGGTAAAACCCATCCCGGTTGAGGATCAGCAAATCATCATGGATGCTTTTGAACAGAAGCATTTTAAAGAGGGCGAAACACTTTCGCCGTCGGGACAGGTGGCACGCAATTTATTTTTTATTTGCGATGGCGTGCTGCGGGTGATGGAGCGTAATGAAAAAGGCAACGAGGTTACTTACTTTTTTTTAAAAGATAACCAGTTTTGCACCATCCTGTACAGCTTTAATAACAATATGATTGCCGAAGAAAGCATCCAGGCCGCCTGCAACTCGGATGTGTTGGTGATCAGTAAAAATAACCTGCTCGCGCTTTACGAAAAGCTACCCTATGTAAAGGAGCTTATTGATCAGATCAGCCAGCAAACGCTGATGGATAAAATAAAGACCCGTAACGCTTACCTGGGTCATGATTCATCCGAACGTTACCAGTTATTTTTAGAGCGGCAGCCGGATATTGCGCGGCGGGTACAGTTAACTGATATTGCCTCGTATTTGGGGGTTACGCCGCAATCGTTGAGCAGGCTGCGAAAAAATTTGCGTTGAGCAACAGTCATTTTTACCATTTGTTAAGCCCTGCTATACATTTCGACCTGATCTTTGTTAGATAACAAAACAGAAATTACATGTCACGAATATTGATAACAGGATCGGCCGATGGCCTGGGACAAATGGCAGCAACGCTATTGGTTAAAGATGGGCACCAGGTAGTGTTACACGCCCGCAACCAGCGCAGAGGCGATGAAGCCATGGCGGCTGTACCGGGAGCGGAAGCCGTTGTAACCGGCGATCTTTCCATCATTGCTGAAACCATAAAAGTAGCTGAACAGGTAAACAAACTCGGTGATTTTGATGCCGTAATCCATAACGCTGCGGTTGGTTACCAGGAAGGGCGACGCATTGCAACCGTTGATGGTTTGCCGCATGTGTTTGCCATTAACAGCCTTTCGCCATACATACTCACCTGTTTAATTAACAAGCCCGCACGGCTGGTATACCTGAGCTCGGGCCTGCACCGGGACGGCGACCCAAGCTTGCAAGACCTGGAGTGGAACAATCGCCGCTGGAACGGCTTCTCGGCCTACGCCGATTCGAAGCTACATAACGTGATCCTTGCATTTTATGCCGCACGCTTATGGCCCGATGTATATTCAAACGCTTTGGAACCCGGCTGGGTAGCCACCAAAATGGGAGGCCCGGGTGCTCCTGATAGTCTGGATGAAGCTCCAAAAACGCAGGTATGGCTTGCCGTATCAGATGAGCCTGGCGCTTTGGTGAGCAGCAAATATTTTTACCACAAGAAGTTGCGCACCGTTCACCCGGCCGCTTCCGATCCTGCGGTTCAGGATCGGTTTATTGCCGAATGTGAACGTTTATCAGGTGTTAAATTTTCGGCCTAATACATATAAAAATCAACATAGATAAAATCTATAATAAACAATTGGTAAAATAACTATCATGAATACAGTAAAAATTGGTTGGATTGGCCTTGGCAAAATGGGCATCCCTATGTCGCAGCATTTAGTAAAGGCGGGGTACCCTTTAAACGTGTACAATCGCAGTAAGGATAAGGAAGATGCTTTTAAAGCACAGGGTATAGGCAGCGCCGCTTCTCCGGCAGAATTGATACAGCATACCGATGTGGTGTTTGTTATGGTATCGGATGATAAGGCCATCGACGATATTTTTACCGGTGAAAATGGCTTGCTCAAGCCAGAAGTTAGCGGCAGGGTAATTATTAATATGAGCACCGTTTCGCCGGCGATAAGTAAAGAAATGGCCGCTAAATGTATTGCACAGGGTAATCATTACCTCGATGCCCCGGTATCGGGCAGTGTGAAACAAGCCGAAGATGCTGCACTGGTTATTATGGTTGGCGGCGATGCGACAGCTTTTGAACAGGTGAAGCCGATATTGGAAAAACTGGGCAAACTGGCTATGTTGGTTGGTGATACCGGCGCGGGCAACACCGCCAAACTGGCTATTAATACCCTGCTGGGCATAGTTGCACAAGGCCTTGCCGAAACGGTTACCCTGGCCCGCCAAAACGGCATCGATGCTGAAGCATTAACAACTTTGCTTAATAATAGCGCGTTGGGTAGCCCGCTTATTAAAATAAAAGGCGAAGCAATAGTGAACAATAACTTTAACGCGGCCTTTGCTTTGAAATATATCGCCAAAGATTTGCGCCTGGCTAAAGATATGGGCGCCGACACGCCGCTTGCGCAAACTGCGTATAAAACTTATCAGGATGCTGAGGCCGCTTTGGGCGAGGAGGATATTATCGCGGTGATAAAACATTTGGGTTAAGCATACGGCAATAGCAGAATATTAAAGCTCCCCTCTTGAGAGGGGGCGCGGATGGAAAGCGCGGGAGCAGGGGTGTGTTATACAAGCGATAAGCCACATGTAGAATAACACACCCCTCCGCCCCTCTCAAGAGGGGAATCGCACATCCTCCTGCTTTTGAAGAGTTTTTCCGTGGCTAACGGCATAACTCAACTTCTGAATTATTATTGAAATGTTTAGTGTAATAATTACACACAAAAGTTCAAAAAAATCCACTTTTCCACCCCCTTCAGGGGGCCGGGGGGCAAACATTTTAACAGCATATTGATTTATGTTGTTATGACAACAAAAACTTACCCCGGAAAACCTTACCCCCTTGGAGCAACCTGGGATGGCGAAGGCGTTAACTTCGCCCTTTTTGCCGATTACGCCACCGGCGTTGAACTTTGTCTTTTTAAAGGCGAAGCCGATGAAGTTGAATACGAAAAAATTAAACTTGCCGAACGTACCCACCAAATCTGGCATGTATATATCCCCGGTGCCAAGCCCGGTTTGCTATACGGCTACAAAGTATCGGGACCTTACGAACCTGAGAACGGGCACCGCTTTAATGCCAATAAACTCCTTATTGATCCTTATGCCAAGTCAATTGCCGGCAGGATTGATTGGCACGACGCCCTTTTTGCCTATAACATAGGCGATCCGGATGCCGATCTGAGCTTTAGCGATCTGGATAGCACGCCTTTCATCCCCAAATCGGTTGTTATCGACCCCGGATTTGATTGGGAAGATGATGCGCCGCTTCGCATACCCTACCATAAATCCATCATCTACGAAACCCATGTTAAAGGATTTACTATCCAAAACACCGAGATCCCTAAAGAGATCAGGGGAACCTATGCCGCTCTTGCGCACCCGGTAACCATCAACTATCTTAAAGAATTAGGCATAACCGCGGTCGAGCTAATGCCTGTGCACCAGTTTGTAAATGATCGTGGTTTGCTGGATAAAGGCCTCACCAATTATTGGGGCTACAACACCATAGGCTTTTTTGCCCCCGATGTAAAATACTCAGGCTCGGGAGTTTTGGGCGGACAGGTAAAGGAGTTTAAAGAGATGGTTAAGGCCTTGCACAAAGCCGGGATAGAGGTGATACTGGATGTGGTTTATAATCATACCGCCGAAGGTAACCAGCTCGGCCCAACCATATCATTTAAAGGTATCGATAATTCATCATACTATCGCCTAACCGATGATAACAAACGCTACTACATGGATTACACAGGCACGGGCAATACGCTGAATGCCATGCTGCCCAATGTGCTGCGCTTTATTATGGATAGCCTGCGCTACTGGATAACCGAAATGCACGTGGATGGCTTCAGGTTTGACCTTGCCGCCACCTTGGCCCGTGAGTTGCATGAGGTAAACCGTTTGAGTCCCTTTTTTGATATCATTCACCAGGACCCTGTAATATCGCAGGTTAAGCTGATTGCCGAGCCATGGGACGTGGGTGAGGGTGGCTACCAGGTAGGTAAATTCCCGCCCGGCTGGGCCGAATGGAATGGGAAATTCCGCGATTCGATGCGTGATTACTGGATTGGTGCCGATAGTATGTTGGGCGAGTTTGGGCAGCGTTTAACAGGCAGCCCCGACCTGTACCAGGACGATTACCGTAAGCCCACGGCCAGCGTTAATTTTATTACCGCTCACGATGGTTTTACCTTGAATGATTTGGTAACCTATAACGAAAAGCATAACGACGCCAACGGCGAGGATAATAACGATGGTGAAAGCCATAACCGGTCATGGAACTGCGGTGTTGAAGGCCCAACCGATGATCCGGTGATTAATGCCTTGCGAGCGCGGCAAAAACGAAATTTGCTGGCCACGCTGTTTCTGTCGCAGGGAGTACCAATGCTGGTAGCGGGCGATGAATTTGGCCGTACACAAAATGGTAACAATAACGCCTATTGCCAGGATAACGAGATTTCGTGGCTTAACTGGGCCGAAGCCGATAAGGGCTTGCTTGAATTTACCAAAAAGGTAATTAAACTGCGTAAGGAACACCCGGTGTTTCGCCGCCGTAAATGGTTTCAGGGCCTGCCCATTATGGGGAAAGGCCTGGAGGATATCGCCTGGTTTTTGCCCGAGGGTAATGAGATGAATGAAGAGAACTGGAACCACGATTTTGCAAAATCGTTAGGTGTATTTCTTAACGGCAGGGGCTTGCACCACCTCGGGCCCAAAGGCGAGCCGGTTATTGATGATAGTTTCTATATTATTTTCAACGCTCATGATGAAGCTTTAGATTATGTGATGCCACCCAAAATTTATGGCGACGACTGGAAAAAAATCCTCGATACGGCCGACGATAATTTTCAGGAACAGATTTTAAATAACGACGAAAAAATAACGGTACAGGGCCGTTCGGTGGTTTTATTGCAGCATCCTATCATCACCCATGAATAACAAACCAACGCCTGGTGTGCGTTTTAAAGATAACCGGGCCGAAATAGCCGTTTGGGCACCGTATGCAAAAAAAGTAGCCGTCATTATTAATGATGGAACCGTGATAGATCTTAACACGGTAGCTTATGGCTATTGGGTATTAACAACCGCGGCTTTAAAACCGGGAGACAGGTATCGTTTTAAACTGGACGATAAAATGGCCCTGCCCGATCCCGCTTCGCTGTCGCAACCGAATGGGGTACACGGCGCATCGATGGCTATCGATATTAATCAATTTAAGTGGACTGATGCTGCCTGGCAAAATCCCGGATTGGGACAGTATGTTATTTATGAACTGCATGCGGGTACATTTAGCCCTGCAGGTACGTTTGAAGGTATTGCCGAAAAATTGGGCTATCTAAAACAGCTCGGCATTACAGCTATCGAAATTATGCCCGTGGCCCAGTTTCCGGGAGGGCGCAACTGGGGTTATGACGGTGTGTTTCCTTATGCCGTTCAAAACACCTATGGCGGTGCTGAAGGTTTGGCTAAACTGGTAAATATCTGCCACAAACAAGGCATAGCCGTAATACTGGATGTTGTTTACAACCACTTTGGGCCCGAAGGTAATTACATGGGCATTTATGGTCCGTATTTTACAGGCAAATACCATACGCCCTGGGGCGATGCCATTAATTTTGATGATGCCTGGTGCGATGAGGTGAGGCATTATTTTATTCAGAATGTCCTGATGTGGTTCCGGGATTTTCATATCGATGCCCTTAGGCTTGATGCCGTACATGCCATTAAAGATTTCAGCGCGAAACATATCCTTAAAGAAATAAAGGAAAATGTAGATGAGCTGATGGCCCAAACCGGGCGAAAGCATCACCTTATTATAGAATTTGACCTGAACGACCCATTGTTTATTGATCCCATACAAAAAAGAGGTTACGGGATGGATGCTCAATGGATTGATGAGTTTCACCATGCTTTGCGTGTAACTGCGGGCGAAAAGCGTGATGGTTATTACTCGGATTTTGAAGGGATCGGTCATCTTGCCAAAGCATATAACGATGCTTATGTGTATGATGGCATTTACTCGCCGGGAAGGTTAAAAACTTTTGGCGCTAATGCCAATGATAACCCCGGAAGGCAGTTCATCGTATTTTCTCAAAACCATGATCATGTAGGCAATCGCATGCTTGGCGAACGGAGCAGCCAGCTGTTCGGTTTCGAAATGCAAAAGCTGATGGCTGCTGCCGTAATGGTAAGCCCTTTTATTCCGATGCTGTTTATGGGCGAGGAGTGGGCCGAATCCAACCCCTTCCAGTACTTTGTAAGCCATACCGAACCCGAACTGGTTGAAGCCGTGCGCAAAGGCCGCAAGGCTGAATTTGCTTCTTTTCACACCGATGAAGAAGCCCCCGACCCACAGGCCATCGCAACTTTTGAACGTTCCAAACTGCAATGGGATTTACCGGCTAAAGATGGGCACAAGCAGATGCTAAGCTTTTATCAGGCCCTTATCCGCGTCAGGAAACAATTACCGGCCCTGGCAATCCTCGACAGAAAAAAATTAAAAACTACCGTTTACGAAGCCGGTAAAATACTATTGCTGCACCGCTGGTATGAAAACCAATCTGTTTTTTGCCTGATGAATTTTTCAGACACAGAACATTCGGTTAATCTCCCCGAAAACGGAACCTACAGCGTGGTACTTAACTCGGCCGACTCGGAATGGCGTGGCCCTGGCAGGGCAGCCGAGGGGTATATCAGGCCTCAATCTATCATTATATACACAAGTAGCAATGTTTAATCCTGTAAGCACATACCGCATCCAGTTTCATAAAGATTTTACTTTTCGCCATTTTGAAAAGATCATCCCTTACCTGGCAAAACTTGGAATCAGTACAATTTACGCTTCGCCGATATTTAAAGCCGTGCCGGGGAGTAACCATGGTTACGATGGTACCGATCCTTTACAGATCAATCCTGAAATAGGCACACTTGAACAGCTTAAAAAAATCAGCACAAAATTAAAGGCTAAAGGCATCGGCTGGATCCAGGATATTGTGCCCAATCACCTCGCTTATCATCCGGATAATACCTGGTTGATGGATCTGCTTCAAAATGGCCCTGAATCGGCATACAAACATTATTTTGAACAAAGCCTTGACGATGCTATGCTTTTTAAAGGCCCAATTATGGTGCCTTTTTTAGGTGATGATCTGGATGCGGTTATTGATAACGGAGAGCTCGGTATAGTAAGGGTAAAAGGCAAACTGTTTTTTAACTATGCCGATAGCCACTGGCCCTTGCAACCGGCATCTTATCCACCTAAAAATAAAACGTTAGCCGTTATAAATGGTGATAAGGAATCGCTGAAAACTATCACGGGGCAACAACACTACAGGTTTTGCAGTTGGAAGGAAACCGATAAGCAGATCAACTTCCGCAGGTTTTTTACGGTGAATGGATTGATTTGCCTTAATATACAGCACGACGAGGTTTTTAACCATTTCCATCAGCTTATCCACGCGTTGTTGCAGCAGGATGTGATACAGGGCTTGCGGATTGATCATGTGGACGGGTTGTACGATCCCGAAAAATATTTACAGCAGTTGCGGGATTTGACAGGGCCGGATGCTTATATCATAGTAGAAAAAATACTGGAGCATGAAGAAGAAATGCCCGCGTGGCCGGTGCAGGGAAATACAGGTTACGATTTTTTAGCCATGGTGAACAACCTGCTAACCAACCGTAAAAGCGAGCCCGTTTTTACCTCATTTTATCAAAAACTCGCGCGAAGTACTACTCCGGTACAGGAACAGATCAGGCGTAAAAAAGCCTACATCCTGCATCAGCAAATGGCAGGAGAACTGGAAAACCTTAGCCGTTTGTTTTTAACATCCGGTTTTGCCAAGGATTCGGGAGTATCGGATGATGAGGTAAAAAGGGCAATAGCGCAGTTGCTGATCTGCTGCCCGGTTTATAGGTATTATGAAGATCATCCACCGTTAAAAAAAATCTTTAAAGAACTCATCAACATCAATCCCGAATTAAAACACGCGGTAAACCTGTTAAAAAAGGCGTGGCAAGATAAGGAAAACCCGGATACGATCAGGTTTTTCAGACGCTGCATGCAGTTTACCGGACCGCTGATGGCTAAAGGGGTTGAGGACACGCTGATGTATACCTATAACCGTTTCATAGCCCATAACGAAGTTGGGGATACGCCCGATACTTTTGGCCTATCAACAAAAGTGTTTCATAAAGCGATGAAAAAACGGTTAAAGGAATGGCCCTTGTCTATAAACGGCACCTCTACCCACGATACCAAACGAGGCGAAGATGCCCGCGCCCGCCTGAATGTGATTACAGATATACCCGACGAATGGATTGAAAAAGTAACCGAGTGGCAGAACCTTAACCGCCATCTGAAACAAAATAACATACCCGATGCTAACGATGAGTATTTTATTTATGAAACGTTGCTGGGTACCTATCCTATGCCCGGGCAGGATGAGGATAATTACCCGGAACGGATAGAGCAGTATCTTGAAAAAACGCTGCGCGAAGCCAAACTCCATTCGGGCTGGGCCGAGCCAAACGAGGAGTACGAGGCCGGAACTATGCAGTTTGTAAAAGAGTTGCTGAAAAAGCGCGGCGACTTTTGGCAAAGCTTTAAGGCATTCCATCAAAAGGCAGCAGCTTTTGGGGTGGTTAACTCGCTTGCACAATTGTTGCTAAAGTTAACCGCCCCCGGTACCCCCGATATTTACCAGGGATGCGAATTGTGGGATTTAAGCATGGTTGACCCGGATAACCGCCGCCCGGTTGATTATGTGCTTAGGAACGGGTTATTAGAAGCGGGTACAGACATTGGGCAGCTTTGGGACAACAAATTTAACGGGCACATTAAACAATGCCTGCTTAGTGCGGTATTGAGGCAACGCAAAGTAAACTCGCTATTGTTTGCCGAAGGTGATTATATAACCCTACAAACCGAAGGAAAATTTAAAGCCAACTTGTTGGCCTTTGCCCGCAAATATAAAAATACCTGCTATGTTATTGCTATCCCGTTGGGACTGGCAGGCATAACTAATGACCCGCTGGCTGTTGAATGGGATGATACCGCGATAATTTTACCTGAGAGTATGCCTGCCGCATATGAACACGTGCTGTTTAAAACTAAGGATAACGCTACCGGGAAAATACTGGTTTCATCAATATTTAAACAACTTCCGCTTGCTTTTTTGAAGTTTGAAAGCGAATCCAACCAACGAGGCTCAGGCATATTGGCGCATATTACCTCGCTGCCCTCGGCCTTTGGCGCGGGCGATATGGGGCCAGAAGCTAAGGCTTTTGCAGACCTGCTGCACCGGGCCGGGCAAAAATACTGGCAGCTATTACCGCTGAGCCCGGTAAATGATAAAGCACAGTTTTCGCCTTACAGCTCATGGTCGGCCATGGGAGGGAATGTTTCGTTAATCAGTTTGGAATTGTTGGTGCTTGATGGTTTGTTAACCCAGGCCGATCTTGATCCATATCTTGAAGAAGGAACCGATAAAGCGGATCTGGCTGCTACAGCCCGTGTTAAAGAATTACTGCTGGATAAAGCCTGGGAAAACTATACTAATGAGAAGGGTATCTGGTTGGCAGAACCATTCGCGGCCTTTTGCAAAACGGAGGATTATTGGTTAAATGATTTTGCGGTTTATTCGGTACTTAAAGTTCAGTATAAAAATTTACCCTGGTACCAATGGCCGGTTAAATACAAAATGCGCCAGGGGAAAGCCTTGCTTAATTTAGCAACTAACAATGCCGCAAAAATTGAACAGGTAAAATGGCATCAATTTATTTTTGCCAGGCAATGGAAAGCGCTTAAGCGCCATTGTAATGAGCTTGATATCAAAATTATAGGCGATCTGCCTTTTTATGTAGGTTATGATTCGGTAGATGTTTGGGCCAACCCGCAGATCTTTGCCCTGGACAAAGCCGGGGAGATGCAGTTTGTTGCCGGCGTACCGCCCGATTATTTTAACGCCGATGGACAACTTTGGGGGATGCCTGTTTTTAACTGGGAAAAACTGAAGCAACAGCACTACGACTGGTGGGTAAAACGAATCCAAAAAAACATCGGAATGTTTGATATGTTGAGGCTTGATCATTTCAGGGCATTCTCGTCGTACTGGTCGGTTGCAGCAACAGAAGTCACCGCCATAAACGGGGAATGGAAAAAGGGTCCGGGCGATGATTTTTTCAAGGTATTGAAAAAGTCACTTGGTCGTTTGCCTTTCATAGCCGAAGATCTTGGCGATATTGACGAAGCCGTATATCAACTACGCGATGCCTGGGGATTGCCGGGTATGAAAGTGCTGCAATTTGCCTTTGGCAGTACCGCAATATCAACCCATACCCCTCATAACTATACCAAAAACCACGTAGTTTATACGGGCACGCATGACAATAATACCGCCCGCGGCTGGTTTGAGCAGGAGGCCGGTAAAAAGGCCCGGAACGAGCTTGAACGTTATACCGGCGCAAAAGCAAAGGCAAAAAATATAAACCGGTTGTTTATCAAAACCGCCATTGCATCTGTAGCCAATATAGCTATCATACCTGTACAGGATTTGCTTGGCTTTGACAATGCCGCCCGGATGAACCAGCCCGCTACCACCGAGGGTAACTGGGCCTGGCGCTTAACCCAGGCAGATCTGCAGGCATTACCGGTAAAAAAACTGAAAAAATTGACCGCCTTTTATAACAGGATTTAACACCTTGCTTGGGTTTATTTTATTTTAAACGAGATGCGTGGGCGTTTATGCACTGCAGATTCTTCCATCTCCTGGTTATCGGCCGGGCGTACAACAATATTTCTATCGTCTATCGGCGCACCGTCAAGTTCTTTGATGGCCATTTCGGCACGGTTAGGATCGGCCATTTCCAGAAAGCCAAAACCTTTACTTTTACCGTTGTGGGTTACAATTTTTGAAGATAGTACTACACCAAACAATCCGAATAGCTGGCGGATGCCCTCGTTGGTAATATGATATGGTAAATTGGCAACAAATATTTTCATGTGGGTTATGGTTTTAGCAGCCGTTTGGGCTGTAGTTATTGATTTATAACACGACAGAAAAAAAGTTTGTTTAAAAAAATGTAACTAAAAAGAAAAACAGGCATTCTGATGACAGATCATAACCGTTGCAGGTGAGAGGTATCATCGGCTTAGCCGCATACCGGCATCGGCCTTATCCTGTTAATGTGGACCCGGCAACTTGCAACAGCATAAAATAATAGCTATTTTAATTTTTTTTAACATAGCACATCATGACAGACGAACAAATGAGATACCCTATCGGGAGGTTTGTAAACCCGCTTTCATATACAGCCGAAGACTTACGTGGCTGGATTGAGGATATTGCCACACTGCCCGGTAAGTTAAGGCATGCCATTGCCGGCCTCAACTACCAGGAGCTGGATACTCCCTACCGTACAGGAGGTTGGACATTAAGGCAGGTGATTCACCACATGGCCGACAGCCATATGAACTCCATAACCCGCATTAAACTGGCCCTTACCGAAAACAACCCGGTAATAAAACCTTACGAAGAGGCCGACTGGGCCCTGCTGCCCGACTATCGCCTGCCGGTTGAGCCATCCATCAAAATGCTGGAAGGCATCCACCAGCACATGGTTGCCCTGTTTGAAAGCTTTACTGAAAACGAGTGGGAACGCACGTTTGTACACCCGGCATCGGGCGATACCATCTCACTAAAAAAATGCCTGGCAACCTACTCATGGCACAGCCGCCACCATTTGGCTCATGTTACAGAAACGGTGAAGAAGTTTGTAAAAGCGAGTTGAAAGCCGAAGGCAGAAAGCATAAAGCCAAAGGCTCAAAGCAAAAAGCACAATCAAGCTTTAGGCTTTGAGCCTTCTGCTTTCAGCTTCAAGAAGCGGCCGGCAAACTTAAATAAAACGTTGTGCCAACACCCATGGTAGTTTCAAACCATATTTTGCCGTTGGCGTTTTCGATTGAGTTTTTGATAAAAGCCAATCCCAAACCGGTGCCCGAGCTTTTGGTGGTAAAATTGGGTTCGAAGATTTTTTCACGCATTTCTTCGGGGATGCCGTTGCCGTTATCTTTAATGGTAAGCAGGATATTTTTACTGGTGATGAGGTAGTTTACTTCAATAATGCATTGCGTACCCTGCGGAGTTGCTTCGATGGCATTTTTAAGCAGATTGTTAAAGCAGCGCAGTAGCTGGTCGCGGTCGGCATTAATGATAAAAGGAGCTTCCGGCTGCACATAGGCTATAAACACGCCGTCCATCTGCTTAAAGATAGTTACGGCCTGATTAAGCATCTGGAAAATATCAATCTGCTCAATTTTAGTATCAGGCATCTTTGCAAAGGCCGAAAACTCGGATGCGATAGATGATAAGCTTTCAATCTGTTCAACAAACGATTTGCTGAAGCGCTCAAATTTCTGATCAAACTTAGGGTCTTTATCCTTCCACGATTTATCAAGCAGCTGCAAGCCCAGTTTTAATGGTGTTAACGGGTTTTTAATTTCGTGGGCTACCTGTTTGGCCATTTCCCGCCATGCGCTTTCACGTTCGCTTTGGGCCAATCGCTGGGCACTGTTTTCAAGAGCCGAGATCATTTTATTATATTCCTTCACCAATGCCCCGATCTCGTCATCGCGCGACCATTTAATTTGCTCGTTCTTTTTGCCATAAATGGTTTTGCTCAGGCTTTGCTGTATAAAGTTAAGCGGTGCCGTAATCTGCCGGGCTATGATAATGGCAAACAAGCCTATTGCTATAAAAACAATGGCATAAACGTTTATCATCACGTTTAGCAGCGAGCTTATCCGCTCGCGGTAGTCTGTTTCATTACTAAAATAGGGCAGCTGGATGTAGGCAACAGTTTTATAAGTATTAGGGATGGTGATGGGGGCATATGCGGCTTTGTAGCTCAAATCGCCAATTTTTTCGTCGTTAACAAAGCCTGTTTTTTGCAGCATGCTTAAATTAATAAATGCACGTGCATTCATTCTTTTGGCAACCAGTCCGTTCTCGTAAATTTTGGGCTGTGTAGTTAATAACGGAACGCCGGTTGTGTCAAACAGGGTAAGGTCGGTTGCGTAGGTGTTGGCCAGTTCGTTAAAGTGTACCTGGCTTTCCTCGTCAACGTGGGCTATATATTTTGTAAAAAGCCCGTTTTCGAGGGTGGCCGAGATCCGGGTTATTTTATCCCTGATCATTTTTTCCTGCTGGGTATAGTATTGGTTACTGATGGATAAAAAGGTGATAAAACCAACCAGCACCAGGGTAATTACTACCGCCAGGATCATGGAGATCTGGATGCGGGTTTTATACAGCACCTTATCAAAGTTTATCCTCAGCCTGAATTTAAATCCATCGGTGGCTACGTTGAAAATTTTTATGCGGGCCCACAACCATTTTAAGCTGATGATAACCGCACTGAATATGAGCAGTACCACCAAGAAAAAGGTAAGCGAAGTAACGCTGTAATACAACGAGTTTTGCTCCCGGCTCACTACAATCAGGTTTCTCTCGCTGGGTTTGTATATCAGGTGGCTGTAGGTTGTAAAACGCTCGTACCATACGGCACTATGGTTTTGAGTTGTTTTTTCGATATATTTTTTTAATTCGCCTTTAAACTCGTTGTTGTTGCGCGAGTAGATGTAGCCGCCGCGCTGGCTTAGCAATTTGTTATCACTATAAAAAGCGTACGAGTAATCTTTAAAATCATCATCCCGGTTCAGGTTACCGTCTATCAGCAGTTCGGGAAAAGCACTGAATGATTGCAGCGGCTTTGATTTAAGTTCGATTACGATAGTGCCAAGCTGTTTATCATTGGTGTTTACCGGCAATATGGCAAAGTAGTTTTGATAACCGAATGATTCATTTTCGCGGTAAAAATAATCTGATACTTTAAACGAACTGTACAATACCAGGTCCTTAAAAACGCTGAGCGAATAGTTTTTATCAGCAGATGTAGGTTCCTCCTTATCATCATATTCATGTACCCTGAATTCGTATTTCGACAGGTATCCATCAAAATAGAGCTTCTGGAAACGGGTTTTCAGATAATCGCCATTGTGGGTGCCATTAGCAAAATAGCGTACAATGGCTGTATCGGCAACTATCTGGTTTTCTATTTTTTTAAAAATCTGATCGGCTGACGGATCATCAGGAATTTCCAGTTTTTGCACCAGGGCGCGGCGGGTACCGTTCTCTTTTAAATCTTCAAAGTGATTAAGCTTAATAGCTGCTATCAGTGCGCAAACAAATACTATTGCCAAAAAGGGTGGTGCAAAAAGCTGTTCGTTTTGATAAATGAAATTGTAAGCCCTTATAAACACCAGTATCATCCACAAAATATAAAACAGTGTAAACTCCTGGTAGTATGCAAACACTACGGTGGTGGTCATCACACCAAAAAATAACAGGAATGCCTGGTGCGAGCGCGATACATTAAGTTTAAGGCAAATGGTTAATATAACCTCATTAAGCAGGTAAAATATTAAAAAGGCAAAACAAAGCATAAGCACCCCGAGCATGCTGAACCCTGTGAGGCTAAGTACATTATTTACATCGAAACTGATTTTTGAATTTAATACCAGGCCGTAAAATAAACGCAGTAAGGCCGTTGACGAAACAATCAGAATTAAAATGGATGCAACAACTATAATGTAACCGGCGGCCTTGTTTTGTACATTACTTAAAAGCTGATGGCGCTGTTTGTATAAAAAGGATACAAACCAAAATATGAGCAGAATATTGATGCAAAAATCGCCGAGGGAAGGAAAAATGGCGCTTGAGGCATAATACGATGGATTAAAAACATGAAGTTTATAGGTAAAATCGGGCAGGTTATAGTTCAGGTTGATAAACCTGAGCAATACAATAAACAAACCAAGCAATATTACTGATAAGGCCGCATATCCCTTTTGAGCAACGTAGTTACAGATGTTGTACATCAGCACACACAAGGCCAGGATGGTTAACACCCAAAACGAAAGCTCGTAATAAACAAAGTTGTCATCGGCAGGGTTGTTTTTGAGCCTTACTGAAAACAGGTAGTCGTTATCGAGGCTATGTACCTCATAAACATTGATATCGGTAAAATCGGCAATATCTATATTGTCGTCATCGAGCAGGTCTTTTGAGAATTTATTTTTGAGGTATTGGTTTTCAAATGCGTAGTTTATCTTAACCGGGATAAAGAAAATGACCGAAAATTTACCCACCGTTCGCCTGATGGTTTCATAATAGCCATTAGGTTGTTGTATAAATGAAAAGCCCTCCTTGATGGTATCGGTACTATCGGGCAGTACCTTTACTCCGCTCCAAAAGCTGAGCTTATGGTTAACAAGGGTTATAAACCAGGTATTGTTATGGGTAGTAAACTCCTCAATAGCATTAATGGCGTCCTGATCATTGTTGCGCAGGTTAATGAGCTTTTTAAATGTTGCCGGATTATTGAGCTTTTGGGTGATAAAAGCTTCTTTTTTGTGCAGATTATCTTCCAGCGTGCGTGCCGATTGTACCAGGCTATTGGCCGGAGTATATGTTTTTTGAACAATAACGGCTGTTGCCAGCAAAGTAACAACCAGCAGGGCAAGTAAAAGGCGTATTTTTCCGGAGGTGGTCAAGATATAGCTATAAAGATAGATTTTTATTTTGTTACACGCCTATAACAAAAACAAGGGCCACAATGTTGATTGCGGCCCTCAAAAAATTTTATTGCGGCAGTGCAGCGCTGGCTGTTACGGCGGTTTTATCAACCTTTTTAACAAGGCCCTGTAAAACGTTGCCGGGTCCTACTTCGGTAAATGAAGTGGCACCGTCTTCTAACATATGCTGTACGGTTTGCGTCCACCTAACGGCACCGGTAAGCTGGGCTATCAGGTTTTTCTTGATCGATTCCGGATCGGTATATGCTTTGGCATCAATGTTTTGATAGATAGGGCATACCGGCGCTTTAATCTCGGTAGCTACGATAGCAGCTTCCAGTTCAACCCTTGCAGCTTCCATTAGCGGCGAATGGAAAGCGCCGCCTACTTTAAGTTTTAAAGCACGTTTAGCACCGGCTTCGGTCATTTTTGCGCAGGCTTCGTCAATACCGGCAATTGAGCCTGATATTACCAACTGGCCGGGGCAGTTGTAATTTGCAGGCACAACCACTTCGCTGATGCGTTCGCAGATATCTTCTACGGTAAAATCGTCCAGACCTAAAATGGCGGCCATGGTTGACGGCTGAATTTCGCAGGCCTTTTGCATGGCATTGGCACGGGCAGCAACCAGCTTCAAACCATCCTCAAATGATAACGCACCGGCGGCAACTAATGCAGAAAACTCGCCTAATGAGTGCCCGGCAACCATTTCGGGTTTAAAATCATCGCCCAAAACTGTAGCTAAAATGGTTGAATGTAAAAATATGGCCGGCTGGGTAACGTTGGTTTGTACCAAATCATCGGCAGTACCTTCAAACATTACATCAGTAATGCGGAAACCCAAGATTTCATTAGCTTTTTCAAACAGCTCACGCGCTTTTTCTGATTGCTCGTACAGGTCCTTACCCATACCCGGAAACTGGGCACCCTGGCCCGGGAAAATATATGCTTTCATTGTGTTTTAGAGATTAGAGGTTAGTTAATTAGAGATTAGTTATCTGGCGATTAAAGGCTGGTATCATGATCAAGCTTCTAAAACCTAATCTCTGATCTCCAACCTCTAATCTCTCCTAATCAACTCAACTTCGAACTTATTAAATTCAAAAACTCTGTTCTTGTTTTTTCTTTCAGAAACTCGCCGGTAAAGGCTGATGTTGTGGTTACTGAGTTTTGCTTTTGTACGCCGCGCATGCTCATGCACAGGTGGCGGCATTCAATAACTACGCCTACGCCTATCGGGTTCAGGGTTTGCTGAATGCAATCGCGGATTTCGTTGGTTAAACGTTCCTGCACCTGTAACCTGCGGGCGAAAACATCAACCACGCGGGGGATTTTGCTCAGGCCAACTACATGCCCGTTGGGGATGTAGGCTACGTGAGCCTTGCCGAAAAAGGGTAGCATGTGATGTTCGCACATTGAGTATACCTCAATATCTTTTACTACTACCATTTGGCTGTAGTCTTCCTTAAACTTGGCCGAGTTCAGGATCTCTTCGGCATTAAGCTCGTAACCGTGGGTGAGGTACAGCATGGCTTTGGCTACACGCTCGGGGGTTTTTAGTAAACCTTCGCGGCTTGCATCCTCACCAATTTGTGTAAGCACGTTATGATAGTTGTCTTTTAAACTATCTACACGCTCCTGGTTGTAACGGTCTATTTTGACATATCCGCCGAAGTCGTCATCGTCGGTATCCTGGCTAAATTGTGAATCGCTCATCGTATAAAATTAACCGCCAAAATACTCGGCAGAATTATTTTCGGTTTCGTACAGCTTTACCGAGTGTAAAAACACACCTTCGTAAGCTTCAATAGGGCCTTTTAACTGGTTAAAAATCTCGATGCAAAGCAACTCGGTCGAGGCCATTTTGCCTGCCATAAAATCAACATCCTTGTTGATGTTTTTATGATCGAGCTTTTCAATCACGTGTTCGTTAATTATAATTTTAAGCTCTTTCAAATCAATCAGGTAGCCCGTAGCGTGGGTAACCTCGCCTTTTACAGTTACAAACAGGTTGTAATTGTGGCCATGCCAGTTGGGGTTGGCACATTTGCCAAACACCTCAAAGTTTTTTTCAGCGCTCCATTCCTCACGGTACATCCGGTGAGCGGCATTAAAATGTTCCTTGCGCGTTATATGTATCATCATAACAAATTGGGTGCAAATATACAAAACAAAAACAGGTGAGTTGTTTTATATTAGCCGTCAAAATAATGCAATATGCTTATACTCATTGTTGCAGCCACCAGGTTTGAAGTTGAACCCCTAATTAACACTTTTGGCAATAAAGCAGATGTACTTGTAACCGGCGCAGGCATGGTGCCAACTGCCTTTGGCATGGCCCGGCAACTCAGCAACCACACTTATGATCTGGCCATTAACCTCGGTATTGCAGGTAGTTTTGACCGTAATTTTAATTTGGGGGATGTGCTGGAAGTTACCGAAGACACTTTTGCCGAGCTTGGCGCACAGGATGACGAAGCTTTTGTTAATATAGATACCCTTGGTTTTGGCGAAAGCGTTTTTACACCCACCACATCGCTTAATGAGGTTTACCCGAACTTTTATTTAAAAAAAGCCCGAGCTATAACCGTTAATACCGTGCACGGGCATGAGCCATCTATCCAAAAAATACAGCAACGCTTAAACCCGCAGTTGGAAAGCATGGAAGGGGCGGCCTTTTTTTATGCCTGCAGGCAAATGAACGTGCCCTGCATGCAAATCAGAGCAGTGTCAAATTATGTTGAAAAACGTAACCGGGAGGCCTGGAACATTGGCCTGGCTATTAAAAATCTGAATACATTTGCTACCGACCTGGTTGGCCAGATCATTAACACGTAATCTATCTACCATGAAACTAACGCTCGGATTTTCGCCCTGCCCTAACGATACTTTTATTTTTGACGCCCTTATTCACCATAAAATTGATACCGAAGGCCTGGAGTTTGAAGTATTTTATGATGATGTGGAAACGCTTAACCAAAAAGCTTTCCGCGGCGAACTGGATATTACCAAGCTGAGTTACCATGCCTTTGCTTATGTAACCGATAAGTATGTGCTGCTTGATTCGGGCAGCGCGCTGGGTTTTGGGGTAGGGCCGCTTTTGATTTCGGATTTGGAAATTTCGATTGAGGATATGGAGAAAAACCAGATCAATGATCCGAAATCGGGCAAGCGGGTACCTGTAATAGGCATCCCGGGTAAATACACTACTGCCAACTTTTTGTTGGGGCTTGCTTTTCCCGAGGCTACCAACAAAAAAGAAATAGTGTTTTCGGAAATTGAAGATTCTGTGTTGGATGGCCGCATCGATATTGGCCTTATCATTCATGAAAACCGTTTCACCTACCAGGATAAAGGCCTGAAAAAGATTATCGATCTTGGCGATTACTGGGAACAACGTACCGGTTGCGCCATCCCCCTGGGGGGCATTGTAGCCAACCGCAAATTGCCCTTAGATGTTCAGCATAAAATAAACAGGGTGCTGCGTAAATCTGTTGAGTTTGCTTTTGCCAACCCTAAATCGGGTTTGGAGTTTATTCGCGAGCATGCGCAGGAAATGAGCGAGGAAGTGATGTATAAACACATTGAGCTTTATGTGAATCAGTACTCGGTTGATTTGGGTGTGGAAGGACGTAAGGCGATTAATTTGATGTTTGATACGGCTTTGGAAAAAGGGATTATTCCGGAGATAAAGGATGGCATATTTTTGACGGATTGATCTATTTGTATTTACGTAAATATGTAAATACGCGACTTTTATTTTGAGTATATTTGTGTAGGAGGATAAAAAATGAAGACGACAAAACTCAAAATAGAGGAATTTAAAACTCCGTATATGCCACCAATACCTAAATCATATTCGGTAGAAGAAATTTTGGCTGCTGGTGGTGCTACGGCCTTCGCGAATAAAATGGGTAAAAAGCCGGAAAATATTGAGAAAGCCCTTGAGGCTTTACCCGATGAAGGATTTTTAACCGATGAAGATGTTAAGGCTGCACTCGAAATTTTGAAAGAGAAAAGATGAATTTATTGCTTGATACCAACATTTTCGTTTTCATATCAAGAAATCCCAAATTAAAGCTTTTAAGTACGATTATTAACCCGGATAATCGGCAGTTATATGTTTCTGTCGTTACCCTGGCTGAGTTGCGGTCTATTGCTCTTCAAAACAATTGGACAAAAGAAAAATGGGATTTTATTTAACCGATAATAGATGAGTGTTATCAAATAGAGGCGACGCAAATTCTGGTTAATTCTTATTCCCAAATCGATGCCTACTCCCAACGCCGCAACCCATCCTTTCATGAATACAGCTTCGCCACTCCCCGCAACATGGGCAAAAATGATCTTTGGATAGCATCAACAGCAGCCCTGCTCGGCTTAACTTTAGTAACTACCGACAAAGATTTCGATCACCTGCACCAAATTTTTATGGAGGTAAAACGCATCGCTCCGGAAGATTTATTATCTCCGAATAAATAATCCTCCCATAAAAATATTTTTCAACTTAACATGTAATTAACTTTATAATTACATATATTTAACCCACCAATTATAAACTTTTATGATACGGCTGTTTAATGTACCCGCTACATTACTGCTGATCTTTTCATTGACTTTCGCGTACGGCCAACCTAAAGATCAAAGGCTTCGCTTTGACTTTTATGAAGGGTTTTTTAATGCTGCTGCGGACAGTTCTTTATGGGTTGATGCTCCACAAACGCTAACATCTAAAGATGTTAAAGTGTTTTATAGCCAGCTAAACTTATCGACTTATCAATCTTTAATTGACTCATTAAAGGCCTTTCAACAACGTTATGAATTGAGCGACTGGCTTTATTATCAGCTAATTCGCAAAACAGCGCAGCAAATCAGCCCGAAAGAAAACAACTACGCCCGTTACACCCTTTATAAATGGTTTCTGCTCACAAAATCCGGGTATGATGCCCGGCTGGCGCTTACATCAACCAAAGTTATTTTTTATGTTTTGAATGATGAAGATGTGGAAGACATCCCGTTTTTTATGGATGGCGATAAAAAATATATCTGCCTTAATTATCACGATTATCCCAATACAAATCTTAACCAGGATCCACCCATTCCTTTTAATATTAACATACCCGGGGCAAGCAAAGCGTTTTCATACAAAATAACCCGCATGCCCGATTTTAGCCCGGCAGGCTATATTGATAAAGAGCTTCAGTTTACCTATCACCACAAAGTTTATTATTTCAACATCAAACTGAATAAAGATGTGGAAACCATATTTGCCAACTACCCGGTGGTTGATTTTGAATCGTACTTCAATATCCCGATGAGTAAGGAAACATATAGTTCGCTAATCCCCCTGCTTAAGAAAAATGTGAAAAATATGGATCAGAAAAAAGGTGTTGATTACCTGATGCGCTTTACCCGCTACGCCTTTTTATACGAAACCGACGAGGAAAACTTCGGCAAAGAAAAGCGCCTGTCGCCCGAGGAAACGCTGTTTGCCAAATACAGCGACTGTGACGACAGGGCCGCCTTGTTTTTTTACCTCGTAAAAGAGATTTATGATTTGCCGATGATAGCCGTTTTGTATCCTACTCATATTACCATGGCGGTACAATTTGATAAGCCTATCGGTACATCTGTAACTTATAGAGGCAGGGTATATTCATTTTGCGAGCCAACACCACAGGCCGAAAACCTGGGTATTGGCAGTATCTCAAAAAAATTGGCTGATAAGCCTTATGAAGTGGTGTATCAATATACGCCGGCCGGCAAATGATCTTAATATAACAACTGATCATACGGATATCGCTCCGTGTGTATCGCCTTCACCTCTTTATACAACAACGCTCTAAATTCCTCCACATTCTCCTTTTTAGTGGCAGAAATAAATATAGCCGGCGCATTATTCTTAGCCATCCAGCTATGTTTAAAATCTTCAAGCGTTAAAGGCTCGCCCTGGGTTTCAACCAAATGGTCTTCGGGTTTAAAGGCATCTATTTTGTTAAATACCGTGATGATGCGTTTATCAATAGCTCCTATGTCCTTTAGCGTTTCGTTAACCGTACGGATCTGATCTTCAAAATTGGGGTGCGAAATATCCACCACATGGATCAAAATATCCGCCTCGCGGGTTTCATCGAGGGTAGATTTAAAGCACTCTACCAAATGATGCGGCAATTTGCGGATAAATCCTACCGTGTCCGACATCAGGAAGGGCAGGTTCTCTATCACTACTTTCCTTACCGTGGTATCCAGTGTGGCAAACAGCTTGTTTTCGGCAAATACTTCCGATTTGGCAATCATATTCATGATGGTTGATTTGCCTACGTTGGTATAACCCACCAAAGCGGTACGTACCAGTTGATGGCGGTTTTTGCGCTGGGTTTCGTTCTGCTTATCAATTTGCTTCAGCTTATCCTTCAGCAGCGAGATCTTATTCAGAATCAAACGGCGGTCAGTTTCAATTTGCGATTCACCGGGGCCGCGCATACCAATACCACCTTTCTGGCGCTCAAGGTGAGTCCAGAGGCGGGTAAGGCGGGGCAGCAGGTACTGCAGCTGGGCCAGTTCAACCTGGGTTTTGGCCTGGGCTGTTTGCGCGCGGCTGGCAAAAATATCCAGGATCAGGTTGTTCCTGTCAAGAATTTTTACCTGTAATTCATTCTCAATATTACGCAGCTGCGATGGCGAAAGGCCATCATCAAAAATCACAATGTCAATTTCTTCTTCCTTTACATAGGCTTTAATTTCTTCGAGTTTGCCCGAGCCTACAAAGGTTGCCCTGTCCGGGCGCTGTAGTTTTTGAGTGAAGTGGTTAACAGTTAAAGCGCCCGCGGTGCTGGCTAAAAACTCCAGCTCTTCCAGGTGCTCCTTCTCCATTTCATCAGTTTCATCGGGTGTTATCACACCCACAAGTACAGCTTTCTCCTGCTTCACAGCAGTATCATAAAATTTTTGTCTCATTAATTACAGTATATCAATCCAAATGCCAGTTAAATAAATGTACTTAAACCGGCGCTCCAAATAAAATTTTAATGCCAAATTAGCATAATTGAATGCCATGAGGCGGGTAAAATGGCTTTCTTTCAAAAAAAATAAATAAAATGGCTATTAAATCCTTTTCGTAACAATGTTGATTTATTGCTATCTTAGTACCGATCAAACCTTATTGCGATGAACAGGCTTTTAACACCCACTAAATCGGCCCGTGGTATTAAATATATCACTATAAATACAGGCTTTCTAAAGTCCCAGCCGGTCGAAATAACAAATACAGCAACAGATCCAACCTATCAAACCCGGTTTAAAATTTAAACCGCCGGTTGCGTTATTCTCTTTTGCCATTATTCACAATTAAACCGAAATCCTATTAATTTAAAATGAATAAGTTTTTTACCCTTATCGCTTTAGCTGCTTTTGCTACAGTTGTTAAAGCACAAACCCCGGCTCCTGCTGCTATTCCGGTTACCAAGTCGTTTGGTAAAGTTGATAAAGCCGACCTGGAAATGACCAAATGTGATTTTGAACCCGATGCCAATGCCGAAATACTTTTCGATAAGGGCGACGTGTATTTTGACACTCAATACCAGATTGTATTTGAGCGCCACAAACGTATTAAAGTATTTAACGACCGCGGAAAGGACGCGGCTAACGTACGCATCGAATTCCTGAGCTATAACCGCTCGCAGTTTGTTACCGGTGTTGAAGCCCAGACCATCAACATGGAAAATGGCGCCATTGTACCTGTAAAAGTTGATAAAAAGCAGATTTTTACCGAGGCTGTAGATAAATTTCGTTCGGCCATTGTGTTTTCGTTCCCTAACGTTAAGCCAGGCAGCATCCTCGAGTTTAAATATCGTTTAACTTCGGCCAGCGTTGTAAATTTTCCGGACTGGTATTTTCAAAGCACCATACCAACCCGCTATAGCGAATTAAGCACCAATATCCCCGATATATTAACCTATAAAAACCTGCAAAACCTGCATTATCCTTTTGTAGTCGATAAAACCTCGGGTACCAATACGCATACACAGGCGCTGATGAATATCCCATCGGTTAAGGAAGAGCCTTATATGGGTGCGCTGAATGATAATATGGAACGCATTCTTTTTCAGTTATTAAGTGTGCGTTTAACCTATACCCAAAGCTTTCAGGATAGCTGGACCAAGGTTGGCGAAAACGTAATGGAGTGGGACGATTTTGGTGCGCAGCTTAACCGCAAGCTTACCGGCGAGGAAGCCATTATAGCCAAAGCCAAAACCTTTAAAACAAATGATGAGCGCATAGCCTACATTTTTAACGAGGTGAAAAACACCATGAAATGGAATGACGACTATGGCAACTACACCATGGATGGCACCGTTAAGGCCTGGGAGAAAAAGGTGGGTAACTCTACCGAGATAAACCTGATCCTTTATCACCTGTTGCAAAAAACAGGTATAAATGTTTTCCCGATGATGGTAAGCACCCGTAAGCATGGCCGCGTAAATCCAAGCTTCCCTAACTCATACCAGTTTAACAGCACGGTGGCATATATTCCTGTCGATAGCGCCAAATATTATGTGCTTGATGCCAGTAACAAATACAACCTGTATAACCAGGTGCCAACCAACTTTTTAAATTCGTTTGGCTTGCTGCTAAACAAAGCCGATAAATTTTATGATATGACCTTTTTACAGGATGCCGAACCTGTAAGGCAGGTGATTTTGATTAATGCCGAAATTAAACCTGATGGCAAAATGGCCGGCGCTGCCGATATCAGCAGCTTTGCTTACAATCGCATCAATGTAGTTAAGCATTATAAAACCGATGGTGAAAAAAAATATATCGAAAACCTGCGTGATAACAATAACAACCTGAAAATCTCGTCACTTAAAATCGAAAACATTGATATCGACACAGTTCCGGTAAGACAGAATATTGATTTTAACCTTGATCTTGCAGGTTCGGACGAGAATTACATTTACTTTAACTCAAACCTGTTTACAGATTTGGGCAAAAACCCCTTCCTGAGCGAAAACCGCACTACCGATATTGATTTTGGCTATCGCGATAATTACAATGTAACCGGCATTTTTAAACTGCCTGCCGGATATAAGGTTGATGCCCTGCCCAAAAGTGTAAGCATGGCCATGCCCGATGGTTCAATTGTTTTTAAACGTATGGTTGCCGAGCAGGATGGCTCATTAATGGTACGCCTTAGCATCGACAACAAAAAGACTATATTTTTTAAGGAGAATTATCCGGAGTTCCACGAGTTTTGGAAAAAAATGTTCGAAATGTTGAATGAGCAGGTTGTGCTTAAAAAATCGTAATGAATAACATGTGTATCAGATATTTTAGCAGGCTGCTGCTAACCACAGCAGCACTGTTTGTTTTAGCGGGGCAAAGCTTTTCGCAGGAAAAAAACATCCCGAAGGATCTTTATATTGCCTCAACCATCCCTGATTCGTTAAAAGAGGATGCCAACTCGGTAGTTAGATATAGCCTTAAGGACCGTAACATTACCGGACCGGGCAGAGCCGAAGAACATTATCACACCATCATCACCATTTTAAATGAAAAGGGAAGCGATGAGGCCGAAATAGCTTTGCAGTACAATAAAAAGTTTATTTCGTTAAGTTCATTTGAAATGCGTGTTTATGGGGCCGATGGAACTTTGATAAAAAAATATCATAAAAGCGATATGTATGATCAGTCAGCAGTAGATAACGAAACTTTGGTAACCGACGACAGAATACTTTCCATAAGCCATACCGTTGCTACCTACCCAAGCACGATAGAATTTATTTACGATTACGACAGAAAAAGCCTGATGAGCCTCGGCGCATGGGCTTACCAGGACTATGAGCAATCGGTTCAAAACTCTTCTTATCGTATTTCTATTAACAGCGATGCCGGTTTCAGGTATAAAAACTTCAATACCAGTATTAAACCGGTAAAAACCACAGCCGAAAAAATTGACAGCTACACCTGGAAGGTAAGTAACCTAAAGGCATTTAAGCACGAAAGCGGTTCGCAAAGCTGGCGTGTTTTACCTAAGGTTTACTTTGCTGCCGGCGCGTTTGAATTTTATGGTGTACCCGGCGATATGGCAACCTGGCAAGGTTACGGCAAATGGCAGCAGCAGTTAAATGCTGATGTTTGCAGCCTTACACCCGAAAGAGCGGAGGAAATACGTAAAATGACCGCCGATATAAAAACCGACAGGGAAAAGGCAAAATTTTTATACGAGTACATGCAGAAAAGCGTGCGCTATGTAGGCATACAATTGGGCATTGGCGGTTGGAAGCCCTTCCCGGCAACTTTTGTAGATCAGAAAAAATATGGTGATTGCAAGGCTCTGTCCAATTACATGTCGGCACTGCTTAAGGCGGTAAATATACCGTCGTGCTATGCCATTGTTAATGCAGGTGCCAATATGCAACCGGCCGATCCGGCATTTCCGAACAATCCGTTTAACCACGTGATACTTTGCATTCCTTTTAAAGCAGACACCGCCTGGCTTGAGTGCACCAGCTCTACCCAGGCTTTTGGTAAGCTGGGGCCGTTTACCGAAAACAGGTATGCCTTACTGGTTACCGAAGATGGGGGCAAATTGGTGAAGACCCCGGCAAGTACGGATGTTGATAACCAGTTTAACAGCGAAGTACACATTAAACTTAATGAAGACGGCAGCGCCCTGGCGCAGGTTAAAATTTTAAGCACCGGTGATTACCGTGCCGATTATATGGGCCTGATGTACCTGAAGGAAGACGAGCAAAAGTCACGCATGATCAGGATGCTGAATATGCGCCAGCCATCGGCTTTCAGCTTTACACCTTCGTCCGATAAAGATGGTGTGAAGGAAGTGGGTCTTGAATTGGAATACGATAGGTTTTGCGATGTACTATCAGGCAGTAAGCAGTTTTATAAACCAAGGGTTTTTGATTTATGGCAATCAACACTCCCGGTAGAAGAAAAGCGAAAAACGGATTATTATTTTGAAGTGCCGATGCTTAAAACATGCGTTACCACTATTGATTTGCCTGCCGGGTTTGAAGTAGAAACACTGCCGACCGATCAAAACCTTAAATTTACTTATGGCAGTTATGACGTTAAGTATGTTTACGATGCAACAAAAAATCAGGTAGTGAGCACCACTAAATTCAATTTAAAAAATCAGGTGATCCCTGCTGCTAAATACAATGAAATGCAGGTGTATATGGATGCTATAGCCAAAGCCCAAAATAAAAAGCTGGTGATTCGCCGCAAAGCTTAAATTTGCCTCCTGAATGATATTCAGGCTTGATAAACGACTAATATTTCCAAAGCCCGATCTGGCCGAACCAGACGGGCTTTTGGCTGTAGGTGGTGATCTATCCACCCAGCGCCTGATTCTTGCTTATCAAAGCGGTATTTTTCCGTGGTATGGTGATGATAGTCCTATCCTGTGGTATTCGCCTCATGAACGCTTTGTTTTATTTTCCGATGAATTGAAGATTTCCAAATCCATGCGGCAAGTGTTGCGGTCAGGAAAGTTTAGGGTAACGGTTGATACCTGTTTTGATGAGGTGATCAGAGCTTGTTCAACTACCCCGCGGCAGGGGCAGGACGGCACCTGGATAGTAGCCGATATGATTGCAGCCTATAATACCCTGCACGCTGAAGGGCATGCACACTCGGTGGAAGTTTGGGAGGGTGACCAATTGGTAGGCGGCCTTTACGGCGTACATGTTGGCGATGTGTTTTGCGGCGAAAGCATGTTTAGCCATGTTAGTAATGCCTCCAAAACAGCGCTGATTTATTTATGCAATACCGGTTTATACCAGTTGATAGATTGCCAGGTACATACCAGCCACCTCGAATCGATGGGCGCGCGGATGATAAGCCGGGAGCAATATATGGCCGTGCTGCAAAATAGTTTGGTTTGATTGGTTACCTTTGGATTGATATGCAGCAGGCGGTAAATATAAAAGAGCGGATAATTTTAGGCATCGACCCGGGTACAGTGGTAATGGGCTACGGACTGGTTAAGGAAACCGGTCCCAAAATTGAACTGCTTGCCATGGGTGTGGTAAAAATGCCGGCCACCGACGATCAGATGTTGAAACTGCAGCGCATATTTGAAAAAACAGTTGCTCTTATTGATAACTACCACCCCGATTGCCTGGCCATTGAAGCTCCATTTTATGGTAAAAACATACAGGTAATGCTTAAACTGGGCAGGGCGCAGGGGATGGCCATAGCGGCCGCGCTGTCGCGTAATGTGGAAATTAACGAATACGCCCCCCGTAAAATAAAGCAATCCATCACCGGCAACGGAAGTGCCACTAAAGAACAGGTGGCCGCCATGTTGCAAAGCCTGTTAAAGTTTAAAGAAACTCCCGATTTTTTAGATGCTACCGATGGTTTGGCCGTGGCCGTTTGTCATTCCTTTCAACGGGTTACAACCGGTGCAGGCAAAGCGGGCAGTAAAAAATCGTATTCGGGCTGGGATACTTTTGTGAAGGATAATGCAAAGCGGGTGATTAAGTAGGGAATCATGTGCGGATTTTAGATGTGCGGATGTGCAGGTTATTTGTGAAAGTTACGATATCACTAAACTTCAACCGGTGCTTCATTTGCATATCTGAAATCTGCACATCCACTAATCTATCTCAACGCTTCCTTTATCTTCTCTGCAGTTGCCTTAAACTCTTCCGGCGCGAACTTTTGTTTTGGGTTTGAAAAGTTAATACTCGTCATGCCGTTAAGCGGGATGAGGTGGATGTGTACATGCGGAACATCAAGCCCCATAACAGCCACGCCAACCCTTGGGCAGGGGATGGCTTTCTTTAAACCTACGGCTACTATTTTGGCAAACAATTGTAAACCAGTGTAGGTTTCATCATCCAGGTCAAACAAATAATCAACTTCTTTTTTAGGAATCACCAGCAGGTGCCCTTCGGTAAGCGGGTTAATATCCAAAAATGCCAAAAAATCAACACTCTCGGCTACTACGTGGGCTGGTATATCACCGGCTACTATTTTTGAAAAAATGCTGCTCATAACGGGTTTTGTTTTATGGGTAGATAGGGTACTAATATAAACGGGGCCGATGATCTTTTCAACTAAATCATCCGCCCCGCTAATATATTTTTACAGAATTACCTGCTGATCTCGAGGATCTCAAATTCAATTTTACCGGCAGGTACCGTAATTTCGGTTTTTTCGCCAACGCGTTTGCCCAGCAGGCCTTTGGCTATCGGTGACGTAACCGAAATTTTGCCCGATTTCATATCGGCTTCGCTTTCTGATACCAGTTGATAGCTCATGGTGGCACCGTTTTTAAGGTTTTTGATCTTCACAACAGATAAAGCCAAAACCTTTGATGTATCTATTTTCGATTCATCAAGCAAACGTGCATTGGCCAGGGTTTCCTGCAGTTGCGCAATTTTAGCTTCGTGCAAGCCCTGGGCTTCTTTGGCCGCATCATATTCGGCGTTTTCAGATAAATCGCCTTTATCGCGTGCTTCGGCAATAGCCCTTGATATATCGGCACGGCCGGTTGTTTTTAATCGTTGTAGTTCCTCTTTTAATTTCTCTAAACCATCTTTGGTATAGTATGATACCTCTGCCATAACGCAAAAATTTATTAATATGATTACTGTTCGTTATCCAAAAAAAACCGCCCTTCCCTGTTTGTAAGAAAGGACGCGCAATGCTTATAAAAGCAAACAAGACTATGTAAGCCGTTTGCCTACATAGTCTTGCTTTTTGGTAATTAACGAAGATAAGTGATTTAAGTTTTAATATCCAAATTTTTTAACTATCGATTTTTAGCACGTATAACCGCCCATTACCGATTGCCGGAATTATGTATTTCATCAGCTTATACCCACCGGTTTATTCAGGATAGCTTGAGTTTATTTGAGCTAATGCTGAAAATAATGAAACTACATACAATTGGTATAATTAATTTATCATTTTGAAACCGATAAATCGTATCTGAAAACATTTGTTGGTATCCCATTTTCGTTATAAATCAGTAAATTGCAGCGTTTTTAGTTTATAAACGCATTGCCGCTTAACTCAATGAGTAACCTTATCATGTTAATTTCAACAATCTGTATGCAAGTGAGCCTGCAAGCGGTGTCGTTATTTACTCTTCTGTTAAGGAGGGTAAAAAAAGAACGCCTCATTATAGTTACGCTTTTACTGGCTTCGGTTAAAGTTTGCCCTGCGTTTACGTTTAACAAGTCTAATATGGCTGTTGTTTCAAGCATGGCATCTAAAGCAGATACGCTTAAAGCCTTAGCACTATCAGTGGGTACTATTACCCCCGCATTTAATAAAACGATAAAAAGCTACAATGCGGTAGTTCCTAATACTACATCATTTATAACGTTTTTGCCGTTTACCAATAACGCGTCCCCCGTCCGGGTAAATGGAAAGGATGTGAATTCGGGGTCGGCATCTCAAAGCATCCCGTTAAATCAAGGCCTCAATACTATTAGTGTTGTAGTGAACGGGATGAGTAAAATTAATTCGGTACAGCAGCTAACCCTTAAAGAGTATGCCGCAGCCCATGGCAAAACTGCCGGCGCAGGGGGAAACGATAGCGTTATTATACAGCAATATATTAACGATACTACACAAAAAGTTAAACTTTTTGATAGCGGAGGTTTGTTTTATACCAGCGGTAACACGCTTTATGCTAATAATCACCTTGTGGGCTATGGCGCAAAAGTAAGACTTGCAGATAACGCCAACAGACCAATTTTTACTAATGCTCACTGGCGTGATGAGGGTATCGACACCAATATAACCATTGAAGGCTTTTTATTAAGCGGAAATGATTTAAAGCAACAACACCACCTCACGGCTGGTATTGATAGCGGCGAGTTTATAGTTGGTGTTAAATTAATGGGAATAAAAAAACTCGCTTTAAAAAATATGCAACTCGACAGCATGCGAACATTTTCGGTTGCAATACAAGGACGTGATATTTATATAGACAGCATATTTATCAACCAGCAGTATATCAGCACTAATTCGGGTGGTTTGACCGAATTTAACCAGGATGGCCTCCATTTTTACGGGCCTTCTTCAAATATTTATGTTAACCACGTAAAATACATTACTACAGATGATGCTATATGTGTTTGCGGTACCGATCCTGTTCCTCAGTCAAAAACCACAAAAAAAAGCGGTCAGATAACCAACGTGCGCATCCTGAACACTAACTTTATTCATGCTAAAAGAGGGATCAGGTTGCTTAGTCAGGATTATTTTTTAGATGACGTGCTGATTGACGGCATTACAGGCAGGGCGACCAATAGCGTTGTTTTAGTATCTGCCTATCAAAGGCAATACGGTACAGGCAAATTCGGGCTTATCAAAATAGCTAATGTAAATGCTACTATTGACAGCATCATTCCCACAGGCGATAAGCAAACCGGGTATATCATTATTAATGATAATATTGATCATGTTATTATTGATCGTGTATCGCACACGCAAAATCAGTACATTAACGTACCAACCGTTAAAGCCGAATTTACACTTAATGCCCGGTTGATTGAATTATCTAATATCTCAACCACATTAAATAAAACCCTTTCGGCTGCTACATCGGCAAATGCGAGCGATTTAAACCAAACAGATATTTTGTTGGCCAAGGGCGGTGTTATTAACACCATCAGCGTCAAAAATCATATAATAAGCAACGGAACGGCGGGTAAGGGAACAGGCATAGCCCTTGCACTTGGAACAGCCAGTGCAAACAATCTTGCAATTCATAAACTCGTAATTGATTCGGCAAATTATGACTATATCAATCGTGATCTTAATATCAGAAGCAATGCCGTTGTTGATAGTTTAATAGTAACCAATACACGTACCAATAGCCCCGCAACCTACGGCACCCTCGTTAGTCTCGCGGCTACTGTTAATAACCTATTGTTGCGTAACTATGGCTGGACGTCCGCTTCAGGAGCTATGTACAATGTCGTATCTGATGGCTCCATTAAAAATGTGAACAAAAACTATACTTCATTATTTTCATTACCGGCGATTGCGTTTACACCGGCCGGTGGGCTTGCTGCCGCACCTACGCAAACCTGGGCTCTTTCTACGGTGCCAATTACTTACACTATTGGGGTAACCAGGATAGCATCTTCTATTTCGGCTAACCTGGCTAATTTAAAAATAAGCGGCGGGAGCTTTTCGCCTGCCTTTATTGCCAACATTACAAATTATACCTTAAGTGTGCCTAATGCTACATTATCTGTTACTGTTACACCTACTTTGCGCGATTCGCTGGCTACAGCTACAATAAACGGGACCTCTGTTGGCTCCAGGCAGTCATCAACTCCAATTTCACTAAATGTTGGCGAAAACATTATTAATATAAAAGTAATTGCAATTGATGGTATCAGTACCAAAACCTATACTGTTAAAGTTACGCGGTTACCCGCCAGCCTGAATTTAAGCAATATAAAAATAAGCAGCGGCACACTTAGCCCAGCCTTTAGTAGCGAAACACAAAGTTATACCGCTATTGTGGCCAACGCCCAGCCTTCATTAACTATAACACCAACGGTATCTTCTGCTACAACTACAATCGCCATTAATGGAATTACGGTAATATCAGGAAACGCTTCGCAGTCTTTTCCACTTAAAATTGGTGTCAATGTTATTAAAATAGTAACAAACGCGAGCGGAGCCGAAACCAAAACATACACGCTTACAATTACCAGGCTGGCAGCTCCTATAGCGGCAAACCTTGCTAATCTTAAAACAAACAGCGGTACACTTTCGCCTGTGTTTAGTGCCAATGTAACAAGTTACACAGTAAATGTGGCAAGCGTAACAAATACAGTTACTGTAACGGCAACACTCCGCGATTCGTTGGCTACGGCAACTGTAAATGGCAAAGATATAATTTCAAGATTGGCCTCGGCGCCGATATCCTTAAATGCGGGTAATAACAGCATTGTAATCACAGTAGCTGCTAATGACGGTATCTCAACAAAAACTTACAACATTAATGTTGTAAGGGCCGCAACAGTTAATACCGGCTCGTTTTATGCTGCTGCTATACAGCGAATACCAGAAGTTGTGGTACCATCCGCCCTTTCACCAAATGGTGATGGCGTCAACGACAGACTGGTTATAGCTGGCATTATCGCCTGTCCGGATAATAACCTCACCGTCGTCAATCAAAACGGGTTTATAGTGTATCAAAAAAAAGGCTATGATAACAACACTGATGTTTTTGATGGACACTCGGGCGTAACCGGCAAAATGCTTATACCCGGAACCTATTTTTACACCTTAACTTTAGGTAATGGCTCAAAAACGCAGACTGGGTACATTATTATCAGGTATTGAGGATGTTAACCAACCCTGTCAAAAAATTATGGCCCGATGCCTGCATTATTGGCACGGCTTTGGTTATCTATCAGGCATGAAAGTATTAAATCTCAACATCAATTTCCAGGCGCTGCAAGCTCCGCATCTCATTAAGGCTAAATTGAAAAAAGATCTTGATGCCTTTAAAGCCACCAACCTGCAGTTTTTGCGTAATAACCAGGCTTTTAACCCAGCAACTCCGGGCATGATTGCCTGATCAACATATATTTTCATCTACCTATGATAGCAGCTTCCCCTTGGAAGCTGTTTTTGTTTATACACTTTTTTAATACAGGTGTATGTTTTTTTGTGCGATATTTCGTGACATGAGTAACCGGTGGATTTTTAAGAAAACTGATAACACAAATTTTAATTGTGATAAATTAAGATTGATGTTATTTGGATAACAGTGCCTATCTTGTACACATGGCATTTCCTAATATTTTTACCGTACAGGTTATCGATGATGTTATCGGTCGCATCAATAAACTTACGTCCTCAACCACTGCGCAATGGGGTAAAATGAATGCACCGCAAATGCTGGCCCACTGCTGCGTTGCGTACGAACTGGAGTACGAGGGCGATAAACACCCCAAACCCGGTGCATTGATGCGGCTGATGCTGAAAATGCTGGTAAAAAACAAAGTGGTAAGCGAAGCACCTTATAAACATAGCAGTCCAACTGCCCCCGCCTTTATTGTAACCGGCGAGCGGGATTTTGAAACAGAAAAAGCGCGCCTGATTGGCTATATTAAAAAAACACAGCAATTGGGCGAAAGTGAGTTTGATGGTAAAATGTCGCACTCATTTGGGCCTTTAAGCATTACCCAATGGAATAACCTGTTTTACAAACATCTTGATCATCACCTAACGCAATTTGGCGTTTAATTTTAGGGTTTAGACGGATAAAGCGTTAAACCCGGCCAATCTTTTAAAATATATTGTTTTATTTGCTGTAGCCCTGAAAGGAGGGCTTGCATACGGCATGGAAAAATTATCTCCCGGTATTCTTAAAACAAAACAGCATTTTGAAATTTTAGACGGATTAAGGGGAGTGGCGGCACTGGCCGTGGTTACCTTCCATTTTATGGAGATAGCTTATACCGATTACAGCCAGGATTTTATAGGCCACGGTTTTTTAGCCGTCGATTTCTTTTTTTGCTTATCGGGCTTTGTAATAGCCTACGCTTATGACGACAGGATAGGCAAAATGGGGATTAAGGAGTTTTTTAAATCGAGACTGATCAGGCTGCATCCGCTGGTTGTTTTTGGGGCGGTATTAGGTTTGATAACTTTTCTTTTTGATCCTTTTGGAGGCCATCCCGAGGCCTATAGTTTAGGTAAACTGGGCCTGATATTTTTAAGTTCGATATTGCTGATCCCGTACCCGGTAATGGAGGATAGGTACTTTAACTTGTTTGGCTTAAACGCCCCGGCCTGGTCATTGTTTTGGGAATATATAGCCAATATAGTTTACGCTTTGGTGCTTTGCCGCCTGGCCAAACGCTACCTTGTCCCTATCGCAATTATTGCCGGCATTATTTTGTGTATGGTTGGCTACCAGGCCGGTAACCTGTTGGGCGGCTGGAGCGGCGGCACTTTTTGGCACGGCGGCGCAAGGGTTTTATACTCGTTTACGGCCGGGCTTATCGTTTACCGGTTTAACCTCATCATTAAAAATAAACTGGGGTTTATCGGCATTTCGATATTGTTGTTCCTGGCCTTTATCATGCCTTTTTCAAAATGGAACTGGCTGAGCGAGCCTTTCGTAATACTTTTTTACTTTCCGCTCATCGTATCCCTTGGTGCCGGGGCCACGCTATCTGGCGGATTAAAAAAGATCTGCAATTTTTTTGGTAACATCTCCTATCCGTTGTATATGACGCATTATGCCGTGTTGTGGATGTTTGGCAACTATTATGCAGCCAATAAGCCCGATACTACTCATCTTACCTTAATTATTATTGCAGCGTTAATTGTGCTGCCGGCCTTTGCATACTTCGTGATGCAGGTTTACGACATCCCGTTGCGCAGCTACCTTACCAAAAAACGAAAATAGCAGTAATTATCTGCCACAAACTTACTTAAAAGTGTTGAAAATACACTAAAAAGCGAGTTTTTTAAAACCTATGTGTTTAAATGACGCATAAACCGTAGTATTTATCATATTTATTGTTGTTTTTGCCCATTTTTGTTAAGGATTTTGCAACAACCTTTATGGCAAGGGCCGTATCACAATGAAAAAGACTTTCGTCATCGTTTGGCTGTTGATACTCTGCACGGCAGTGGGGGCATTGTTTTGGTACAACGATTTGCAATATCGCCTGCCTACTCCAATCCCGGCAAATTACAAACCCGTTAATCAAGGCGAGTTGGTTAAGCTCAACCAAAACCTGTATAAAGTTTATAGCGATAATAGTAAACCCCTGTTCCTTCATTTTTTTAACCCGAATTGCCCCTGTTCAAGATTCAACATCAACCAGTTTAAGGCCATTGTAGCGCAATACTCGGCACAGGTAAATTTCATGATTGTGATTATGAGTGATAAGCATTTTACCGTTGATGAGATCCAGGATAAATTTGGCATGAAGCTCCCGGTGATATTCGATCCATCCGTTGCTGAGGCCTGCGGTGTTTACTCAACCCCACAGATAGCCCTGCTTGATGCCGGCAGAAAACTGTATTACCGGGGTAACTACAACGTAAGCCGCTATTGTACCGACGAGAAAACAAGCTTTGCCAAAATAGCCATTAACGGGTTGCTGAATGCGAATACACGTTTAACTTTTAATAGGCTGGCCCTAACCTCTTATGGTTGTCGCCTGCCCGATTGTCATAATTAACATACCCCCAAAAATTAAAATATTGACAGCCTCCATCGAACATAACATGCTTTTCCAAACCGAGATCAAAGATCGGTCAGACAGGCTCATGAATTATTTTTTGCCCATTCACTTTTTGCTGGGCATTGTACTGGCTTTTTTTTACGATACCTGGCTTATTGGCATTGGCGTTGGCAGTATTTGCCTTGTGGCGTACTATACAACCAAGATCTTGCTGCCCAATTCAAACCTGTATCAGTATGTGCTGGGAGCTATATTGGGCATTTTTATGGCCCAGTACATTTACCAGATGCATGGTTTGTTCGAGATGCATTTTTTTGCATTTATTTCGAGCGCCCTGCTTATCACCTATCAAAACTGGAAACTGCAGATCCCTTTGCTTATTGTGGTAATTATACACCACGCAACGTTCAGCTACCTGCAGGATATTGGCTATAACGGCATCTATTTCACACAGCTTAATTATTTCGATTTTCAAACCTTTGTTATCCACGCGCTGCTTACCGGTGTAATTATGTTTATATGCGGTTTGTGGGGCTATCAATTAAAAAAATATAACGAGATCAGGATTTTTCAAACAATCCAGATGGCCGAACTGCAAAAGGAGGCACTGCTTTCGCTCGAGCGTAAACATAATGAAGAAGTATTGGCCAAAGCCAATACCGAGCTTAACCGGTCGAACCAGGAATTGCAGAAAGCACGGTTAGCCGCCGACCAGGCTAACCAGGAAAAAAGTATCTTCCTGGCTACCATGAGCCATGAAATCCGTACGCCGATGAATGGGGTTATCGGCATGTCCGCGCTATTGAGCGAAACGCCGCTTGATGATGAGCAGCGCATGTTTACCGAAACCATCATCAATTGCGGCGAAACGCTGATCCACGTAATTAATAATATCCTCGATTTTTCGAAGATCGAGTCGGGCAATCTCGATCTGGAGCAGGAGGATTTTAACCTGCGCCAATCGGTAGAGGATGTAATGGATATGTTTGCCATTAAAGGCGGGCAAATAGGCCTCGACCTGGTTTACGAAATAACCGAAGATTTGCCAACCAATATTATCGGTGATCCGCTACGGTTGAAACAGGTTTTGATTAACCTGGTAAGCAATGCCATTAAATTTACCGAAAAGGGTGAGGTTGGTATCAAAATAAGCTGCCTGCAAAAAGAAACCGACGGTTTGTTGAAACTGCGTTTTGATGTTTGGGATACAGGTATCGGCATTCCCAAAGATAAATTGCACCGCCTGTTTAAAGCTTTTTCGCAGGTTGATTCATCAACTACGCGCAAATATGGCGGTACCGGTTTGGGATTGGCTATATGTGAGAAGCTGGTAAAATTAATGGGCGGCAGCATTGGCGTTGAAAGCAAACCGGGAGAGGGGGCAAAGTTTTATTTTACTATTAACGCCTATCCGGGCGTAGCTTCATCGGCACCGCCTATCAACATCGATATTGAAGATTTGAGGGGCAAAAAAATACTGGTTGTTGATGATAATCATACCAACCTGGCCATTTTAAGCCGCCAGTTTGAAAACTGGAACCTGCAGCCCATACTTGCCGAATCGGGTGCTGAAGCCCTGGTTGTGTTACAGAAAAATAAAGATATCGACCTTATAATTACCGATATGCACATGCCGGTTATGGATGGCGCTATGCTGGCCAAACTAATTAAAGACGAGTATAGCCACATCCCTATCATATTACTCAGCTCGGTAGGTGAAGACCTGATTAAGCATCAGCGCGGCCTGTTCACCTCGGTAATGAATAAGCCTATCAAGCAGCAGGTGCTGGGCAAGCAGGTTTTTATGGCGCTGCGCGAAAAAACGGCCATCAGTGATGATAAACAGGTTAAAAGCAAGCTCTCTGTTGATTTTTGTGATAAGTACCCTTTCAACATCCTGATTGCCGAAGATAACGAGGTAAACCAGCATGTAATAAAACACATTCTTGGCAAAATGGGCTATAAACCCGGTATGGTAAAAAACGGGTTGGAAGCTGTAGAAGCCACGGAACTGGGTAATTATGAACTGATATTAATGGATATGCAAATGCCGGTTATGGATGGGCTTGAAGCTACCCGTGTTATCCGTAGAGCTGATGTTAAACAACCCGTTATTATAGCGCTTACGGCCAACGCCATGCCAGGCGATGAACAGGACTGCTTACAGGCCGGCATGGACGATTACCTAAGCAAACCTGTAAAGCTGGATGAGTTGATGAACAAGCTATCCAAATGGTATACAGCATCAAATAGCAAAAGCGCAGTTGCCTGAACCGATTAGCTAAACGCACTTGCCTTTATTATTTATATTGGACGCATCGTTCCGGAATGGTAATCTTAATGCCATAAAACCTTTGGCATAAAGCCCGCCTGCAACCTGATGTTTATTTTTGTGTTTATACTGAATATATGAGCGCAAATAAAATTAAGCTAAGCGTGCTCGACCAGTCGCCGATACGCAAGGGGGCTACTGCCGCGCAGGCCATACAGGAAACCGTACAACTGGCAAAACTTACCGATACCCTGGGTTATACCCGTTTCTGGGTTTCAGAACATCATAATATGGGCATTATTGCCGGTTCCACACCCGAGGTATTGCTGGCCCACCTGGCCGGCGAAACCAAAAACATGCGCATGGGGTCGGGCGGCATTATGATGCCTAACCATAGTACACTTAAAGTTGCCGAAAATTTCAGGATGCTGGAGGCCTTGTTCCCCGGTCGCATTGATTTGGGCATGGGGCGTGCGCCGGGTACCGACAGGATTACGGCCGCGGCGCTGAATCCCTCAAACCAATTCAGCGAGCAGGATTTTGTTGAGCAACTGGCCGATTTGCAGAGCTATTTTCACGATACCTACGAGCCGGGAACCATCCAGGCCCGCATCAGGGCTATCCCGCAGGTAAAAACTGTGCCCGATATGTGGTTGCTAAGCTCGAGCGGGCAAAGCGGTTTGTTTGCCGCGCATTTTGGTATGGGTTTCTCGTTTGCACATTTTATTAACCCTAACGGCGGGCCCGAAAATGTTAAAATGTATCGCGACCGTTTTCAACCTTCGGATGATCTGGCGGAGGCGAAAGCCAATGTGGCTATATTTGTTTTCTGTTCGGAAGATCCCGAAAAAGTGCGCCGGCACATCGCTGTAATGAACCACCGTTTTTTACAATTTGAAAAAGGCGGGCCGATAGTGCCGCTGAGCTATGATGATGTAAAAGATGTTGAATATACCCCGGCCGAACAGGAGCGCCTGCGCGCCAATAACTACCGGGTAATTGCAGGTTCGCCAACCGAGCTGAAACTTAAACTTACCTGGCTGGCCAATGATTATGGAGTAGATGAAATTATGGTTGTTACCATCACAGAAGATTTTGAAGACAGGCTGGAATCATACCGTTTACTGGCGCAGCAGTTTGAATTAGTATAAAAAGGATAATATAAATAAAAAGTAAAAGGCCTTTGCAACTTAATACTGCAAAGGCCTTTTATCTTTCTCCGGGAGGTGATACTAACCTCTAATCTCCAACCTCTAATCACTAATTACTCATTCTCAATAGGTGAGAAAATTTCCAGCAGGATATTCCACCTTTTGGCTTTGTCAATTTCCCAAACGCGTACATAGTTGTAATTGCCTACCACGTTACCTTTGGTAATGCGGGCGTGGCCATAGGTGTACGCCAGATCGTTACTTGATGAGCGGCCACCATCGGTAGTTTCGGCAGTGATGCTGATGGCTTCGTTATTGATAAACTTCATCACCACATCGGTACCCGTCATTGGCGAAAAGCCGGGGAAATAGTAACGGCCTTCCGGGCTTAAAAACTCTTTATAGCTGGCCATTGCTGAAAGACTTAAACCATGGTTAAATGTTTTATCGGTACCGATAATTACATTTTTGGCTCCAAACGGATCTTTAGCCGGGCCCGAGCGCTGCGCCGGATCTGGTTCTTTAAAGTCGGTAATCGCTTCTTCTTCGGCCTCAGGGTGCTGAATGCCCAGATCTATCAGCAGTTTAAGCTTACCGTCGCCGCTGTTGCGCCAAATGGATACATAGTCGCCAAAAACTTTATCATCTTCGGTTTTACTATTTTGATATACATAGGGGCCGGCGGTAAAAGCCAGATCGCCGTTGGCCGAGATGCGGGCAAATTTAGGTTCCCAGCTCAGCTTGCCGGCCTGTTTATCTATCTTACTGTAAAAATCAACAATTTTAACCGGCTCGGGCTTAAATACAATACCTTCCGGATCGGCAACGGCCAAAAAGCCATCTTTTATACCTTTACGTTCAACTAACTTATTAAAAGCCTGTTCAACACTAACTACCTTGTTTACATTAACAACGTCCTGGGCAAAAGCAAAAACGCCATAACCAATAAATGTAGCAGCTAATATGATTTTTTTCATGCGTGTAGCGGGGTTTTAAGGGAGCAATTTAGTAATAAATTTTAAGTAGGAAACGCAATAGTCAAAATGCGCAGAGGCACATAACATAATTTAACAATGGCGTTATTTTTATTTGATGATGAAACGAAAATACGGGCAAATAATTGCGGAGAATAACTCTGATCATTTAAAACTGAAGTAATTAAAAAAAATAATTAACTTCATAACCGATCACATCCGTTTTTGTTTAAACCAATATAAACTCTATTCATGAAAAAGTACAATTTATACTGCATCGTGCTGTTCCTGTTTATTGGCGCGCAGGCTAAAGCACAGTATCTTCAGGACTATACAGGGCGCCCGTATTACCTCAAAACCAATGATGGCGTACAGGGAAATCCGCTGCTTACCGAAACCTGGTACACGGCCACCGTTGATTTTGCCAACGGCAAAACGGCCAATGCCATATTAAATTACAACCTCCGCGGCGATGAGTTACTGTTTAAAAATCCAAAAGATTCGGCGGTTTTAGCCTTTGTTGAGCCGGTGAAAAGTTTTTCGATAAAAGGGATTCGATTAGAAGAAAGCGACCAGGCTGATATCACCTTTGCCAGCGGTTTCCCGGCGGTTGATGATCAAACCAACAAAACTTTTTACCAGGTGGTTGGCGACGGGAAAATAAAACTGCTGAGATATTACAAAAAGAAAGTGCTTGAATCAACCGAGTTTTCATCGCAGATAGTTTCCAGAACGCTTGTTACCAGTAACAGCTATTATTTATTTGCCAACAACCAGATGGTTAAAATAAAGCCATCGCAAAAAACAGTACTGGCTGCCATGAATGATAAGGCCGATAAAATGCAGGAATATCTTAAAGCAAACAAAGTTGATTTTAAAAGTGATGTAGCGTTGGCTAAGTTATTTGGGTATTATAACTCGCTTTAGGGGGCTATCTTTGATGTAATGACGTCATTACTTTGTACCTATTCAACATTGTCATGCTTCGTTCCTCAGCATGACAAGAAAATGATGTCTTATTTCCTTCTGACGCCTCAGCTTTTACTTATCAGCAATGACGTTTTTTATATAGTTACCCCCGAACAACTAATCTCTATTCTCCAATCACTAATCTCTAACCTCTAACCTACGCCTTACTCCAGGTAGTGCCCTCTTTGCTATCTTTCAATTGGAAACCTATCTGCGATAACCCATCGCGGATCTTATCCGATGTGGCATAATCCTTATTGGCTTTAGCGCCGCTGCGCAGATCAACAATAAAGTTTAATACTTTGGGCAGATCGTCATTAGCGGCCTGCTCATTTTGTAAACCCAGCACATCAACCACAAAGGTGTTCATCAGCGTAGTTAACTGCTCCAGGTTAGCCGCATCTATTTTCATTTTGCCATCATATACAGAATTTATGATGCGCGATGCCTCAAACAGTTCTGCAATTAATACCGGGCTGTTAAAATCATCGTTCATAGCGGCGTAGCAGCGTTCCATCAATGGTGCTATTTCAACCTCGGTAGTGGCAGAGGCTTTTAAGCCGTCAGTTAGCAGGGCAAAAGCGTTCATGAGGCGTTTAAAACCTTTTTCGGATGCTTCCATGGCCTCGTTACCAAAATCGAGGGTGCTACGGTAGTGAGCCTGCAGCATAAAGAAACGTACCGTCATGGGGCTGTAGCCTTTATTGAGGATAGAGTTTTCGCCGCTGAAAAGCTCATGGGGCAAAAAGCTGTTCCCTAAAGATTTTGACATTTTTTGCCCGTTTACCGTAAGCATATTGGTATGTACCCAGTATGTAGCCGGGTTTGTACCACAGCAGGCTACGTTTTGTGCAATCTCGTTGGTGTGGTGCGTAGGCACAAGGTCAAGCCCGCCGCCGTGAATATCAAAATGGCTGCCTAAATATTTCTGGCTCATGGCCGAGCATTCCAAATGCCAGCCCGGAAAACCCACACCCCATGGCGAAGGCCATTTCATCAGGTGCTCGGGTTTGGCTTTTATCCAAAGGGCAAAATCAAGCTTGCCGCGTTTTTCGTCCTGGCCGCCAAGCGTGCGCGTATTGTTCATCAAATCGTCGAGGTTGCGGCCGCTCAGTATGCCGTAATCCTGGCTTTTGTTATATTTTTCAACATCAAAATAAATAGTGCCATCTACCTCGTAAGCATAGCCTTTTTCAAGAATCACCTTTACCATTTCAATTTGCTCAATGATGTGGCCGGTGGCTGTAGGCTCGATACTTGGGGGCAGGTTATTTAAAATGCGCATCACATCCCTGAAACCAACAGTGTATTTTTGTACAATTTCCATAGGCTCAAGCTGTGCCAGCTTGGCTTTTTTGGCAATTTTATCTTCGCCCTCGTCTCCGGCATCACCTTCCAGGTGACCGGCATCGGTTACATTGCGCACGTAACGTACCTTATAGCCAATGGCGGTAAGGTATCTGAACATTAAATCGAAAGATATATAGGTACGGCAGTTGCCTAAATGAACATCGCTATAAACAGTAGGGCCGCAAACATACATGCCAACATGTGGCGCGTTAAGCGGTTTAAATAATTCTTTTTTACGGGATAAAGTATTGTAAACAAACAAATTTTGTTGCATGGCGCAAACTTACGATTTTTTCAAATTTAAGCTAATGCCCGGTATTGCCGCTATATATTTTTACAAACGCGAGGCAATTTAATTGAGGGTGAGATCGCTGCGAAGAGGGTAGTGGTCTGAAAGCTTTTTTTCGATCACCTTATAACTCAGCGTTTCAAACTGGGGGCTGGTCATGATGTAATCAATTTGGTAGTTAGGGAAATCGCCGTTATAGGTACGCCCCAGGCCCGACCCTTTTTCCCTGAACGTATTGGTAAGGCCTTTTGCCATCTGGTTAACCGCAAAGGATGAGGGGGTATCATTAAAATCGCCGGCAATAATATAGGGGTAGGGGCATTGTGCAGCGTGAGCCTTAATTTTAAACACCTGCTCGCTGCGCTTCATAAATGCCAGCTTAAGCTTGCTGCCCAGTTTTTTGGTAGCCTCCAAATCGGTTTTGCCTTTTTTTGATACGCTATCGAGGTATTTATAATCCTCCGGGTTAAAGTTGATGGATTGCAGGTGAATGGCATAGTACCTGAACATTTTGGTGCCTTTTTTAACATCAACATAAAGGCATTGATTGCCCGAACCCCGTTCGTCTGACAGGTGGATGAGGCCATGGTTAACAATTGGGTATTTTGAAAAAATGGCCATGCCAATAGCCTCGAGGTAATTAAAGTTAAAAGGCTCAAAATAAAAGTAAGTTGTACCCAATACCCTGCAAATCGAGTCGCGCATTTCGTACTGGCCTTTATTGCGGGTAAAAAACTCTTCAAAACCAATTACATCGGGCTGCTCCTGGTTAATTAATTCAAGTATCTCGTGCTTGGTTGAAATATCATTTACAAAGCCAAAGTGTTTAAAATTATGCACATTGTAGGTCATAGCCCTGATTACATCAAGCCCGGGAGCTTTGCTGAAACCCGAACTAAACCTGAAGCCGATATTGTTGGTAAGCACCGTCCATCCCACCAAAATACTTACAAGCGAAAATAAAAACTGCCAGCGTTTGCGCAGCAGCCAATATAGCATCATAATGATATTACAAAGCAATAAAGGGGGGTAACCCAGCCCGAAAAAGGCGATAAGCCAGGCCTTACGCGGATCGACATAAGGCGCCAGGTAACTGATAAGCAAAGCCACGCAAAAAAACAGGTTGATCCATAACAGGATCCTGCCGAATATGCCTTGCCTTTTTTTTATCATTTAATCCTGTTTACTTGCTCGTTTAAGGGTTTCACGTTCCTGCTTGCTCAGGCTGTTATAGCCCGATTGCGAGATTTTATCCAAAATGCGGTCGATCTCGTCCTGGCGAGGGTAATCGGCCGGATTTTTACCCACGTTGTTTGATACCACTTTTAGTTTGGGTTTCGGTTTAAATAGCTTGGCTATGCTGCCTACCCAATCATTTCCCTTTTGTAATTGTTTGATGTAGATAAAGCCCATTAAAGCACCGCCGAGGTGGGCAATTTCGCCGCCGGCATTGCCGCTGGCTATTCCTAAAAAGTCTAATACTAAAATAACAAAAACCAGCCATTTAAGCTTAACAGGGCCAAACAATATTAGCGATATGGTATAATCGGGCAGCAGAGTGGCCGTTGCTACTACAATAGCCATCACACTGGCAGAAGCACCTACAATAGTACTGCCTCGCGCAGCATTGATACTTGTAAAACCAGGCAGTAAATTAAACGCAAGCACATAAAACAGGGCTCCTGCGAGTCCCCCCATTAAATAGAGGCCGATAGTGCGCTTATTGCCCAAATATTCTTCAAATATCTGCCCCATCCAATACAGCCAAAGCATATTAAATAAAATATGCAGCACTCCGGCGTGCATAAACATGTAGGTTAAAGGCGTCCAGAAGTGTTTAAGTAATGTTGGCAAATGGGCCGACATTCTCAGGTATTCATCTGTAAATTGAAGGATCTTGCCATCGCCAAAATGAGTTAGAACCTGCTCAATAACTGCCGAGATGTTGATAGCCAAAAAAACAATAACATTAATGCTGATTAGCAACCTGATGTTATTACCTGAGCGTAATATTTTGTGCTGGATATTTTGCCAAAGAGTGCTCATAATAAAGTTATATTACATGATAACTAATGTAATTAATAAAAATTGTTTGGCCTTTGCAAACGCCATATTTTAATCATTAAAAAGCCCACAAGCGCCCCGCCAAGGTGGGCATAGTGCGCTACCGAATCGCCTTCCATTGGGTTTAAACCCATATACAATTCAAACACTATATACGCCGGGATAATGTATTTGGCTTTAACCGGTACAGGAATAAATAATACCATCATCTCGAGGTTAGGGTACAGCATTCCAAAGCCTACCAGTAAACCAAAAATGGCCCCCGACGCACCTACTATAGGTACATTGTATATGGAATACAACTTTACTCCCAACATACCGTAAGGCGCAAAAGCCGAAAAATCCTGCGGATCGGCGCTTACATTGCTCAATGTAAAACCGCCGGTAATGGCATGCACCTCGTAGGCCTGTACCAGCATCTGGCAAAGCATAGCGCCTATACCGCAGATAAAGTAAAAGTTAAAAAACTTTTTTGATCCCAGGGTTTGCTCCAATATCGGCCCGAACGAAAAAAGGGCGAACATGTTAAAAATAATATGGGCAGGCTGATGATAATCGGCATGCAAAAACATGTAGCTGATAAACGACCAGAGGTGGAAGTTTGGAGCATTAAAGTAATAGCCGCCAAGCCATTTATACAGGTTAATATTAACCAGCTCCATGGTATTTACCCCAATAAATAGGATAATATTAATAATCAGCAGGTTTTTAACAACGGGCGTGATATTGGCAAAAGGCGATTGATTGTATCCGTTCATATATAAATTTAGCCACAGGGCTATTTTTCAAAGCGTTCCATTAATTCATTCATGGTGAAGGTACTGATTACAGGCTTACCATTCAGCGCCTGGTTGGGTGATTGGCAGGCAAAAAGCTGATCAATCAACTGGTTCATTTCTTCCAGCGATAATTTGGTACCCGTTTTAATGGCTCCGTTGCGGGCCAGCGAGCGGGCAAGGTTATCACGTTTATCTAATTTAAGGATGGCCATATTGTTTTTAAAACCTTCCAATAAATGTTCTAAAAGTTCATGTTCACCTACGTTATTCAGTTCGGCGGGGATTCCTTCAACAACAACTGTATTTTTACCAAACTCGCGGATATCAAAACCCAACGCGCGGATATCCGGCAATAACTCTCTCAATAACTCAAAATCGCTGCCGTTTAGTGTTACCGACTGCGGGAATAAACTTTGCTGGCTTACCCCCGAATGGTTTTGCAATTGTTGCAAAAACCGTTCGTACAAAATGCGTTCGTGTGCCGTCTGCTGGTTAATCAACATAAAGCCCGATTTAATTTGCGACAGGATAAACCGGTTATGGATCTGGAACAACTGCGCCTCGCTTGGTTTACTTACCTCCTGCTCCTCAACCGCAATGGTTTTTTCTTCATGAATTTCATGCTGAAAAAGTGTTTCTTTTTTGCTGATCTCGTACAGTGTATCCCAGTTTTGCGGGATTGATTCCTTACGATACCCTCCTCCGGATGATTCCCTTAAAAAAGGATGTTCCTGCCGGGGCTTGTCTTCGGTGGTGGCAAAAGGGTTAAAGTTGGGGTTGAATGATATGGTAGGCGCAATGATCTCCTCAAATGGTTTTGGTGTAATGAGGTGTTCGATGCTGTTTTCCTGGTCGAAATCTAAAGTAGGCGTTATGTTGTACTTACCTAACGCACGTTTTACTGCAGAGCGGATGATGGCATAAATGGCCTTTTCGTCCTGGTACTTGATCTCGGTTTTGGTGGGGTGTACGTTGATATCAATTTTTGATGGATCGATATCAATGAAGAGCACATAAAACGGGAAGCAATCATCAGGTAACAACTCCTCAAATGCCGTGGTTACCGCATGGTTAAGGTAACTATCCCTGATAAAGCGGTTATTTACAAAAAAGAACTGCTCGCCGCGGGTTTTACGGGCAAACTCGGGCTTACCTACAAAGCCGCGTAGTTTTATAATAGTTGTATCTTCTTCAACCGGAACCAAACGCTGGTTATAATTAGCGCCAAACAGATGTACAATACGCTGTTTAAGCGCTGTTGCAGGCAGGTGATATACCTCCTGGCTATCATGATGCAGCGTGAAAAAGATCTGCGGATGTGCCAAAGCCACTCGCTGAAACTCGTCAATAATATGACGCATCTCTACCGGGTTGCTTTTTAAAAAGTTACGGCGGGCGGGGGTATTATAAAACAGGTTTTTTACAGCGATTGATGTGCCGGTTGGGGCCGAGCACGGCTCCTGGCTGATCACTTCCGAACCTTCGATAGTGATGCAGGTACCCAGTTCATCTTCATGGCGGCGGGTTTTCAGCTCAACCTGGGCAATAGCCGCTATAGAAGCCATAGCCTCGCCCCTGAAACCCATGGTGCGGATGGCAAACAGATCATCAGCCTTGCGTATTTTAGAGGTGGCATGGCGCTCAAAGCACATCCGGGCATCGGTAAGGCTCATTCCGCAGCCATTATCAATAACCTGGATCAGCGCTTTACCGGCATCTTTAACAATCAGCTGGATTTTATCGGCCCCGGCATCAATAGCATTTTCCACCAACTCTTTTACCGCCGACGCCGGTCGCTGAACTACTTCGCCCGCGGCAATCTGGTTGGCAACGGCATCCGGTAAAAGCTGTATAATATCTGACATCTAAAATAATTTCCCTTCAATTTCTATTTCGATGCTAAATTAAATATTTGATGGCATAACTTTATGATTAGATAGTTGTATATACATTTGCAGCTTGATACAATTACAATAAATATACAATTGCTTTAATATGAAGAGACTATTGCCCGCGCTGCTTTTACTGGCGGCTGCCTGCAAACAAAAAGAATACAATGCCGATATGCTGGTGAAAAACGCAGTTGTTTACACCGTTGACAGTAATTTTACAACAGCCAGTGCATTTGTGGTGAGCGGAGGAAAAATACTTGCAGTAGGAAGCGCCGATAGTTTGGAACAAAAATACAATGCCCGCGAAGTGATTGACGCACAAGGCGCTGCTGTATACCCGGGCTTTATTGATGCTCATGCACATTTTTACGAGTATGGCATGGGCTTGCAGCAGGTTAGCCTGGTAGGTACGCAAAGCTGGCCCGAGATAGTAGATTCGGTAAAGGTTTATGCCGAGCGTAATACTGACGGCTGGATTATAGGCAACGGCTGGGACCAGAACGACTGGGCCGACAAACATTTTCCGGATAAAGCCAAGCTCGATTCGTTGTTCCCGATGCGCCCGGTGCTGCTGAGCCGGGTTGACGGGCATGCCGCTATAGCTAACCAGGCAGCTTTAAACATTGCCGGTGTTAAACCGGGGCAAACCATTGTTGGCGGCGAAATTGAAACCCGCAACGGCAAACTTACCGGCGTACTGGTTGATAATGCGGTAGGCATTGTAACCCGCAAAATACCTGAACCAACATCGGCAATGGTTGATACGGCTTTACTTTCGGCACAAAAAAACTGTTTTGCGGCCGGGCTTACTACGGTTGATGACTGCGGTTTGCCATACACCATGGTAAACATTATTAACGAGCTGCAACATAAAGGCGACCTGAAAATGCGCATGTATGTAATGCTTGCCGACAGACCCGAAAACTATGAATACCTGTTTAAAAAAGGTGCAATTAAAACGCCGGGACTCAACGTGCGGTCATTTAAAGTTTATGCTGATGGTGCGCTGGGCTCAAGAGGTGCCTGCCTGCTAAAACCTTATGCCGATTCGGCCAAATGGAGCGGGTTTTTATTGAGTAACCCTAAACATTTTGAAGAGATAGCACCAAAAATTGCCGCTCATGGTTTCCAGATGTGTACTCATGCCATCGGCGATTCGGCAGTGCGCACCATGCTTAAAATTTATGCCGCCAACCTAAAGGGTAAAAATGATTTACGCTGGCGGATAGAGCACTCGCAGATTGTATCGCCCCAAGATGTGGCTATGTTTGGCAAATACAGCGTGATCCCATCGGTGCAGCCAACCCATGCCACATCAGATATGTACTGGGCAGGCAAGCGTTTAGGTAAAGAGCGCCTCAAAACCGCCTATGCTTACAAACAATTGCTTGATCAGAACGGTTGGATCCCTTTGGGTACCGATTTTCCGGTTGAAAACATTAACCCGCTTTACACGTTTTATGCAGCGGTTGAACGTAAGGATTTGAAAGGTTTCCCTGCCGCGGGCTTCCAGAAAGAAAACGCCCTGAGCCGCATTGAGGCGCTTAAAGGCATGACCATCTGGGCGGCCAAAGCCAATTTTGAAGAAAAAGAGAAAGGCAGCATCGAGCCCGGCAAATACGCCGATTTTGTGATACTGGATAAAGATATCATGAAAGTAAAAGGCAGCGAATTACCAACAACCAAAGTAACCAAAACCTATATAAACGGAGTTAAAGTATATGATAAAAAATAAGTGGTACCAGGTTTTTTTAGTATTATCGGGCTTTGCATTATTTAATACCGCCTGCGCACAAAACCCGCCGATGCTTACAGGCCAGGCCTTTATTGCCGAAGAAAGGTTGGTTGGCAACTCAACCGTGCTGCTTAATAATGCTTCATACCTGATTCCGCTGCAAAAGCTGGACGAACTGAAAATTGCAAGTGTACATTTCAGTAATCAGTATGCAACTGTTTTTGATAGCCTGCTTACCAAATACAACAAGGTTACTTTGTTTGATGGCAACAGCTACAGCGGTAATAAAACGCTGGCTAACCTCACCTCCGATCTTAAATTTTACAACACCATTATTGTACAGGTTAACGATGCCGACCTGAATAATGCCGATGTGCTGGATTTTATCAGCAGTAATCAAAAAAATAAAAACGTAATTGTGGCAGCCTTTGGCAACGGGGCCGTTCTGGGTAAATTGGACGCTATTACCGCGCCGGTAATATGGACGGAACGCGTATCGCAGGTATCGGCCATGTACAGCGCCGAGGCTATTTTTGGCGGCATTGCCATCACCCAAAAGCTTACCAAAACCTACAGTAATGTTTATAAAGCAGGGATGGGTTTTGTTACCGAAAAAACAAGGCTGCAATACACCGTGCCCGAAGAAGCCGGTATTAACGCAGCCAATTTGCAGAGCATTGATAAAATAGCCCAGGAAGCCATGCGCGAGCATGCCACCCCCGGCTGCGTAGTGCTGGTTGCTAAAGATGGTAAGGTAATATTTAACAAAGCCTACGGCTACCACACCTATGATAATGTAATACCCGATAAACTTACCGATATTTTTGACGTAGCCTCCATGACCAAGGTATCGGCCACTACGATGGAAGCTATGCAGCTAACGAATCAGGGTAAACTAAGCCTTGAAAAAACCTTGGGGGATTATATCCCATTGGCCCGCAAAAGCAATAAAAACGATATCCAGATTAAAGAAGTGCTGATGCACCAGGCTGGTTTGATACCCGATATTCAATCCTTCGAAAAAGTAAAACCGGCAGATCATAGCACCGATTCATCCGCAGCCTATCCAACCAAGGTATCTGATCATTATTACCTGCGAAAGGATTATTATAAAGATGTAATGCTGCCCGATATGCTTAACTCGCCATTAAAAACCCGCGGACAATATGTTTACAGCGATGTAAGCATGCTGTTTATGCAGGAGGTGGTTGAAAACATTACCGCGGTGCCGTTAAACAAATACGTGCAGGAACATTTTTATAACCCGCTGGGGATGCAGACTGCGGGATTTTTACCACTTTACCGCTTTCGTCCCGATCAAATTGTCCCTACCGAAAATGACAGGGAATACCGTGGTTCATTACTGGATGGTTATGTGCATGACCCCACGGCGGCCCTTGTTGGCGGAGTAGCCGGGCATGCCGGTTTATTTGCCAGCGCTAATGATATTGCCATACTTTACCAAATGATGCTGAACCGCGGCAGCTACGGTGGCTACCAGTATATTAAACCCGAAGTGGTTGACCTGTTCACGTCCAAACAATCGCCGGTAAGCCGCAGAGGTTTGGGTTTTGACCGCTGGGATCCGATTGCCGAGCGGCACTACCCATCCAAACTGGCATCAGATCAGGCTTATGGTCATACCGGTTTTACAGGTACCTGTATCTGGGTCGATCCGAAGTATAACCTGGTTTATGTATTCCTATCCAACAGGGTACACCCATCGGTGGCCAGCAAATTGCTGAGTTTGAATATCAGGCCGAGGATTCAGGATGTGGTTTATGAGGCGATAGCGAAGGGGCTTTAGTTTTTGATTTCGGATTTGGGATGTTCGATTTCGGATTTGCTTATTGCTGAGATCTCAATTAAATGTTGAATACCTGCGAAACGAGCAGTATAAGATTTTTTAATTATGCCTTTAGATTTTTACGATATCTCCGACACCCAACATCGTCAAAGACTTTTTGAAATAGAACATGTTGATTTTGGAACTTTACAGGAGGTATTAGTAAAGTTGAAGAAAGTATCGGGTGTCGAAATTGATCCTTATGGCACCACCCGGATATATCCTGATCACGTTGAACTTATTATTTCTTTAATTAAAGCTGAGTTATTGGAGGGTAAAACGAATAAGGAGTTAAAAAAGCACGAGGTATTAAATCGTTTGCTTCGGTATTTTGAAACCGCAAGTAATGGTTTATTAGTTATTGGCGAATAACTTTCTGCGTGCCCATTGTAGCGCTCGTCTTATTTTCTTCGTTATATCTTTATATAACGTCACATCCCATGAAAAAATATTTAAGCGTATTAGCGGCTGCGGTTATCCTATCATTAAACGGCTGTTCGAAAGATGATAATTCGGCCGAATCAAATAATTACAATCTTTCCGGCACATGGAGAGTTACAACCGAAATTGATCTTGACGGCACAAAGCACAATATTACCGACGATGGCGTGTCGAGGGTAGTCATTACCGATTCGGTTTACAGTAGTACATCATACCGGGGCATTGTTATCAGTTCGAAATATACAGTGAAGGATACCTCGGTTGTAATTGGCTCAACCCGGTACAACCAACTCATGATATTTAAAAATGCGCCGTTAAAAGGAGATGATGCTTATTTTAATGCCAGTGCAAACAGGATAACTATGTACTTTTTAAAGGATACACCTTCAGCTTACACCGCTATTTACACGAGGGTTAAATAACCTGTTCTTCGATATTTTTAATTGCAGCCGCAAGTTTTAGAATTTGCGGCTGTTTTTTGTATTGACTATCAACTACACAGCAGATTTCTTCTTTTTTTATTTCACACTTTATCCACCATAAAATCCTAAATTTAATCAAATCCGAAATCGAACATCCCAAATCCGAAATCAAACCATGCGTTATTTCACCATCCAGCCACCGGCCGAGCTAAAACCCTTTGTAAGATTTTACTGGGTGCTTGAGCATGAACTGGGGCCGGATGAGCCATCGTATACTTACCGCTCGGTTGCCGATGGTTGTACGGAGTTGGTTTTTCATTACCAATCTTCTTTTAACGAACTAACCGATAAAAGCGGGCAAAACGCAGGGCCATCGGGCATCCAGTTTCAAACCACCCAATATCGGCGCTTTATCACCACCCAGAGCTTTGGCATTTTTGGCGCATATATTTACCCTTTTGCAGTGCCTTATTTTTTTAACGTTGCCAGCAGTGAAACCAGCAACCAGGCGTTTGATTTCGATACTTTTTTAAACCAGGCCGGTCGCGAGCTGGAAGAACAGATTATGCTGGCTCCGGATAATTTAAAACGCGCGGAGACATTATCAACATTTTTAATTGCCCGGTTAAGGCAAAATACCTTTAAGGACGAGCGGATCATCACGGCCATTCGCCATGTTATACACGGTAAACATCGACTGCCTGTTATTCAACTGGCTGATACTTACAGCCTGTCGGCAAGGCAGTTCGATCGTAAATTTAAGCAGTATGCCGGTTTTAGCCCTAAAACCTATATGCGCCTGGTACGGTTGCAGGAGGCTCTGAAACAATACAATAGCCCCAAAACCTTAACACAAATAGCCCTGGAATGCGGTTACTACGACCAATCACATTTTATACATGACGTAAAAGCATTTACAGGTTATCATCCTGGCTATTATTTTTCGGGCAAAGCAGAGGGCACGGAATTCCGGGAAATTTAAATGTCTGATTTTTACAATTTCGGAAACCTGCGGAGAGGTAATTTTGAATAAAAAAACCAACTATGGCAACAATCAACATCCCCGAAAATTATCAGGCAGTAATGCCCTATTTAATTGTTAAAAACGCAGCTGAGTTTATCCAATTCACCCAAACTGTTTTTGGCGCTACCGAACAATTTAAAACCATGCGCGATGAGCATACCATTATGCATGCCGAAATAAATATTAATGGCAGCACCATTATGTTTGCCGATGCAACCGATACTTATCAGCAGCAAAATGCCGGTATGTTTGTTTATGTGGAAAGTTGTGATGATACCTATCAAAAAGCATTGGATAATGGTGCAGAAAGCATTATGCCCCCGGCAGATCAGCCTTATGGAAGAAGTGCCGGTGTGAAAGACCCATTTGGGAATACCTGGTGGATTACTAATCTGTTATAATTTTTTCAAATAATTTATGGAAATTGCATGGTACCTGCATCTTATCCATAAATTATAAACCTATGAAAAAAACCTTAATCGCTTTATTAGCACTCCTTAACCGGCTTGCGGCTTTAGCACAAACAACCCCGAACAAGACGATACTACAGTCGTCGATGGCTGTTAAACCTGTGTTACAAACGCGACTGGATACGCTGGATAAACAAAGAGATACGGCAAAAAAAGCTGCACCTGCTGTTACAGATCCTGCCGACACTTTGTACCGCCATTTACCGGGAGCAGCCGAATGCAACGCTTTGCTTATTATAAATGATAAAATAATTGCGCGTACATTAGATATAAACCCTCAGGACGTGAGCTTTATTTCGGTTTTAAAGGATAAGAATATTCCTAAAAACCTGTTTAACAATGCCAGGTATGGGCTTGTGCGGATTAATTTAAAACGCGGAATAAAGATTGATGCCATACGCCTTCCCGATTTAAAGAAGCTTTACACTACCAAAGGCAAAGTAAAGTTTGCGCTAAATGGCTATTTTATTGATGACGAAAGCTTGCTTATTGAAAAAAAGGCCCTGATCCGTATTGATCAGATCAGGGATAATTATTGGGATCCGCTTTCGGCCGTTACAATTAATATATGGACAGTTAACCCTGATATGCTCAGAGCGCCTACCCACGACAGGCGGCCGACCGATAAGCCGGGTGAGATTTATATCAGGGGTTTGGCATCAAAATAATTTTATTCTTTTAAAATCTTTTACGTTACCAGTCGTCATTCACTGATATATGTATGCCTTTATTTTAGCACTGCACTCGCTTATCCGCTGGTTTGTTTTGGCCAGTTTGCTTTTTGCTTTATACCGCACCTATGCGGGCTGGTTGGGTAATAAACCTTTTTCGAAGTTTGACAACCGGGTGCGGATTATTACCGCAGCTATCGCCCACGTGCAATTATTGATTGGCTTAGGGCTATACTTTATAAGCCCGGTGGTAAGCTATTTTCTTAACAACTTTAAAGAGGCTGTGCATAACCGGCAGATCCGTTTTTTTGGCATGGAGCATATTACCATGATGCTGATCGGTATTACACTCATCACCATAGCATCGGCCAAAGCCAAACGTAAAACAAGCGATAAGGAAAAATTTAAAACGATGGCTATATGGCTTACCATTGCTCTGCTGGTAATTTTAAGCTCCATCCCCTGGTCGTTTTCGCCGCTTATCAGCAGGCCGTTGTTCAGGGAGTTTTAAAAACATAAAGGTCATGCTGAATTTATTTCAGCATCCCACAAGCTTGGTAACCGTTATGCTAAGCAAGCGGAAACTTAGCATGTGGGGTCCCGAAACAAGTTCGGGATGACATTCATTTTTATCCAAGCAGCCAATAAAAGTTCCAAAATCAAACCAAATCCAAAATCGAACATCCGAATTCCGAAATCAAAGCACCTGGTTAAATTCCAGCCGCTCGCCGTCCGGCCCGGTAATATTAAAATATTTGCAGCCGTTTTTCCAGAATTGCAGGAATACCGGCTCGGGTTCGATGATGTCAAAACCGGCTTTTTTAACAGCGTTATAGGCAATATCTATATCATCCACGTCAAAAGCAATATGGTCAATATGCCCGTTGCGGCGCGAGCGGATCTCTGCCAGGCCGGCTTCGGGCAGTTGGTATAGTTCAATAATCATGTTACCACGCTGCATCATGATACAGGTGCCGGTGCCGCCGTTATCAGTAAATGTGGCCTGCATTACATTGCTAAAGCCCAACCGGGTGTAAAATTGCTGTGATACTTTAATATCAGTTACAGGCACACCTATGTGTTGTATGCCGTTAATTTTTAAATTGAGGTTGTTTTTCATGTTGATAGTCAATAGGTTGTTTTACTGTACAATACGTGTTTAAACAGACAAAACATGTTTAAGTTTACTGCTGTTATAATCATATTATCATCGCCTTATCATTTTACACAAGCTTAACATTTTTGATGTAAATTGCTGTTAAACTTGCACCAATTAAAACATATTAATGAAAATCGGAATTGTTTGTTACCCAACCTTTGGCGGAAGCGGGGTTGTAGCTACAGAGCTTGGTAAGGCCCTTGCGGGTCGTGGTCACCAGGTTCATTTTGTTACCTATAACCAGCCGGCGCGCCTGGATCTCTTTTCCGAAAATTTGTTTTACCACGAGGTTTCGGTGTCTAATTACCCCCTGTTTGATTTTCCGCCGTATGAGCTGGCCCTGGCCAGTAGACTGGTTGATGTGGTGCGCCACGAACAACTGGATGTACTGCATGTGCATTATGCCATCCCCCATGCTTCGGCCGCGTTTATGGCCAAGCAAATTTTGATGACCTATGGCATTTATATCCCGGTGGTAACAACCCTACACGGTACCGATATTACGTTGGTTGGTAAAGACCGCACCTTTAAACCGGTGGTAACTTTTTCCATTAACCAAAGCGATGGCGTAACCGCCGTATCGCAAAACCTTAAAGACGATACCTATAAATTTTTTGAAATCCAGAAAGATATCCTGGTGATTCCGAACTTTATAGATCTTACCCGTTTCAGCCTCAAGCCTAAAGATCACTTTAAAAAGGCAATCGCTCCTTCGGGCGAAAAAATATTGGTTCACACGTCCAATTTCCGTAAAGTAAAACGCACCGAAGATGTGATCAAGATTTTTGCGAAGGTGATTAAAAAGATCCCATCGAAATTGCTGATGGTGGGCGATGGCCCTGAACGTTCAATGTGCGAACAGCTTTGCCGCGATCTTGGCGTGACCGATAATGTGCGCTTTTTGGGTAAACAGGACGCTATTGAAGAGATTCTTTCGGTATCTGATCTGTTTTTGATGCCTTCACAATCCGAAAGTTTTGGTTTGGCCGCGCTTGAAGCTATGGCCTGCAAAGTACCTGTAATAAGCAGTAACGCCGGCGGTCTGCCCGAGCTGAATGTTGACGGGTTAACCGGTTTTTTGAAGGATCCGGGAGATGTTGACGGCATGGCCGAAAAAGCAATATTTATTTTGGAAGATGAAGAACGTTTAGCTACCTTTAAAGAGAACGCTTTGGCGCACGCTAAAGAGTTCGAACTATCCAATATTTTGCCCATGTACGAAAACTTCTACCTTGAAGTGATTGAGCAAAGCAAGGCCAAAGCTGTTTAAATTACAGTTGTAATAAACCTGATACAATATTCAAAATATTCGCCAGGAATTAAATTTTGTCGTTTACGTTAATTAATTTAGTCTTTCACTTCCTAAAAGTTAAACTTATGGCAAAGCACACACTAAAAAGCGGACAACTCCTTAAGTACATCGGAAAAACGTGGAAAAACCTTCATATAGGTCATCCATTAAAATTTATGGGGTACGAGGAAAACGGTTTCGCCGACATCTGGGTGGAATACCAGGGTAAATTAATGCTGCTGGCAATTAAGGATGTGGAAACACTAAGCATGGCTTAAAAACAACCCTTAAGCCGGTCTTTTTCAGGATCAGGAAAATAGCCTTACTGTGCATACGTGCTTAGTAAGGCTATTTATTTAGTGGCAGCGGCTTTGAGATACGAGGCACCTGCGGGGCCGGGAATTTTTTTTCTTTGTTTGCTATAAACACGGTACTACTACGGAGTGTAGCTGCAAATACTCTAATCACCAATTTTGAACATGGCTATAATAACCGAAGTTTTCTCAATTCCGTAGGAGTACCGTGTCTATAGAAAATCCCAACAAAGTTTTTAGGCTCCATAGGTGCCTCGTATCTTAAAGCGATTCCCCGGTTTTTATTTTCAATCGAAACATCTTATATTAGCCATATCAAAAAAGGAAATGGTGTCTTCCTACTTAACCGCCCTAAAAAGCTGATGGCGCCTACAGATAATTAATACGCGGGTTTTAACCTGTGCTAATTTTTTGTGGGCAAATAAATATCAGCATTATGCAAAACAATCTTTTCTCGTCGCAGCATTTTTCAATTTTAAAAAACGCTTTAAGGTTTACGGTGATTGTTATTCCTGTTGCCGCTTTTATCGGTAGCGCGGTAGCTTTCTTTTTGTGGCTTTTGAGCGGGGCTATTCATTTTCGTTTTGCGCATAGCTGGTTGTTGTACCTGCTGCCGCTGGCCGGTATAGCTATTTATTTTATTTATAAACTATTTGGCCGCTCGGCCGAGAAGGGGAACAACCTCATTATTGATGAAATTCATAATCCGGGCGGCGGCGTTCCTAAGCGCATGGCACCGTTGGTTTTACTTACAACTATTATTACTCACCTGTTTGGCGGTTCGGCCGGGCGCGAGGGTACGGCTGTACAAATGGGAGGGAGTATTGCCCAAATGATGAGCAAATGGTTTAAGCTTAACCCTGCCGATACGCAAACTTTGCTCACAGCAGGCATAGCCGCCGGGTTTGGAGCGGTATTTGGCACTCCCCTCACAGGCGCTGTTTTCGCCATGGAAGTGTTAACGATTGGCCGCGTGCAATACAATGCATTGCTGCCATGCCTCATTGCGGGTATTACCGGCGATGTTACCGTTGCTGCCTGGGGCATTCATCATACAGCTTATCATATCGATATTTTGCCAGCCGTTCCGCATTGGTTTTCGGGCTATATTTCAACAGATTTATTGCTTATCATCAAGGTGATTGTCGCCTCAATAGCATTTGGCCTGGCCAGCTACCTGTTTGCACGGATGGTGCATGGTATCAAAAGTTTTTTTACCCATTATGTTAAAACGCCCTGGCTTATTCCGGCTATTGGCGGGTTAATCATCATCGCCTTAACATTCATTAATGGTAAACCCGATTATTTGAGTTTAGGTGTAGATGCTGAGCATGCAGGAGCTGTTACCATTCCCTCGGCTTTTCACGCGGGCGGTGCCGATACCTGGAGCTGGCTATGGAAAACCATTTATACCACCATTACCCTCGGAACAGGTTTTAAGGGCGGAGAGGTTACTCCGTTATTTTATATAGGCGCTACAATGGGCAATACTTTATCTGCATTACTTAACGCTCCGGTGAGCCTGTTTGCCGCTTTAGGTTTTATAGCTGTTTTTGCGGGAGCGACCAATACACCCCTCGCCTGTACTTTTATGGGGATCGAGTTATTCGGCGGAGAGCACGCTCTGCTATTCGCGATAGCTTGTTTTACGGCTTACCTATTTAGCGGGCATACGGGTATTTACAGTTCGCAAAGGATTGGGGTAGGGAAGGTGGATGATATGGAGGATAAAACCCTTTCGGAAGCCATGAAACGCGATGGGTATTTGTATGAAAAGTTGGCGAAGTATGGCTTTTTGAAGCGGAAGTAGATTTTTGTCTGAATCAGAATTTTCAGGATTTGAGAATTTTCAGAATTAGAAAAATAAGATTCTGTTTATTCTTTAATTCTGAAAATTCTGATTCAGACAAATTCAGCCGCTTGCAAATCTCCCCCAACCCACATAGCTTTGATACAAACATCTACCCATGCCGCACCTGGACAACGAAAATCAGATTTTTAATAATCTTTATGATCAGTACAAGCACCTGGGCCTGCCGCTGCACCTTATTAAGCATACCGATTTTACTGTTTTTAACCTGAGGGATGTTAACCAGCCATCGCCATTTAAATCGCCTTTAAGCAGGCTTAACTTTTTTGTTTTCGCCTTTATTAAAAGCGGCGACGGTGATTATACTATAGATGAGCAAAACTACAAACTGCAACCCGGCGCGGTTTACTTTACCAATCCAGGGCACTTCCGCTCGTTTAACTGGGAACATATTGATGATGTGTACCTGTTTACGCTGAGCGAATCGTTTTTGAAGGAAAATGTGCATGCTAATATTTTTGATGAATTTCCCTTTTTGCTGGCCGAAACTTTTCCGGCGCGTGTATTGGCACCCGAAATATTTGCTGAGTTTGAAACTTTGTATCACCAGATCAGGAAGGAGTACGATTCGGAAAGTCCGTACCGCTACCGCATTATCGGTAACCTGTTTGTGGTGGTTTTATTAAAATTTAAAGAATATATCTGGAAGGATTATAACCCCATATACGAGGGTAACCGCAGTTCGGAAATTGTAAAAAGCTTTAAACGCCTGCTCGAAAAACACTACCGCGACCTTGCCGGCGGCCTCGCCGAACAAGTTTTCCGCGTTCAGGATTATGCCGATGCACAAAGCCTGCACCCTAACTATCTCAGCAATGTAATCAAAGTAAAAACCGGCAAAACCATCAGCACCTGGATAGCCGAGAAAACCATTGCCGAGGCCAAAGCATTGCTGCAAAACTCGCAGGCATCCATTAAAGAGATCGCCTTCCGCTTAGGATTTAATGAGGCAACACATTTCAGCAACTATTTTAAAAAGCATACCGATATGTCGCCGGTGTTGTTTAGGAAAGAACATGCGGGGATAGCGTAGGGACTTGTCTCGTTTATTTTGGCTAAAGTCATAAAAATGCTCTAATATTCCATCGGTTAAAACCGACGGAAATGAAACTTTTTCTTTGCGGTATTCGAGAAATGATTGCCATATATTATAAAGATAATGGCTCTGCTTGCAGTTTACTCTTTTTCTTCATTGCCGTCGGTTTTAACCGACGGAACCAGAGCCGGTTTCTTAGATGGCTTTAGCCAAAATCCCCATACTAATCATTCTCCAACCATATCACAAATCCCATTCTTAAATATTCGTATGTAATGCTTTGATATGTGTATCATTCAGGGCCTCTTCTGTTGCCACCTTTGTATTGTCAATCAACAACGACAAAAACATTAACAAAATAAACAAAGGAAACCATGAACACATTAGCATCAAAAGTAGTATTAATAACCGGCGCTTCAAGAGGCATCGGCGCAGCGATAGCACAAAAATTAGCTGCCGAAGGCGCTAAAGTAATTGTAAACTATGCCGGCGGCAAAGATGCGGCCGACCAAACTGTAAACAGCATTAAACAACAAGGCGGCGATGCCATTGCCCTGAAGGCCGATGTAAGCAAAGCCGATGAGGTAGCCGCTTTATTCGATGCCGCTATTGCCCACTACGGTAAAATAGATGTACTGGTAAACAACGCCGGCATCATGATCACCAAATTATTAAAAGATACTACCGACGAGGATTTTGCCCGCCAGTTTAGTATCAACGTAACCGGCACTTTCAATACCCTGCGCGAAGCCGCCACTAAACTGGCCGATAACGGATCGGTAATTAATTTTTCATCAACACAAACCCGCTTGTTAACCCCATCTTACGGTAGCTACGTTGCAACCAAAGGCGCAGTTGAACAGCTAACCCGTGTATTTGCCAAAGAAGTTGGCGCGCGTGGCATCAATGTAAACGCGGTACAGCCCGGCCCGGTAAATACCGAACTATTCACCAAAGGCAAACCACAGGAACTGATAGACAGGCTTAACTCCCTCAATGCCTTTAACCGCCTGGGCGAGCCTGAAGATATTGCCAAAGTGGTAGCTTTCCTGGCCGGCGATGACGCCAAATGGATAAGTGGCCAAATTATCGGTTTAAATGGCGCAATGGCGTAAGCTTAGTAGTCCGGAAGTCCGCAAGTCGGAAAGTCCGCAAGTAAAATAAAAGTGCGACAAGCAAAATATATAATCAATTAAATCATCTTCCGGACTTTCGGACTTTCCGACTTCCGGACCAAAACAAATAAAATGAACTCATTAAATAATAAAGTAGCAGTAATAACCGGCTCGGCCCGTGGTTTAGGTAAAGCAATTGCAGAACGTTATGCAGCCCTTGGTGCCAGTATCGTAATTAACTATTCGCGCGATAAGGCGTCGGCCGATGAGGTGGTAAGTAACATTAAGGCCATGGGTGCAAAAGTAATTGCCGTACAGGCAGATGTAAGCAAAGTGGCCGATATTGAAAGGCTATTTGCCGAGGCAAAAAAAGAATTTGGTAAGATAGACATAGTAGTAGCCAATGCCGGTATCGAATTGGTTGAAACGCCGGTAGTTGATTTTACCGAAGAACAGTTTGACCGAGTGTTTGGCATCAACACCAAAGGCACTTATTTCACCATGCAGCAGGCTGCCAAAAATGTAGAAGATAACGGCAGGATCATTTACATTGCTTCAAGCACTACTTCATTCCCGGTACCAGGAATGGCCGTGTATGGCGGCAGCAAAACCACGCCACGCTACCTGGTGGATATCCTTTCGAAAGAGATCGGTCACCGCGGTGTAACAGTTAACTCTATCATACCGTTTGCAGTTGATCATTCGGGTATTTTTGCCGAAGCCGATAGCTACCCCGCTTTAAGGAAACAATTGCTGGATAGCTGCCCAATGGGCCGACTGGCCGAAGTGGAAGACGTGGCCAATGTAGCCGAGTTTTTCGCCAGCGATCTGTCGTCCTTTGTGAACGGCCAGCACCTGCTGGTTAACGGCGGCGCAACAAATTAATTCTCAGTGTAGTAACAACAGGCAGCAGGTGAGCGTCAAACTAACCTGCTGCCCGTATTTGGCAACACATTTAATTAATATTATTCGATAGCACATCTACCATACCATGAAAACGCTCAACCATTATTTAGTATATGGAGCTTTAATTACTTCATCAGTAAATGCACAATGTGCAGGTGCTCAAACACCGGCCCAACAAAATATCCAAACCATGAATACCGAAAAATTAACTAACCCCATAGTAAAGCAAGCCATCGATGCCCTGCAGGGCGGCGATAAAAACGCCTGGTTTGCTCTGTTTACACCCAATGCCCAATTGTTTGATGATGGCAACAAAATGAATTTCAAAAGCTTTTTTGAAAAAGCCATAGGCCATGAACGTTTTACTTCAATTGATAAGGTTGAGTACAACGGGTTGCACCTATATGGGAAATTTCATAGCGACCAATGGGGAGATTTTAAAACGTATTTTAAGTTTACTGTTGATGGAAATAACAAGATCAGTAAGCTGGAGATAGGGCAGGCGTAGCCCCCCGGCCACCTAAAGGGGGAGTTTGTGAACGTATTAATAATACCTTTTAAACAACAAGAGCGATGAATTCAATCATCGCTCTTGTTGTTATTTTCAAGTCTCACCCTTTAGGGGGAGATTTAGCGGGCGACTCTTATTTCAACTTACTTAACGCTGCTTTTACCCTCGGTATCAAAGCCTCAATCTCATTCAGCGGCGTAGCGCCAACCGATGCGCGGAACCAGTTTACATCATCGCCGGTACCGAATGCTGAAAATGGTACAAATGCGGCTCCGGCTTCTTTAATTAAATAAAAATTAATGTCTGCCGAATCTTTAAGCGCCTTGCCATCGGGCGTAGTTTTGCCGGCGTAATCTATTTTCAGGGTTAGGTAGATGGCACCCATTGGTTCTATCGAATCCACGTTCAAACCACTGGTTTTCATTTCCTGGAAACCTTCGTGCAGTGCCGTAAGGCTGGCCTGGATCTTTTCTTTTAAATCAGCAAGGTATGAATTTACATCACTCTCGTCGGTTAAAAATTTAGCCATAGCCATCTGCTCAGGCTTTGGCGACCAGGCGCCCATGTGCCCAACAATGGCTTTCATATTTTCTATTACCAATTCCGGACCAAAACCCCAGCCCACACGTACACCGGTAGCTGCAAAACATTTCGAACCGCCATCAACAAAAATGGTGTAATCTTTTAATTCCGGGCGAAGTGTTACCGGGTTATAATGTTTATGATCGCCAAAAGTTAATTGCGAATAGATCTGATCGTACAATAAGTACAATGGTTTTTCGCCGGCCGTACGGGTTTTGTTTTCGGCTATAACCAAATCGCAAATCTCTTCCAGGTCCTTTTTGCTGAACATGGTGCCGGTTGGGTTTAATGGCGAACATAAAGCCAACAAAGCAGCTCCCTTTAAATGCGGACGGATATCATCGGCCGTAGGCATAAAGTTATTTTCGGGAGTGGTTGGGATAATAACCGGTTCGGCGTTCAGCAAATCGCTGTAGTGGTTATTGTTCCATGATGGGGCAGGGAAAACCACTTTTTCGCCGGGATTAACTACTGCCAAAAATATAGAATAGATTAACGGACGTGAACCGCCCGAAATCAGGATCTGGTTGGGAGCATAGTCAAGATCGAAGCTCTTTTTTAAAAAGCCGCTTACACTCTGGCGCAAATCCAGCATACCATCGGCAGCCGGATAGTTGGTTTGGTTATGATTATAGGCATCAATGATCTTATCCTTTAAGGGGGTAGGGATAGGATAAATGTTTGAGTCGAAATCGCCGATGGTTAAGTTAGCGATATTCTGGCCCTGGCGTTTTAATTCGTTGATCTCGCCCGCGATTTTGATAATCTCGGAGCCGTGCAAATTTTGAGCTAATAAAGAAACACTCATGGGTTTATGTATTTATGAGCAGCAAAGATAGGGAAAGGAGCTGAAAGCCGAAGGCTTAAAGCTGAAAGCAGAAAAAATTGAGCTAAAAGCAGAAGGCCTAAAGTAGAAAGCTTTTTTTTTGCTTCCTTGCTTTAGGCCTTATGTTATTGTTGCTTTGAGCCTTTGGCTTGTTCTTTGCTTTCTGCTTTAAGCCTTCGGCTTTAGGCTTACAAATACGCTTTTCGCAGCTTAATTATCCGCATCCAGTGCATGAGTTTCATTACGGGATAAACCGGGTCGATCTCGTACCATCTGGCGCCGAAGTTGGGTTTATTGGGATGTTTGTGGTGATTGTTTTGAAACAGTTCGCCAAGCATCAAAAAGTCAAACGGGGTGGTGTTTTTTGATTTATCGCCGTTATCAAAATTTTGATAACCGTATTTATGCCCGCACCAGTTAACAATAGCGCCGTGAATTGGTCCCATTAAAAAGTGGATAGGGATTAACAGATACATCCACCAGGCGGTTGCAAATTCTACATAAAATAAAATATATAAAATGCCGAATGAGATGCGTGACACTGCCGAAGAGCCGATGAAATCAACGAAGCGCCATTCGGGGATGTTGCCTTTAAAACGTTCTTCAGGCTCTTTTAACCTGCGTACATGCAGCCTGTAGCTTTTGGCCGTATAGATCATCATCTGTAAAACATCTTTAAAAAAATGCGGCGAATGCGGGTCCTTTTCGGTGTCGCTGTAGGCATGATGTTCGCGGTGCATAATAGCATACGCGCGTGGGTTTAAAAATGATGAACCCTGGCAAATGTAGGTAAGCAGGTAAAAAACGCCTTCGTTAAACTTGTTGGTAGTGAACATTTTATGCGATGCGTACCTGTGTAAAAAGAATGTTTGGAAGAATAGCGACAGAAACCAGTGCGCTACGAAAAATATAATGATAACCATTGAATTATTAGGAGAAGCTTATTTATAATGTTTCCAAAGGTACGATTAATAGCCGGATAAAGTTTTTTATATATAAAATTTGGTGGAGTTAGTCATAAAAGAAAAGTTTTAACATCCGAAACGGATTCTTTTACAACTTTTTAAAGATGATATTAAGCCGGTTGCAGTAATAATCGCTCCTCTTAATATAACTTCTCGATAATGTCGCTTGCCGATAAGCCTTCTGCTTCGGCATGGTAACTACGCACTATACGGTGGCTAAGGATGGGTTTGGCCACGGCCTGCACATCTTCAATATCTGGCGAATATTTGCCATTAAGTACAGCGTGGCATTTAGCACCAAGGATAAGAAATTGCGATGCCCGCGGGCCGGCCCCCCAGCTTAACAGCCGGTTTATTTGCGGTGTGGCGAACTCGCCGTTGGGGCGGGTTTTTGATACCAGTTTTACCGCGTATTCCATCACATTATCGGTAACCGGGATGTTGCGCACCAGTTGCTGAAAATAAATGATCTGATCGGCATTAAGCAGCTTGTTAACCTCAACCTTATTGGTACTGGTGGTGTTTTTAACTACCTGCAATTCTTCTTTAAACGATGGATAGCTTAACGCCACGTTAAACATAAACCTGTCCAGCTGTGCTTCGGGCAGGGGGTAGGTTCCTTCCTGCTCAATAGGGTTTTGGGTAGCCAGTACAAAAAACGGCTGTGCCAGTTTGTGGGTAATGCCTGCTGCTGTCACCGCTTTTTCCTGCATGGCTTCTAACAAAGCCGCCTGCGTTTTGGGTGGTGTACGGTTTATTTCATCCGCAAGGATGATGTTTGAAAATACCGGACCCGGGATGAATTTAAAATTGCGGTCTTCGCCCAAAATTTCCGAACCGATGACGTCTGATGGCATCAGGTCGGGCGTAAACTGGATGCGTTTAAAATCAAGGTCGAGCACCTGCGCTACGGTTTGCACCAGCAGCGTTTTGGCAAGGCCGGGTACACCAACCAGTAGGCAATGCCCGTTGCTGAAAATAGAGATGAGCACGAACTTAATCACTTCATCCTGGCCTACTATCACCTTGCCTATTTCGGCGCGAATTTGCTGGTAAGCCTGCTTTAAAGCGTCGGCAGCTTCTACATCAGAACGGTGTTGCATAAAATTATTTAGACGATGATTTGACTTTGGTTTCAGGGATTACCAGTTCGGGATTGGTGTTAACCCATTTTTTCAATACATCATAAGCCTGGTACTCTTTATCAATTTTGATAAAAGTTTCTTTACGGCGTTTATCAAACCATGCGCTTACAGTTTTATTCACCTTATCGTTATAAGCATACTCCTTCAATTTAGGAAAATCCTGCTCCAGGTTAGCTTTGTGTGCGTTGGTTGCCGATTTAAGCATCAATATCTTGTAGCTCTTTTTACCATCGGCAGCGGTAAAGATATCCGGTTTCGAAATGCTGCCTATTTTTAAAGTATCGGTAATTAAGGCAACCTTAGGGTCAAGCTTATCGGTTGGGATAAAGGTTGAGCGGCTTTGCACATCCTCGGCATTCAGCATCATACCACCGTTATATTTAGTGTCTTTATTGTCTGAATAAAAGGCGGCAGCGCTCGAAAAATCAACAGCTATGTTTTTATCTTTAATAAGCAGTACATAAATACTATCAGCCTTGGCTTTTGCCCTATCCAAACTGGCCTGGGTAACAACCGGGCTGATGAGGATATGACGTACGTGTACCTGCTCGCCCCGGCGTTCAATCACCTGTAAAAAATGAAAGCCGAAATCCGTTTCAAACACAGGTGAGATTTCTCCCGCTTTTAATTTAAAGGCATTTGCGGTAAACTCTTTTACGAAGGTAGTACGATCGGCAAAGCCCAGGTCACCACCCTCTGGTGCCGAGCCCGGATCCTGCGAATAAAGCCTGGCCAGGGTACCAAAATCTTCGCCTTTTTTAACACGCTGGCGCAGTTCTTCGGCTTTGGCTTTGTACAGGTCTTTCTCTTCTTTGTTTAGTTTGGGCTGAAAAACTATCTCGCCAACTTCAACTTCTTTATTAAATGACGGAAGACTGTCTTTAGCTATCCCATCATAAAACTTTTTAACATCCTGCGGGGTAACATTCAGTTTTTCGGTAATATGCTGCTGCATTTTCTGGGCAACCATCTGCTCTTTCAAATCCGGGCGGATCTCGTCTTTGTATTGAATAAGCGAACGGCCTAAAAATGCTTCAAGCTTATCCTGGCCACCGGCACGCTGCGTCATTTCGCGCATACGGCGATCAACGTTGGCATCAACATCTTCTTCTTTAACCTCGATACTATCAATAGCTGCCTGCTGGGCTAACAATTTTTGGGTTAGCAGAGTTTGCAGAATACGCGCTTTTACGGTAGGATCGGGCTGGTTGCCCTGTACCAAAAAGTTGGCGTATGATAATTCGATATCCGAAAGCAATATAGGGCTGTTACCCACAACTGCTGCAATTTTATCAAGCGTTTTGCCAGGGGTACGGGCGGCAAGCGAATCGGACTGGACTAATTTTTTTGCCGATGTATCTGATGCAACCTGTGCCTTTGCAAATGTTATTGTTAAAATAAAACTAAGTACTAAAACTCCAAACTTTCTCATGTAACGCTGTATGCTAAATAAAACGGGCATACTTAACCCGTTAAAAACTACGAATTTCGGTAAAATTTATTAATTATAGCCTGATAAATATTTTATCTGAAAATCATGAAGCTATAATTGTGCTAATATGCCTATAAACCCTGAAACAGTTTAACTACTTTTGGTTAAAATTTGTTAAAGTGAAAGTTGAGAACCCGGCCGCGTTGCGTTTTATTTTAGAGGATGAGATTTACCTGCTTAATGCTGATAAAGCGTTGTATGAAAACACTGCTCAATCCGCATCCGCAGAAATCCCGGCCATACAACCTCAAAATACCTTAACTACACCGGTAGCAATAACCACTATAGTTTCAGAGCCGGTGTCCGAACTTAAAAAAGCCGCACCTATTGTAAATGTCCCAACTCCATCTATTACAATCCCTTCCATCGTTTCCGAGCCTAAAACCGAAAATAAAACGCCGGATATGGGCTTTAAGTATATGGGTAAAAACTTGCAGCATTTTTTGGTGTTTACCCATTACACCGATGCCGAATTTATTAAGCCCGAGCATTGGGCCGCTCTTGAAAATATACTGAAACGCAAGGGATATAACCCGGATGATGTGGCTATTTTAAACACGGCAACCTACAGCACTACCAAATTCAGCGAGTTTAAACTGTTTTTTAAACCGACAAAGGTGTTGCTTTTAGGAATGGATGCCCTCCCTCCTGATTTGAAAGTGTTAAAGCCTAATAAACCGGTTACATCAAATGGTATTACCGCACTTTATACCTATTCGTTTGGTGATATGATGGACAACGTGGAGTATAAGAAGACATTTTGGGAGTTGGTAAAAACATTATAAAAGCCACTGAGTATTTATGCAACAATTAGTTTTTGCTACCAATAACCGCCATAAGCTTGATGAAGTTTCGGCCAAAATAAACGGAGAGATCAAATTGCTTACGCTGCATGATATTGGCTGTTACGATGACATTGAAGAAACAGGTACCACCTTTAAAGCCAATGCTTCTATCAAAAGCCAACATGTATACTCAGAATATCACTTGAATTGTTTTGGTGATGATAGCGGGCTGGAGATAGATGCCCTTAACGGCGAGCCAGGTGTTTATTCGGCCCGGTATGCCGGTACGCATGGCAATCACGCAGCAAACATCGGCAAGGTGCTTGAAAACTTACAGGGCGAAACAAACCGAAAAGCACGCTTTCGTACGGTGATCTCCTTAATGTGGGAAGGTGACGAGTATTTTTTTGAAGGAACTGTTGAAGGAACCATCCGTAACGAAATTGCCGGGGAAGGAGGTTTTGGCTATGATCCTATTTTTGAACCTGAGGGGTACGATATCACTTTTGCCGAAATGAGCATGACCGAAAAAAATGCCATCAGTCACCGGGCAAAGGCTATGGAGCAGTTAATTGCTTTTCTGAATAAAGCGGCTGGGTAGAGATTAGTGATTGGAGAATAGAGATTAGTTTTTTATGAATGTTAACCTGATCAATATGTTATGAGGGTGCTGTTTTTTTACTTTAGAACCGGTTGGTAAAACGTTATACTAAACTTTATGTAAAATTGTTAAAATAAATGCAACCTAACCTAAACATCTCCCGTAAAATATAGCTATAAGGAATATTTTATGAATGTCATCAAGCGCATAGGTAAAATCTTATCAGACAGAGACACCAACCCAAGGTTCATCAGCAGCCTGAAAAAGGTTAAGGAGGCAGACCTGGTTGCCGAATCAATAAACCAGCAGTTAAAAGAGCTGGAAAAAAAGATGCATCAGCAGGCCGTGAACCTATAATTTGCACCTTTGGCAGGATTTATGCTATTTATGCATAAAATATACACTGTCATGAAAAAGTTAGTTCAAACCTCAATCGCAATCTTATCTCTTATTTTCGTTTTTTCGGCCTGTTCCAGTACCAAAAACACTACTACGTCCAATGTATCGCGCGGAAAATTTGTAGGTACCTGGACCTGCAATAATGTAAGTTATGACGGCCTTGTACAAAATGCAGTACAAAGCGTATTTGACCAGGCCCCGCCCGAAGCCTTTGTTGGCAGCACCTGGAAATTAACCAACAGCGGTAACGGTATTTATACTTTGTCCAACGGTACTTCACAAACTATATTCTGGTCGGTTTATAATGGTGGTACTACCGGTACACAATTCCAATTCAAAAAGATATACGAAGGCGATAAAGCCAAAAACGTAGCCGAAGGTTACCGCCTGGATATTGCCGCTAACGATGGCTCAACCATGACCTTGAAATCGCCGGTTACAGTAGGCAATAGCACCGGTTATGTTATTTATTCGTTCACTAAAAATTAAGCTGAAAGCATTTTACGAAAATATAAAAGGCGACGCATTGAAATTTATTTCTACGCTTCGCCTTTTATATTTTAGAGGAATTTATAACCACCACGTCATTGCGAGGCACGAAGCAATCCCCGATTAGCAGATCCGCCCTGTATAGTTTGGGATTGCTTCGTGCCTCGCAATGACGTGGTGGGATATAATGTCTTTTTTCCTGCTTATTCCGCTGGTGCAAATTTCAGGCATACGGGGTTACCAATCTCAACACGGATGCCGGTTTGGTTAAGCTTGCCGGTGGCTTGATCTATTTTAAATACCCACATGTTGTCGCTGCCCTGGTTAGCTACGATCAGGAAACGGCCGGTTGGGTCGATAGCAAAATCGCGTGGGTTTTTGCCGAAGGTTGATTGGCGGGCTACGAAGGTAAGCATGCCGGTTTCCTTGTTAACCGAGTAAATATTAATCTCGTTGGTTTCTAAACGGTTTGAAGCGTAAAGGAATTTACCATCCGGCGATAAATGGATAGCAGCACCGGCCGTTTGACCGCTAAAACCATCAGGCAGCATAGTGATAGATTGTTTTTGTTTCAGCTGACCATTTTTATAATCGAACACAATTACGTTCGATCCCATTTCGGTTACCAGGTAAGCAGTTTTTTTATCTGCAGAGAACTCTAAATGCCTTGGGCCTTCTCCGGGTGCAACGCTTACAAAAGCAGGCGAAGAGGGAACTATGCGGGGCTCTTTGTTGGGGTGATATTTATAGATGTTGATTTTATCGGTACCCAGATCATTATACAGCACATATTTTTCATCGGGCGTTAATACGGCCATGTGCGCGTGGGCGGATTCCTGGCGTTCTTTGTTGATGCTGTGGCCGTCATCATGTACGGTTTGGATGCCGTTAGCTATCGAACCATCTTTATTTAAAGGCATCACCGCCACATTACCGCTTGAGTAGTTAGCGATCAGCAGATTTTTCTGATCCTTATCAACCGAAATATGGCAGGGGTCGGCACCTAAAGTTGATTGTTTGTTGATGAAAGTAAGTTTGCCTGTTTTAGCCTCGAACGAGAACGCGCTTACCTCACCTTTAGGTAATTCGTTAACCGCGTAAATGAATTTGTTGTTAGCGCTTAGTGTTAAGTACGATGGATTGTTAACGCCATCAATTTCACTCAGGTAAGCCAGCTTGCCTGTTTCGGCATAAAAGCGGTAAACTACAATGCCTTTACTTTTGCCTGTAGTATATGTGCCCACAATCAGATCGAAAGTTTTAGGGCCTGTTTTTTTATTTTGTGCAAAGGTTAGCGCGGGTGAAAGCATAGCTATGAGCAACAAAAATTTTTTCATGGTTGGTTATTGATGGTTTATTGCTTTGCAAGATAGCAAATAGACACAAAAAAAGCCCCGTGGATTAACGGAGCTTTTTAAATTTATTTAATAAGATGCTTTAACTGGATCACCTCTTTTTCTTCAAGATAGCGCCAGCGGCCGCGTGGAAGGTCTTTTTTGGTAAGATTGGCATAAATAACCCTGTCAAGTTTTACCACTTCGTAACCCAAATGCTCAAACATGCGGCGAACGATGCGGTTTTTGCCGCTGTGGATCTGGATGCCTACTTCGCGTTTTGTTCCGCCGGTAACGTACGATACCGAATCGGGCTTAATAACGCCGTCTTCCAGTTCCAAACCAAAGGCTAATTTGTTTAAATCGCCCTGGGTTAAGCTTTTGCTTAGTTCAACCTGGTATAATTTGGTGATGCTGTTTCGTGGGTGCGATAGTTTATCGGCCAGTTCGCCGTCGTTGGTCATTAGCAATAAACCTGTGGTATTGCGGTCAAGGCGGCCAACCGGGTAAATGCGTTCGCGGCTTGCTTTTTCAACAAGGTGCATTACGGTACGGCGCTCTTGAGGATCATCGGTAGTAGTGATGTAATCCTTTGGTTTATTTAATAATACATAAACCATTTTTTCGCGTTTAAGCGTTTCGCCGTTGTATTTGATAACGTCTTTAAACGGATCAATCTTGGTGCCCAGCTCGGTAACTACCTCGCCGTTCACTGATACTACGCCGGCAGCAATAAGTTCGTCGGCTTTACGACGAGAGCAGATGCCCGCGTTTGAGATATAACGGTTTAAACGGATCAGCCCGTCATCTGTAGATTTGGTGGATTTGGCGGGACCGTTTTTACGGCCGCGCATTGTTTTTGGTGCATCGGGCTGATTGGCTAAATCATCCGGACGGTGCGCGGGCCTGTCGCCAAATGAAGGCTTATCCCTGAAACCGCCTTCGCGTTTTTTGAAACTACCTTCTGATGATCGCGAGCCGGCGCCAAATTTACGCTCGCCGCTTTGTTCGCCGCCAAAACTTCTTTTTGGTTTACCTTCAAAGCCTGCTGATGAGCGGGTGCGTGGCGCAAATGATTTCTTTTCGCCCGAAGCATCGTTACCGAAACTTCTTTTTGGCCTCGAATCATCACCCGTAGTAGGGCGACCTGAGTATGGTTTGCGTGAAAAGCTTTTGCTTTCGCCCTGGGCATCATTGCCAAAGCTTCTTTTTGGTCTGTCATTATCATCGCCGGTTGTTGGGCGACCTGAATATGGACGTGGTTTTGCGCCGAATTTTTTATCACCTGCCAACGAAGATCCGCTTCTAAAATTGCTTTTAGGCTTATCGTCACTGAACCTGTTTGGTTGAAATGTTTTTTCCGGGCGGGTGAGTTTTTTCTTTTCGCCATTTGGGGTAGCTTTACCCTTTGGAGTTGACGGCGATTTGCGTGGCCTGTTTTCGCCACTTTTTTTATTTTCTGGTCTGTCTTCGCGACTACCTGCTGGTCTCTTAAATACCATAATTTTTTGTTTAGCGCTTTCGCAGCGTGAGGGTCAAAGTTACGCTTTTTCGGTAAAATCCGATCAAAAAAATCAAAAAAATATCATCAAACAAAATCGCCGTTTAAACGGTTTTAAAGGCGGTTTTTGAACCGAAAACCGCTGCTAAAAAATTTGGCATTTTGCTAAGTATTTGATAATGTGCCTTATGAAACATACCTTTGCAGCACATTCTACCAAAATGTATAGTTAATGATAAGAAAAGAAATGATCAAAAAACACTTACTTACGCGCTCCGTAATGCTGGTGCTGGTTCTCATTTCAATGCTTAATATTTTCGGTACAACAATTACTGAAACGGGTACAAAACCCTTGCCATTAAGCCTCCGAACCTCGAAGTTTATTTTTATTTCAAGAAGCAAAAATGCAGTTGCTTACAACTTTGCCAATGAAGCTTTACCAGTTAATGATGCAAAAGTTAATTACAAACTTTTCAAAACACTCAGAAAGCACGATTTTAGAAACGTGCAAAGCAACGTCCTGCACCGCAAAGCCGAAAAATGGTTCCCAATTATTGAGCCAATTTTAAAGTTTTACGGTATTCCCGACGATTTTAAATACATCCCGCTGGTCGAATCCGGTTTCACATCGGGTAAATCGCCAAAGGGGGCTAATGGTATCTGGCAGTTTATGCCCGGTACGGCACGCACTTATGGCTTAAGGGTTGGCCATGGAACCGATGAGCGCTTAAACCTGCGCAAATCAACCATCGCGGCCTGCAAGTATATCAAAGAATTATACGGTGAATTTAACAGCTGGACACTGGCGGCTGCCGCTTATAACAATGGCTCGATCAAATTAGCGCGCGCCATTAACAGGCAAAACGAAGATAACTACTTCCGCATGAAGCTGAACCGCGAAACCGGTTCGTACGTTTACAAGCTGATTGCCATGAAGGCGGTTATTGAACAGCCAAAGGATCACGGGTATCAGAATTATTTTTTCCTGCCCCCCGCGCCACAGTTGCTGGCATTTAATTAAGCACAGGTAATTACACTGTAAATTAATTAAAAGATTACATTACGGAGCATTTTGAGGCCGGTTGTCTATAGTAGACTACCGGCCTTTTTTGCTTATATTTGTAGCAAATTACCGATAGCTTAAGCCAAAAATTTTAGGAAAACAGGGTTCTGTAAAATTCTGGTAACTATAATAATTAGCTTCAAACAATGTTGGTATATCCACATTAATCAAATATGAGTACAAAACCTCCTGTTGACCTGGGCGAGCAAAGTGAAGTTGAAGTTTATGGTGCCCGGGTGCATAACCTGAAAAATATTGATGTTTCCTTTCCGCGCAACCAACTGGTGGTAATTACCGGTTTGAGTGGAAGCGGTAAATCATCATTAGCGTTTGATACCATTTACGCCGAGGGGCAGCGCCGTTATATGGAAACATTTTCGGCTTATTCGCGCCAGTTTATGGGTGGGATGGAGCGCCCTGATGTAGATAAAGTTTCGGGACTGAGCCCGGTTATCGCTATCGAGCAAAAAACCACCAGTAAAAATCCGCGATCTACAGTTGGCACCATTACCGAGATTTACGATTTTATGCGTTTGCTGTTTGCCCGCGCGGGCGATGCCTACTCGTACACCACCGGCGAGAAGATGGAACGCATGAGCGAAGATCAGATCCTGAAAACCATCAGTGAAAAATTTGATGGTCAGCCGGTAAATATCCTGGCCCCGGTGGTAAAGGCACGTAAAGGCCACTACCGCGAGCTGTTTGAATCTATCCGTAAGCAAGGCTTTTTAAAAGTATGGCTGGATGGTGCCATTGCCGATGTTGAACCCAAAATGCAGGTTGACCGATACAAGATCCACGACATTGATATTGTGGTTGACCGCCTGGTGGTAAGCGAAAAAGATAGCAAGCGTTTATATACCTCGGTACAACAAGCATTAAAAATAGCTAAAGGAATTATCCGTATTGCCGATAAAGAGAATAACGTATCCTATTATAGTAAGTACCTGATGGACCCGGTTTCGGGTATCTCGTATGATGAACCTCAACCAAACACATTCTCTTTCAACTCGCCTTACGGTGCCTGCGAAAAGTGTAATGGCCTGGGATATATTTTTGAGGTAGACGAAGCCTCGGTAATCCCGAACCCCAAACTCAGCATCATGAACGGCGGTTTGGCCCCGATAGGCGAGTACCGGGAAACATGGATTTTCCAGGTGCTGAAATCGCTGGCCAAAAAGTATGAGTTCTCGTTATCAACCCCGATAGAGAAGCTGAACCGCGATCAGCTGGATATGATATTAAATGGCGCGCCTGACCCGTTAAGCGTAGCCGTTGAATACAATAAATGGAACGTTCAAAATTACCAGATCACTTTTGAGGGCATTATAAGGATGCTGGAAGAGCAGCAGGAACGCCGCAACGACGAAGGTATGGATGATATGGAGAATTACCGTGTGCTCCGTACCTGCCCGGTTTGCGAGGGTGCGCGATTGAAAAAAGAATCGCTGCACTTTAAGGTAGATGGCAAAAACATATTCGAGCTGGCTACTATGGATATCAACCACCTGCAAGAGTGGTTCGATGGTCTGGAAGAGAGATTGAGCGAACGCCAGAATGTGATAGCCAAAGAGATATTAAAAGAGATCCGTGCGCGCATTGTGTTTTTGCTGGATGTGGGTTTGAGCTATTTAACGCTCGATCGTACGGCCAAAACCCTTTCGGGCGGTGAGGCACAACGCATCAGGCTGGCTACGCAAATTGGCTCGCAGCTGATGAACGTAATGTACATTTTGGATGAGCCAAGCATCGGCCTGCACCAACGCGACAATGAACGCCTGATAACCGCCCTCAAAAACCTGCGCGACCTGGGCAATACCGTATTGGTAGTTGAACACGATAAAGATATGATACTGGAAGCCGACCATGTGATAGACATGGGCCCGGCAGCCGGCGTACACGGCGGACAGGTGGTTGCCGAAGGCACTCCCGCCCAGCTGATGGAAAAGCATACCCTTACTACATCATACATTAATGGCGAGCGCGAAATAGCGATCCCCAAAAAACGCCGTGAGGGTAATGGGAAAACGCTGAAGCTAAAAAAAGCTACCGGCCATAACCTTAAAAAAGTATCGGTCGAGTTTCCGTTAGGTAAACTGATCGGTATAACAGGAGTGTCGGGAAGCGGTAAATCAAGTTTGATCACCGAAACATTGTATCCGATACTAAACCATCACTTTTTCAGAGCTAAGAAACATCCGCTGCCTTATGATAAAATTGAAGGGCTGGAAAATATAGATAAGGTAATTGAGATAGATCAAACGCCAATCGGTCGTACGCCGCGCTCAAACCCGGCTACCTATACTGGCGTGTTCTCGGATATCCGGAACCTGTTTGTGGCATTGCCGGAGTCGAGGATCAGGGGGTATAAGCCCGGTCGCTTTTCATTTAACGTAAAAGGCGGCCGTTGCGAAACCTGCCAGGGCGGCGGTATGAAAGTGATAGAAATGAACTTTTTGCCCGATGTACAAGTCCCTTGCGAAGAATGCGGCGGCAAACGTTACAACCGCGAAACGCTGGAAGTACGCTACCGCGGCAAATCCATCAGCGATGTGCTGGATATGAGCATTGAAGATGCTACGCCGTTTTTTGAGCATATCCCATCTATCTACCGTAAAGTAAGAACACTTAACGATGTAGGTTTGGGCTATATCACCTTGGGTCAGGCCTCAACCACGCTATCGGGCGGCGAAGCTCAGCGTGTTAAACTGGCCACCGAACTATCTAAAAAAGATACCGGTAATACTTTCTATATTTTAGATGAGCCTACCACCGGCTTACATTTTGAGGATATTAACGTGTTGTTAGGCGTGCTTAACCAGTTGGTTGATAAAGGAAATACCGTGCTGGTGATTGAACATAACCTTGATGTGATCAAGGTAGTTGACCATGTAATTGATCTTGGGCCGGAAGGTGGCTCTGGTGGTGGCACTATTCTTTTCTCCGGAACTCCTGAAGGTTTGTGCAAGGTGAAGGAAAGCTTTACCGGGAAGTTTTTGAAAAAGGAGATGGGTTTATAAACCGCTCATGTTAGAATAAAAAACGGCATGTACAATAAATTGTACATGCCGTTTCGGTTTTATATCTTTATAAAAAAGTATCCCGATGGAAACGACAACGTATACAACATTCAGACAGCAGCTAAAATCGTTTTTAGATAAAGTGCGGAATGATCATAAACCACTTATTGTAACCAGCACTAATGCGGAGGACGTAGTAGTGATGTCAAAATCTGATTACGAAAGCATGGAGGAAACTTTTTACCTTTTAAAAAGTCCGAAAAATGCAGCAAGATTGCTTCAGGGGATCGAAGAATATGAAAAGGGTTTGGGTCAGGAAAGAAAACTGATCGAAGAGTGAAAATTATTTTTCAAAGTCCCGGATGGGAGGATTATCTCTATTGGCAAAGTACGGATAAGGCCACTTTAAAAAAGATCAATTCTCTTATCAAAGAAATAGAACGGACTCCTTATGAAGGAGCCGGCAAGCCTGAGCCTTTAAAGCACAATTTAGCGGGATGGTGGTCGCGCCGTATTAATCTCGAGCATAGATTGATTTATAGAGTTGAGGGTGATTCTGTATTTATCCTCCAGTGCAGATATCATTATTAATTCTACCTGCCTTTCCTTAGCTTTATCCTTTCAACCCACATCAATGAAAAAACTACTACTTATACTCGGCATTGCCGGCAGTTTCCTGGCCTGCAATCAACCCAAATCATCAGATAATAAAACTGATATCCCGGCCAATAAAGAGCTCGCCAAGGTTTTTGAAAATTATTTTCAGGATGGTCTGAAACTTTACCCGCTAAGTGCAACCAGCATCGGCGACAGGCGCTATAATGATTTATTGCCTAACGACGGCTCGGCCGAGTTTTTGAAAAAAGCGCACGATTATTATTCGGTATACCTCTCCAAAGTGAAAAACTTTGAACGAAACGAACTCAATACCGACGATCAGCTATCCTATGATATTTTCACTTACGAAGCACAATTATCCCTCGATAATTTTAAGCATCATTTTGAGTATATGCCGATGAACCAGTTTTATGCCCTGCCCATTACGATGGGGCAAATGGGTTCAGGTTCAGGCTCGCAACCTTTTAAAACGGTTGTGGATTATAGTGATTGGCTGAAACGTTTGTTTGCTTTCCAGTTTTGGGCTGATACCGCTATCGCCAATTTTGATAAGGGTATTAAAGCAGGCGTAGTTTTGCCTAAAGCACTGGTAGTTAAAATGATCCCCGAAATGCAGGATCTGGTATCGAAAGATGTGGAAAAAAGCCTGTTTTATGGCCCGGTGAATAATTTCCCTAAAGATTTTTCGGACGCAGACAAAAAACAGTTAACCGAAGCTTATAAAAAAGCTATCGCTACGATTGTTAATCCAACCTACCAAAAATTGGCCGACTACCTGAAAAATCAATATCTGCCGCGTGCACGTATCACATCTGGTTTTTCATCGCTGCCGGACGGTGCTGCTAAATATGCTTACCTGGTTAAACAGCAAACCACTACCGATAAAACCCCTGAAGAAATTTATCAACTCGGCTTAAAAGAAGTAGCCCGCATCCGGGGCCTGATGGACAGCATCAAAACCAGCGTAGGCTTTAAAGGCAACCTGCAGGCGTTTTTCGAATACATGAAAACCGACCCTAAATTTACGCCATATAAAACGCCGCAACAGGTTTTGGCGGCCTTCGAAAATATCCACCACCGCATGGAGCCTAACCTGAAAAAAATGTTTAACCATGTGCCTAAAACCCCATTCGAGATCAGGCAGACTGAGGCTTTCCGTGCGGCATCGGCGAGTGCGGAGTATAACCAGGGTTCGGCAGATGGCAGCAGGCCGGGTATTTTTTATGTGCCGATATTGGATGCTACCAAGTTTAACACCACATCAGGTATGGAATCCTTGTTTTTGCATGAGGCTATCCCCGGCCATCATTACCAAATCTCGTTAACACAGGAAAATACTTCGTTACCAAAATTCCGCAGGTTTGATGGCGGCGAAACGGCTTATGTTGAGGGCTGGGCTTTATATTGCGAATCGTTAGGAAAAGAGTTGGGTTTATACACCGATCCGTACCAGCATATGGGCGCTTTGGGTGATGAAATTCACCGCGCTATCCGCCTGGTTGTTGATGTAGCCATTCACACCAAAGGCATGACCCGCGAGCAGGCTATTAAATATATGATGGATAATGAAGCCATCAGCGAGCAAGGTGCTACAGCCGAAATTGAGCGTTACATGGCCATTCCGGGCCAGGCTTTAAGCTATAAAATAGGTGCGCTTAAAATTCGCGAACTGCGCACTAAATACGAGAAGCAATTGGGCAACAAGTTTAATATAGCAGAGTTTCATGACCAGGTGCTGAAAGATGGTGCTATGCCAATGGCTGTTTTTGAAGCTAAGATGGATGCCTGGGCTGCGAAGCAGTAAAAAATGTTTCTACCCGTCATTGCGAGGAACGAAGCAATCGCGAACAGTACAGGGTGGACTTGCATAGCCTCCTGCTTCCGTGCGATTGCTTCGTTCCTTGCAATGACGTGGTGGTGGGCATTATTGCTTTTTAGACTTACGAAGTTTAAAAAACTTCGTAAGTCTGGCTTGTATGATCAAAATTAACTAAACACCGCCAATACCCCAAAGTAAATCAGCATACATCCCGAACTAATAAAATTCATACGCATAGCATTTTTAAAATTGGCGTTATCGGTTGATTTGCCCACCTTGTAAAACCAGTAATTAAAGAAAATGAATATCGGCGCGGCGCATACCAAAAAGAAATAAAAGTTAAGCAGCATTCCCGCCAAATGCCAGTACCAATAAGATAGCGCTATACCGCAGGCAAACAATGCCCCCGAAAATATAAATGAACCTTTATAACCCAACACTATGCTCAGCGTTTTGTCCCCACGGCGGCTATCTTCCTCATGCTGGTAAACCTGTGTTAAAGGATACGATGCGCCAATGAGGCATGAACTGATGGCGCCAGGAATAACAAAGCCGATATCCCAATGGCTAAACAGATTCATCCCGCTTAAGGCCGCATAAGTGGTATAGTAAATAAAACATCCCTGGAAAATAAACACGGTAAGGAAGCTGATAAAAGGATATTTCTTTAAGCGGGTTGCCGGGTGACTATATAGTTTGGACATAATACCATAGATCAGCACCGCGAAGGCAAACTGCCAGCTTACCAAAAAACCAAGTAAAAAAGCCAGCACCTCTAAAAAAATAGAAAAATAGTACGAACTGATATCCACCTCGGGAGGCTTGGCCAACAGCGCTATACTATCCTCATCTTTATCAAAATAACTGTTATAGCCGTTGCTGGCCGGGAAGGCTAATGCATGCCATATAAAAAACACCAGCCAGGCGGTGGCGGGCTTCACAGTATCAGCCTGGCTAAAAGCAAACAGGTACACCGGCAATAAAAATACCGAAAACACAAAGCGCAAATGCGCCAGGGTTGATCTGGTTGGGATAATTTGTTTCAACAACATGCTTTGTTTTTACGGGTACTAAGTTAATTTACAGCTAAAAACAATCGCCGGTTGCCCGGGTGTCGATTTAATTATAAATTGTTACCAATATAAAATTTTGACTTGCATAAATTATTATGTTTGAAACAACGTTTAAACAACATGATTAAAAAACTTTTTACCCTCGTATTTTTAAGCACTTTAACAATAACAGCTTTTGCCCAAACGGTAACCAAATCGGATGTAAGCTTTAAAATAAAAAACCTTGGTTTTAACGTAAACGGAACTTTTACCGGTTTACAGGCCGAAATAAAATTTAAACCCAATGATCTGTCCGGCAGCAGTATTGAAGCCTCGGTTGCGTCAAACACCGTAAATACCGATAGCGAAGGCCGTGATAATCACTTAAAAAGCGAGGATTATTTTGATGTAGCGAAATACCCGAAAATTACCCTGAAATCTGTTTCATTTAAACGTAAAAGCGGGAGCAACTATACGGGCAGTTTCAACGTAACTATTAGAGATAAAACAAAGTTGATTGAGATTCCTTTTACCTACACCGAAGTTGGTAATACCGCTCAGCTAAAAGGCGATTTCATGATTTTACGTACGGATTTTGGTATCGGCGGTAAAAACCTGATCTTATCTAACGAGGCTAATGTTTCGGTATCAGTCGAGATCAGCAAATAAAACAGGTTTATATAATTTTTAATGGAGAGTTGCATTAGTGCTATCGGGATAGCTAATCCCCAAAACCGTATTGCCCAGCAGGATATTTACCATTTTATGGCGAACGCATTTGGCCTGGACGAAACTAATGCCGCAAGGTTAAAAAGTATTTACGATAATTCGGGCATTGAGTACCGTTATTCTGTTATCCCTGATTTTGCATTCAGCGATCCATCAAAGTACACCTTTTTTAAACAAACTGATGACCTTGAGCCTTTCCCTGACACCCAAAAGCGGCTTAAACTTTACGAAAAGGAAGCTATATCAATAGCTGTAAATGCTGCGCGAAACTGCTTTGCCGGTTTTCAGGAAGACATCAACACTAAAATAACTCACCTGGTAACGGTAAGCTGCACTGGTATGCATGCCCCCGGCATTGATATTGAACTGGTGGATCGCCTTGGGCTTAACCGCAATACCGAGCGCACCTGCATCAATTTTATGGGTTGCTACGGCGCTATTAATGGCTTGAAAGTTGCCGATTACATTTGCCGGGCCGATGCCAATGCCAAAGTGCTGGTGGTAAGCGTTGAGCTTTGCACCCTGCATTTTCAAAAAGCTAACACGCTGGATAATTGGGTGGCCAACTCCTTGTTTTCGGACGGGGCGGCAGCCGTGCTGGTTGAAAATACTGCCAACCGTTTGGGTAGAGGAGCCTGCTTCTCTCTTAAAAATTTCTACTCGGAATTTGTTACAGAGGCCCGCGATGAAATGGGCTGGTATGTTGGTAACACAGGTTTCGAGATGAAGCTAACCTCTAAAGTATCAAAGCAAATAAAAAAACATATTACTGCGCTTACCGATAGGTTTTTGCAAAAAGCCAAAACCCAAATAGGAGATATTTCAGCTTATGCGGTACATCCGGGAGGGCGGACTATTTTAGAAGCCGTTGAAGAAGCGCTTGAACTGCCCGAAGAAAGTAACAGTTTCGCTTACGAGGTTCTGCGGGAATACGGCAATATGTCGTCGGCTACTATTTTATTTGTATTGGATAAGATGCTGAAGGCCGGTAACCTAATCGATCAAAAGATCCTGAGTTTCGCCTTCGGTCCGGGTTTAACCGTTGAAGGGATGATCCTCGAAATGCATTAAGCCTGTATATGACGGATGTAATTATAGTTGGCGGAGGATTGGCAGGGCTTTTTAATGCTATCCTGCTTAACCGGGCCGGGCTAAAGGTTACCGTTGTCGAACGCAAAAGCTACCCCATGCACCGCGTTTGCGGCGAATATATCTCGAACGAGGTGATCCCTTTTTTATCATCATTAGATATCAACCTCGATGAATTGAATGTTGCCCGCATCAACCGCCTGGAGGTTACAGCTGCATCGGGCATTAAACTATCGCAAAAACTGGATCTGGGCGGTTTTGGCTTGAGCCGCTTTTCGTTTGATAATTTCCTTTATCAGAAAGCGCTTGCCGAAGGTGTAAACATTTTGGTAAATACCCGTGCGGAGGATATTAGTTTTGTTGATAATCATTTTGAAGTTTTAACTCCCGGAAGCGCATTCACCGCCCCATTGGTCATCGGCTCATTTGGTAAACGCTCCAATCTCGATCAAAAATTAAAACGGCCGTTTTTTTATAAACGAAGCCCTTATCTGGCCGTGAAATTTCATTTACGGATGGATTTCCCTACTGATCTCATTCAACTTAATAATTACAAAGACGGTTACTGTGGTGTAAGTAAAACGGATGGTGACAGGTACTGTATGTGCTATATGGCCCACCGGGATGACCTGCGTAAATACGGTACCCTACAGGCTTTGGAAGAGAACGTGATCCGTAAAAACCCTTATCTCGATGAGATTTTCAGAAATGCAGAATTTTTGCTGGATAAGCCGGAGGTGATCAACGAAATCTCGTTCGAAAAAAAAGCACCTGTTGATAACCACATCCTCATGAGCGGGGATACTGCAGGGATGATTGCCCCGCTTTGCGGTAACGGTATGACTATGGCGATTCACTCGGCAAAAATTCTTTCAGAAAAAATCATCACTCACTACAAACCCGGTAGTTTTAATGCCGATAAGCGACTGGCACTTGAGCAGGATTATACCTATACCTGGAATAAACAGTTTGCCCAACGCCTTTGGGTAGGCCGGCAATTGCAGCGTTTGTTTGGTAATGATAACATGACTGCCTTGGCGTTAAACACGCTGAAACGCCTGCCATCGGTAGCGCAATACCTGATAAGTAAAACTCACGGCCAACCATTTGCATAGTTCAGGCGTATTGTATTATATATGCCCGATTTAAGTTACCGCACAGACACCCTCGAGATGATGGATGATTTTGGTCTCCCATCAACAGAAATTGATCCCGTTTTAGAAGGTTTAGGAAAAATGAACGCCTTGTTTGGCGGCCACAAAAGTATCATCAAAACGCTAAGGCATTTTCCGGTGCAAAATGGATTTTCCGTAACCGATTGGGGTTGTGGTGGTGGCGATGCCCTCATTGCGATAGCCAAATGGGCCATTAACCGAAAAATATATCTCAAACTAAAAGGCATAGATGCTGCAACTGCCGCAGTACGTTACGCCCGCCAACAATCAAAAGGATTTAATAATATCAGTTATATAAATGCCGATGTTATTGAAGATACTCATTTGCTTAACACAACAGATGTGATTATCTGCAGCCTGTTCAGCCATCATTTTGACGACGAGCGATGGATAGTATTATTACAGAACATGATGACCTCGGCGCAAAAAGGAATCATTATAACCGATTTACACCGGCACCCTGTTTTGTATTACGCCGTGGTATTGATTACAAGAATTACAGGTAATAAAATGGCACAAAATGATGGCCCGCTTTCGGTGCGGCGCGGCTTTAAAAAGCACGAATTATTAGCTCTATTAAAAAAGGCACAAATTAATAACTTTAAATTAACATGGCGCTGGCCCTTCAGGTGGGAGTTAATCATCTATAAATCGTAGCTTTACGCTATGAATTTGCGTGTACTGGTTTTAACAACCTCGCTGGGCGTGGCTATTACGCTCTCGGCGGTTAACTTTTATTTTCAGCATAAGTGGTACGATGTAATGGTGACTTTCAGCGTTGCCTTAGGCGTAAGCTACTTCGTTTTCTATTACCTTATCGAAAAATACATCTATTCACGCATCAAGCTTATCTATAAACTGATCCATAACCTGAAGCTGGGCCGTGATTTGCGCGATGCTTTGGGCGAGCACGTATCGGCCAACCCCATTGCCGATGTAGAACAGGAAGTTAAAGAATGGGCCAAAGAAAAAAAGAGCGAAATTGACGAACTGCGCAAACAGGAAAAATTTCGCCGCGACTTTTTATCCAATATCTCGCACGAGTTTAAAACGCCGCTTTTCGCCATCCAGGGTTATATAGAGGCCCTGCAGGATGATGATTTTGAAGATAAGGAAATGGCCCGCCAGTTTTTGGAAAAAGCATCAAAAAATGTTGACAGGCTGAGTTACCTGATCAAAGATCTGGACGAGATTTCGAAACTGGAATCGGGCGAAATGCCGATCAATTACACCAAATTCAAGATCAACGATTTAATAAAAGAGGTATTTGAATCGCTGGAGATTAAAGGCAAGCAATACCATATTAAGCTGATTTTTAAGCAGAAATATGATGAACCCATTGTGGTTAATGCCGACAGGGAGAAGATCCGCCAGGTGCTGGTGAACCTGATCGATAATTCGTTTAAATATGGTAAGGAGGAAGGCAGTACCTCGGTAAGCCTTTTTCAACTGCATGATCAGGTGTTGATTGAAGTTACCGATGACGGCATAGGCATTGAAGAAAAATTTTTGCCGCGCCTGTTCGAACGCTTTTTTCGTACCGATAGCAGCCGCTCAAGGCAAATTGGCGGCTCGGGACTGGGCCTGGCTATTGTTAAGCACATTATTGAGGCACATCAGCAAACCATCAATGTGCGCAGTACCGAAGGTTTGGGTTCAACATTTGGCTTCACTTTGCAGCGGGCCAAGCAAACTATACCATTCCCAAATTTACCTGTGTTAAAAAGTTAACATTAATTTAATATACTAACCGTACCTTTACACAATTTCAAATCATTATGTCATTAAACAGCATATTCCAATATTTTGTACCAAAAGATAAAAAAATCTTTTTCCCATTGTTTGAACAGGCCACAGCCAACGTTGTAGCCATGGCCACAGTATTGGTTGAAGCTGTAAACTCCAACAACGAAGCCACCCGCGAAGAGCTTTATAAACAGATTGATAAACTGGAAAATAAAGGCGATGAGTACACCCACCAGATTTACCTGGAGCTGGGCAAGAACTTTATCACCCCTTTTGATCGCGAAGATATCCACGCACTGGCCACTGCTATTGATGATGTTGCCGATTACATACAAGGCGCTGCCAACCGTATGAGCCTGTACCGTATTGATGATTTGAACGAGCACATCCGCAAACTGTCTGACCTGATTTTACAGGCCAGCATCGATTTGGAAAAAGCGGTAAGAGAACTGAAAGACCTGCGTAACGTGCGTAACATAGCCGATTCATGCATCAGGATAAACAGCGTTGAAAACCAGGCAGATTATGTGTTTGACCGTGCCGTAGCAGATTTGTTCCTGTATGAAAAAGACGCTATCCGCCTCATCAAATACAAAGAAATTTTGGCCGCTTTAGAAACCGCCACCGATATGTGCGAAGATGCAGCCAATGTTATGGAATCAATTTTAGTTAAAAACGCTTAAGTATTACCTTATCTCCAACTAAATGGTTACTTCCCTACTTGTAGTTATTGTTGTACTTGCCCTGCTGTTTGATTATACCAACGGTTTTCATGATGCGGCAAACTCTATTGCCACCATCGTATCCACCAAAGTATTAACACCTTTCCAGGCCGTATTAATGGCCGCGGTTTTTAACTTTGCTGCTTACTTTTTTATAAAAGACCACAAGGTGGCCAACACGGTATCAAAAATTGTTATAGAACAATTTGTTACGCTGCCGGTAATTTTAGCCGGATTGGTTGCCGCCATTACCTGGAACCTGATCACATGGTGGTTTGGCATTCCTTCAAGTTCATCGCATACATTGATAGGCGGTTTTGCCGGAGCGGGCATGACTAACGCACTTTTTTTGGGTGTTAATGTTGCCAAAGCCGTAGAGATGAATTATGTACTTAAAATTATAGCCTACATAGTTTTAGCGCCATTTATTGGTTTGCTGATAGCTTACATAGTTACCATTGTAATATTACACCTGTGTAAAAATGCACGTCCTGCTGTTGCCGAGCGTTGGTTTAAACGCCTGCAGCTGGTATCATCAGCAGCATTAAGCTTTGCTCACGGTGGTAACGATGCACAAAAGGTAATGGGTATTTTATATGTAAGCCTTATCGCATCAAAAATAATTAAAGCAGGCGATACAATGCCCGAGTGGATCCCTTTGGCCTGCTACTCGGCTATTGCTGCCGGCACCATGTCGGGCGGTTGGAAGATTGTGAAAACAATGGGCTCCAAAATTACCAAGGTAACTCCGCTTGAAGGTGTGAGCGCCGAAACCGCGGGTGCTATTACCCTGTTTATTACCGAGCGTTTCGGGATTCCGGTTTCAACTACGCATACCATTACAGGTTCAATTATAGGTGTGGGTTTAACAAAAAGGGTATCGGCCGTGCGTTGGGGCGTAACCATTAACCTGGTTTGGGCCTGGATCATCACCATACCTATTTCGGCACTGATTGCCGGTTCGGTATTTGCTTTGTTACACTTTTTTGCCTAACCGAAGGCAGGTATTTTTGTTACATTTACTTACTATGAAAACAAAACTACTTATCATACCGGCATTAATTGCCTTTATTACTTTAAGCAGCTGTGATACCCTTAACCAGGTAGCCAACGCAACCGTTCAAAACCAGGGCACACCAACCTCGCTCGAAATTGGCAACGGCTTAAAGCAGGCGCTTGAAATAGGCACCGGCAAAAGTTCCGACCATCTTTCGGCACTTAACGGTTTTTTTGGCAACGCAGCCATTAAAATCCTTTTCCCGCCCGAAGCACAAAAAGCCGAGAAAACTTTACGCAGTTTGGGTTTGAATAGCCTTTGCGATAATGTGATCCTATCGCTTAACCGTGCTGCCGAAGATGCAGCCAAACAGGCCAAACCTATCTTTGTTGATGCCATTAAGCAAATGACCTTACAGGATGTTACCAATATTTTATTGGGAAGCCAGGATGCGGCAACACAATATTTTAAACGTACTACAACGGCTAAACTTAGCTTACAGTTTAAACCTGTAATACAAGGCAGCTTAAACAAGGTTAACGCCACCAAATACTACACCGATGCTGCCCAGGCTTACAATAAAGTTCCTTTTGTATCAAAAATTAATCCCGATATCAGCGATTATGTAACCCAAAAAGCTATTGAAGGGTTGTTTGTGGAGATAGCTAAAGAGGAACTGAACATCCGTCAAAACCTTGGCGCACGCACTACACCTTTATTGCAAAAGGTATTTGGTTTTGCTGATAAGAAGAAAGGATAAATAAAGATTTTTTTGGATTGAAAAGGGGATGAGGTAGCTTGTTTCCTTTTGTTGTGATTAGGCCTGCTGTATATTTTTAGGCACGCTAAGGCGCTAAGGCGCAAAGATTTTAATGATGCTTGCGGTTTAGTAACATAATTTGCATTTAAATTCGTTGTCGTTCATTTTAAGCACGCAAAGGAACTAAGTCGCAAAGGCTTTAAGTTTTTTGGTGGTTTATCGGTATTTCTGAATCCGCATTTAACTTCATTGCCGTTGGTTTTAACCAACTGATAATGAAAGCAGAAAGAAGGCTTTAGCCCAAATAACCAAGCGGGATAGAATTGGGATTAAAGTGAGCTTATGCTAACTCATAGTGGATAAGGAATATTAGGCGACTTTTTTATTGCGGGAGGCAAATTCATCGACAATAATTTTACTACTGCTGTTTCTGAAACTTCACTTTCACCGTAACCTGCTCGGGTTTATGGTTGGTGTTGCCAACCCATGATGGGCCGTTTTTAATCAACTCAATGGCTTTTTGGTTAGCCGTTTCGTTCAAGCCTTTTTTGATGCCGAACTCATCAATTATTCCGCTCGGGAAAACGGTGAATATAACCGTTACTGTTCCCGTTGTTCCATCGGGCAATACGGCATTGGTTTGCAGATATTTTTTCAGAGCGCTCCAACCAAGCTGCGGGTGTGCTGCCACAACGGCGGGTGCATCGCTATCGTCATCATCCCGTTTGCGGCCGTAGGCGGACACTACAACTTCACTAAGCGCGCTTTTATCTTCGGCTAAAGCAATTTTTACACTGTCGCCGCGTGTGGCGCTAACCTGGCGGTGCTGGTAACCGATATAAGCCACATCAAGCGTGGCATTATCAACCGGGGATGAAAGCGAAAATTTGCCGTTAACATCAGTTACGGTACTGCGGTTAGTGCCTTTTATCCTGATGGCCGCGCCGATAATAGGCGAACCGTCATCTCTCGAAATAATGGTACCGGCTATATACAATGATTCAGCAGCGGCTTTATTGCTGAAGCCGGGTGCCGGGGTTGAAGTTACACCGTCAACCTTACCCTGTAATTTAAATAACGCCGGAGGGGTGGGTTTGGCGGTAGTTTTGGCGTTTAACCCCAATAAATTCTGAGCTGTCGAGTCTCTTTTAATTGATGAGGTATAACCTAAGGCAACCCTTTCGTCAAGGCTTACATCAGGTTTTACGTTGTATTGGTACGTACTCTTATTTTCGGTTGCTGCAGGCGGTTCAGAGCCAAAACCACTATTGGCAGCTGGTACAAGGTTGTTAGCCATTTTATTATCGCCTGCCGAAATTTCCTGTTGGTAAATGGCATTTGCAGATGCTTTGGTCGATTTTCGTTTGCCTCCGGGAGTAAAAAACTTTGATGCCTGCTTCGCAACCAGCGGCGATTTTATGGTATCGCCTTTTTTTATAGTATCGCCAACTATCGGTATCGGCGGCGTAATATTATTGTCTGCAATGTTTTTATCAGGCTTGAGCTCTGTATTTGCCGATTTTTTTAGGTACAGCCCGCCAATGGTAAGCACAATTAAAACAGAAGCCGCTATAGGCCAAACCTTCCACGGAATAACAAAACCACGTTCTTCTTTGGTTCGTTCCTGCAAACGGCGCGACAGATCGGCCAGGTTAAGGTGCTGGTCGGTTTTGACACTCCCATAACCTTCAAGGGCATCCATTAAAAACGGATCGTCAAGCGCTTGCATTTCAAGCTTGTGCATAGCACGGGCATCAAGCTCGCCGGCAAGGTACTTTTGTATTTGCAATATGTCGATCCCTTTACTATGCACTGTTACGTTCGAGGCAAATTTTTAAATTACGCTTGCCGTTTTGGATATAGCTTTTCACCTCATTTAAGGTATACCCGGTTATTTCGGCAATTTCTTTATAGCACTTCTCTTTTAAATAAAAAAGATCGATACTTTGTTTTTGTGCACCCGTTAGCTTTTCAATACAGCTTTCAAGCGCTTTTAGTGTTTCTTCCTTGTTATTATCATCATGATGCACAAGTGGGGTAAATTCCATAACCTCATCTAAATTAACCAGGTCTAATTTTTTACCGCTTCGCAATTGCATCAAACAATAATTGCGCCCAAGTACGTAAACCCAGTTTCTGAACTGTTTAATATCATGCTTCTGCACTTTATCAACCAGCTCTTCAAAAATACCCATTACGGCATCTTTGGCCAGTTCTTCATCTTTCAGATATTTAAGGCAAATGCCATAAATAAGCTGCATATACCGTTGGTATAAGCTGCCCAAAACCGTTAGGTTACCGTTTGCCCGATAATCACTAAGTAGTTCCTCGTCTGTTGATGTCCCTGGTTTTTTGGGTTTTATAAATAGGTTCATTAAAACATTACAAAATTAATTTTTTTTAATGGTTTATGGAAATCAAGTATTCCGGGCATCCTTAAGGTAAAAATAAAAGGAGCCATGAAGAGAATATTTGTGATTATTTTGTTGTTTGCAGGCTTAACCGGGTTTAAGCCCCTTAATGTGCGCCAAATAAGCGGCGTGGTGTACGATAGTAAAGACAGCCTGCCGATACCCGGTGTAGCGGTACGGCTTAACGGTACACCCATGGGTACCCTAACAGATGCCAAAGGCAGATACAGTATCAATTTACCCGAGGGTAAAAACACGCTCACTTTTAGTTTTATAGGCTATGTTTCGCAAACTGTTAAACCGGATAAAAGCGATAAGCTGAATGTTTACCTCAATGCATCATCACAATCGCTTGCCGAAGTGGTGGTTACTATGAGCGCGCCCAAAAGAAGGGTAAATATTACCGGCAGCGCAAGCTCTGTTAGCAACGGCATTGTAAGTCAGCCTTATACAATAACCAACCAGTTAGCAGGCAAGGTGGCTGGTCTTTACGTAACATCAAAAGGTAATCGGATAAAAGCAAATGTGAATGCTAATCAATATGGTTATATTGCCCCTGCGCCGGCCGATCCGCAGGATGAAAGTTATAAGGCCATTACCGAAAACGGATTTAAAAATCCGGAAAGTGAGCCGCTCTCCACTTTTTCGGTTGATGTTGACGCCGCGTCGTACAGCAATGTGAGGCGTTTTATAAACGGCGGGCAATTGCCACCGGTTGATGCCGTGCGGGTTGAGGAAATGATCAATTACTTTAGCTATAACCTTAGCAGCCCAACCAATAGCGATCCGGTTGCTATTCATACCGAGCTATCAACCGCTCCGTGGAATAATAAGCACCGTCTTATCCGCATCGGTTTAAAAGCCAAAACTATTCCTACCGGTAATCTGCCTGCTTCAAACCTCATTTTTTTGATAGATGTTTCGGGGTCGATGAATATGCCTAACAAATTGCCGCTGGTGCAATCCTCATTAAAAATGTTGGTTAACCAATTGCGCGCCAAAGACAGGGTGGCTATTGTAGTGTATGCAGGCGCGGCTGGCGAAGTACTTGCCTCAACCCCCGGCGATCATAAAGAAACCATCAACAATGCCATCGATAACCTGAGTGCCGGGGGATCTACGGCCGGAGGGGAGGGTATAAAATTAGCCTACAGCATAGCCCAAAAGAATTTTCTGAAAAACGGCAACAACAGGGTGATCCTGGCCACCGACGGCGATTTTAACGTAGGCGCATCCGGCGACGATGATATGGAAAAACTAATTGAGCGCCAGCGCGAAAGTGGTATCTCGCTCTCGGTACTTGGTTTTGGGATGGGCAATTACAAAGACAGTAAAATGGAAGTACTTGCCGATAAAGGCAACGGTAATTATGCCTATATAGATAACATTACCGAAGCCCGCAAAACCCTGGTAAGCGAGTTTGGCGGTACTTTATTTACGGTAGCAAAAGATGTTAAGCTGCAGATTGAGTTTAACCCGGCCAGGGTGCAGGCTTACCGCTTGTTGGGTTACGAGAACCGGGTTTTAGCCAAAGAAGATTTTAATAATGATAAAAAAGATGCCGGCGATATGGGCTCGGGCCATACAGTTACTGCTTTTTATGAAATAGTACCAGCTGGTGTTAAAGATGATTATTCTTAAAGCGTTGATCCGCTTAAATATCAAAAACCGGCTAAAGCCAATTATTCTTCGGCATCTGATGAAATGATGACCATTAAATTCAGGTATAAGGAGCCAACCTCGATGAAAAGTAAATTGAGCCAGGTTGTTGTAAAAGATCAGCCAATGGCTTTAAACGCTACATCTACCGATTTTCGTTTCGCGGCCTCGGTAGCCGAGATTGGGATGTTGCTGCGCGATTCGCAGTTTAAGCAAAATGCAAGTTATAAACAGGCCATCAGTATGGCACGTGCCGCAAAAGGTGATGATAACGAGGGATACCGCGCCGAGTTTATAAAACTGGCCGAAAGTGCGAGGTTATTGAGTAAAACAGAAACTGAAGAATCAAAATGATATTAAACCGAAGAAGGCTGTTTCTGAAGTAAGAAACAGCCTTCTTCGGTTTATCAAGCTAACTTCGTTCCACGTCAATCGGGTACGTTTAAGCAATAGCTGTAGTATGTACAGGGCGTTGGGTAATATAAAAATGAGGCTTGGGCATCCCAACTTTATGCTCATCAAATGCTTTTTTAATAAGTTCCTGGGTTCCGAAAAATACCGTCCAGTAATCATGAGCTTTAGCATATGGGCAAATACCTATCGCTATCTTGCCTTCATTTATTTTAGATACGTTAACAACCGGCGCCGGGTTAGCTAAAACAAGAGGGTGCGACAGACAGGCATCAATAGCAATCTGGCGTATAACATCCATATCGTTTTGAGGTTCAATCTCCAACGAGATATCTACCCGGATGCTGCCGTGCCTGCTGTAGTTTACAACGGTATTGTTTGATACTGCACCGTTTGCCAGTATCACCGTTTTATTATCGGGTGTAAGCAATACGGTGTTAAAAATCTGGATTTCAATCACCGCGCCGTTTTGCCCCTGCGATTCGATGATATCGCCAACTTTAAAAGGCTTGAAAACCAGGATAAGCACGCCACCTGCAAAGTTGGCCAACGAGCCCTGCAGGGCCAAACCTACAGCCAGGCCAAGCGCACCGATAATAGCAACAAACGATGTTGTTTGAATGCCCAGCATGCCGGCAACGGTTATCAGCAACAATACGCGTAAACCTGCCATCATTAAACTGCTGAAAAACGATTGCAGCGATACATCAATTTTGCCTTTAGCCATTGATGTGTTAAAAATGCGGCCAAGCCAGTTAATAATATAAAGACCGATAACGAAAACAAGCAGGGCGCTTAATAAATTAAGACCGAAGGTGCTTATCCATGAAATAAACGCGGCAGTGTAAACAGATACATTTTCCATAATTAAAATAGCTTAGGGTTGTAAAGGTGATTTTATGATGATTAGTTTATTTGTTATGCCTGGATTATTTTTTATACAGCACATCTGTGTTGTACTTCGTTAAGATACGCAAAACAGGAGTATGGATTTTGCTTAAATGAAAGATTAACAACGTGTTAATGTTTGATAATTAAGAAACTAAAAACCAAATTTGGGTGCCTTGTTTTAATTAGGGGTGATGGAAGATTTACTATTTTGAAAATATCGAAAATTCAAATTAATTGCTTCTGTTTAGCATGTACAGCAACGCAAATCATAGCGTAGGAGGAAGAAAGAAACTTATCCGCGAATGCGAAAGAATAAAGAAGAAAATAGATAAAGCGCCGGTAAATTCAATGTTTTTAATTGACCTGTACCGGCGCTTTAAAGCAACTTTTAAAATTCGATATGCGCCCTTAATGAAAGCACATTTACCGGCCCGCGGTCTTTATTATAAGCCGGGTTCAGCAAAAACTGGTAACCGGGGGTAAGCCAGAATTTTTTTTGATAAGCGTTGATTTTATAATCAAGCTCGGCAATAAACTCGGTGCCGTAGTTAAGTTTGCCATCGCCAATAATAAAACCGTAACCGCCGGCGGCGAGGTAATCGCGGTGAGCTGATGATATGCCATTAGCAACAAAAGCCAGGCCCAGTTCGTCATCGCCACGGTTCCATGAGCCGCCTTTCAGCACACCGCCGAAACTTAATGATCGGTCGATCTCAGTAAAATACCAGGTTTGGGTTTTCCCATCGTTATAGCTTACTTTGGCAAATACGCCAAAATCTTTGGTTAAATATTGGTCGGCGCTGATGCCAAAACCATATTTATGCCTGCCGTAGGCCTGCGTGGTATCTACAACAGGTGCCGTGGGACTAAGCGCAAGGGCCTGCCTATAATTGCCCATTTTGCCGTTATTGCGGAAGCCAAGGATGCGTACGGCGCCTTTTTGCCCGTTAAGGGTGTAGCGTTTTTCATACTCAATGGTTTGGGTATTGGCTTTACCAATTTTCTGATCCCAAATAGCTCCGTTTGCCGTAGTTGTCGACATGGTGAAGGCGAAGCGCAGTGTCCAGTTAGGCTGGCCCAGCTCGGTATGGATACCCATTACGTAGCCACGGGTATTGGCGGGATAATCCCATGCTCCGTTATCCATCAAACTCCAGTTCATAAACTGTGTACGCGGGTCATGACTAAATTCGTTGCCATCATAAAAATCGGCCATGCCAAATTTGCCCACGGTAACCGAAAAATACCGTTTGCTTTTGAGGCCCGCCAGTTGGTTGGCATCATCGCTGATGGTATCTTTTTCTTTTCCCCATTCAAAGTTTTGGGTAAAATATAAGCGGGCTATATAAATTTTAGGCTCGGCACCGCCAACGCGAAAAGTTTCGCCGTTTGGAAAGCCGGCCGCTCCCAAAGTTTTACTCAGACCAGATCCGCCAGAAAGTTCGGGATTGAAATAGGCCTCGGCCCCTTTCCATAATCTTGCACCGCCAAAAAGCGTGGTGGTTATAGAGCTTTGCGTTTCCTTTTCGGTAAGCAAACTGTTATCGCCGGTATAATCGGCATGGAACGATGGCTTATGCTGCGTAATAACCGTTTGTTGGAAATGGAAGTTAAAGCGCTGCTGTTTTACGGTATCCTGCCCAAAGGCAAATGCAGCCGTAAATAATGAAAATATACTAAGTAAAATTTTTTTCATAAACTTAATTTGGCGTAAAAGTAAGCTTTCAACTTTACTTCAAATCGCATTCATCAAAAAACTGTGTTAAATAAGCTTCCATAAATGCATGCCTTTGCGCGGCCAGTTTTTTGCCGGTTTCGGTGTTCATTTTATCTTTAAGCAATAAAAGCTTTTCGTAAAAATGGTTTATGGTGGGGGCCGAGGTGTTTTTATATTCCTCTTTGGTCATGTTAAGGTTTGGCTTAATTTCTGGGTTATAAAGCTCGCGGCCTTTAAAGCCACCATAAGTAAAGGCCCTCGCAATACCAATTGCGCCAATGGCGTCAAGGCGGTCGGCATCCTGTACCACGGCCAGTTCGGGCGAGTGGAATGAAGGTTTATCAAAACTGGCTTTGAAGCTCATGTGCCTGATAATTTGCTGTACATGTTCAACAATAGTCGCATCAACATTCATGCTTTGCAGATAGTTGCCTGCCGTACGCGGCCCTATCTCTTCATCGCCGTTATGAAATTTGCTATCGGCAATATCATGCAGCAAGGCAGTAAGCTCAACTACAAGCTGATCGGTTTTTTCTGTTTGATTAATGAGTTTGGCGTTAGTCCACACACGGTGAATGTGCCACCAGTCGTGGCCACCTTCGGCATTTTTAAGCGTATCGCGCACAAAGGTAATTGTGGCGGATATTAAAGAGTTATGTTCCATCTTTCGCAAAGATAGTAAGCAAAAGATGGAACAAGGGTAATGTGTATAAAACGTTAAGCAGCGGCTACTTTATCAGTATTTATCAGTTCAGTAACATCAACCTCCAAAATGGCGGCTATCTGAAACAGTCTTTCAACGGTTATTTTGGTATAACCCAATTCAATTTTACTATAAGCATTTTGCGAGATACTAAGCTTGGCGGCAAGGTATTCCTGGGTATAATTTAATCCTTCCCTGGTATGCCTGATGTTAGCAGCAATCGCTTTTATCTTGATATTAAGCATATCTTTCATCCAATTACATAATTATTCAACTATAACTAACGAGAATAATTTATGCCTGGATTTTGCTTTTTTTATTTTTTTTCAAAACTTACGTAATTACCGACATTTTGGTTTTGTTATTTTTAATTTAAAGTAAATTTTAACAGCTGTGTATAAGTTTGAATTGCCCAGGGCTTTAAACAGCGGATTAATTAATACGATATCAAAAAAAATAAAAAAAAAGCGATAAATTTTTCAATTCATCGCTTTACCTGTTGCTTATAATGCCCGGTTGGGGATCTTATTCCGTCAAATCATAGCTTATCAATACTGTAGGCAGCAAGGTTGCAGTCTCTATCGGTACCTGGTTGTATGATATAATGGGTTTGCGCTGGCTGTAATACTCAAAGGCTTGCTTAATGGTAGCGTTACTGGTATTTGCCGAGGCATTAAAGCTGATTGAAAAAGGGAGAATAAAATCGTGCAGCTTTTCATGATCGGGGATAATCCATTTATGGTTCGATTTTCTGAGCGCATCAATAATGGGTACTACCAGGATAGCATCATCAGCATAATAAACAATAATTTTTTTGATAGTGCCCTTATCATCTGCCGTAAACTTAAAAACGGCTGTACCGGTGGCCTTCTTTTTCATGATCTCGGGCGATACAACAAGGCTGTCTTTAAAAAAGCGATTCATAATGGGGCTGCCGCCCTGAAATGGGAAAACCAGTTGCGTTTGCGCCTTTACAAGTACTGATGATAAAATAAGTGTTATAAAAAACAGAATCCTTTTCATTTAATTTTCGGGTTTGGGCTCGCGTTTGCTGCCTTCGTAAAGTTCGTATTCAAACAAACGGCAGTCAAGCTTTCCGTTGTAAAATTCAATTTTTCTTGCTGCCTTAAGGCCGATTTTTTTGGCCAGATCGGGGTTCCCGGTAAACACATAACCGCGATAGCCAAGACATTTCTTTTTCAGAAAATCGCCTACGCGTTTATAAGTCATTTCCAATTTGGTGTGTACGCCTAAACGCTCGCCGTATTCGGGGTTAAACATAACAATGCCCGGTTCGGCAGGTACTTCCGTCTCTTCAAAATCACAAACGGCAAAATCAATCAAATGTTCTACGCCAGCGGTTTTGGCATTTTTGCGGGCAACATCCACCGCATCGGCCGAAATATCCGAGGCGATAATTTTAAAGCCGGTTTCTTTTTTGGCTTTATCCTTTAAAGCGCGGCGTTCGGCAAAAAATACCGTTTCATCATAGCCTAAAATGTGCATAAAGCCATAGTTCATCCTGAAAAGGCCGGGATGTTTATCTGTAGCCAGCAAGGCGGCTTCAATAGCCAATGTTCCGGAGCCGCACATGGGGTTTATAAAAGTACTTTTCCTGTCCCAGTTGGTTGCCATAATGGTTGAGGTTGCCAATGCTTCCAGCATGGGGGCCTTGCCCGGTATTTTGCGGTAGCTATGCTTGGCCAGCGTTTCGCCCGATGTATCTAAAAATATCTCGGCGCGGTTATCCTGCCAGTATAAGTGTACAACTGTTTTATTAGCCTCCGGGCCAGAGTTGGGTCTGATGCCTTTTGCCGATTTAATCCTGTCAACAATGGCATCTTTTACCTTAACGTTGGCAAACAAGGGTGTAAGGATATGTTCGTTATTAACATTGGATGTTACCGAAAAATATCCCGAAAAATCTATCAGCTTTTCCCATTCAATGGTTACCAGCTCGTTGTAAAGCTCGGCAGGGTCATTGGCGGTGAATGCTTTTAATAAATACAGGATCTGGCTGCCGCAGCGCAGATTTAAATTAAGCGGTATGGTATCTGTAACGGTGCCTTTAAGCTCAACTCCGGTATTGAAAACACGGGTTGGCTCGTACCCTAAAGCTTCAACCTCCTGTTGCAGGTAGGGCGATAGTCTTTTATTACAGGTAATGATGATCTTACTCTCGGTGTGGAAAACTTGCATATTAATTAGGCAAAATTAACAATTAAAAAGCCCCCATTTTAATTTCATTACTATTAACTTTACATTTTAAATTATTTGAAGACTAATTATGGAAGTTAAAGGTAAGGTACATGAAGTGTCGGCTACCCAGCAAGTAACCGAATCGCTAAAAAAACGCGAACTTATACTTGAATATATTGAGAACCCTCAATACCCTGAATATTTAAAGTTTGAAGCGATACAGGATCGTTGCAATTTGTTGGATAACGTAAAAATTGGCGACGATGTTGAAGTTTCATTCAATTTAAAAGGCCGTCCGTGGACAGACAAAACCGGCAAAAAGACATATTTCAACTCGTTACAGTTATGGAGGATTACTCCGCTGGCTGCTGCTAACAGCGCTGCTGCCGCACCTCAATACGCTGCTCCGGCTGCCGATATCAGCTCATCAAGCGATGATGACGATTTGCCGTTCTAAGCTATCAGCATAAAAATAAAATTTTCAAAAGGCTCCTCATTAAACAGGGAGCCTTTTGTTTTTACGGTCGCCAGGTATAATATATGTTGTATATTGCTTTAGGTGAATAAAGCCCGGGGTAATCGCTTTTAAAAGGAGGCTCCCTACGGAGCCAAAAAATCCTAAACGATTATAACTATAAACACGGTACTCCTATGGAGTTTTATGGCGAGTATGTTTTGCGAAAGGGGGACAATATGCCACTAACCTCCGATCTCCAACCTCTAATCTCTACCCTAACTTTTGTTAAATATTGTTAAAAACCAACACCGTACATGTATTTCAAATAATTTTGTGTGTTAACAAATGAAGAAACGAAGCATAGGTTTAATAATTGGATTGATGGGTTTTGCGCTTTTGAGCGTAATAGCCATGCAGTTTTATTTCCTGCGCCAATCGTACCAGATGCAATCTGATCTGTTTGATCGTTCGGTGCGCGAATCGCTCAATAGCGTGGTTGATAAAGTTACCCGGCAGGACGCCAATAACTTTTTAAAGGCCAAAACTCAACCCGTTAGTAATGTAATTGCCGACAGTGAAGATGGCGGATCGGCACCTATCCGCACTGTAAAAACCAATAGCGGAAGCAAAAAACAAACTGCCCGCGAAAAAAGGATAGCCATGCTCAGGGATAGCCTGCAGCGAATGATCAACCATAAAAAAATGGATGATGAGCTGAACGGACTGCTGCAAACCGAAGGTACTGTTGATTTTAAAGTGCATGTTGAAGAATATACTGATGAGTTTGGTGTGGTGCATGAACAGCTAACACCCGAAATTGTACGTACACACATTACCCGCCGCATAACGCGCCCTAAAAAACTGCATAAGTATGATACATTGAGGTATGTTTATGTAGATCCGCAATTTGGTAAACAGATGATCTCTGTACCCCGCATTAACCCGCTTTGGGTTCAGGAGCAAGCCCGCAAGCAAAAGGAAAAACAGCTATTGCAGATCAAAAAAATGCTGGAGGTTGATTCGCTTGAGAAAGTGCACCTGGCCAGCAACAAACCTACCGTTATTGAAAACCTTGCCGAAGAGTACAGGAAATCGGGTGAGCCGCTTAACAAGCGCATTAATCCGCTTTGGATTGATTCGTTATTGAGGTTTGAGCTGCATACCCGTGGCATTACGTTGCCATTTAGCTATGAAATAAGTACTGCCAACAGCGATTCGCTCATATTCTCGAACGCCAGTGATAGCGAGGGCGAGAAACCTCCGGTATTTGTTGCGGCCAACACCTATCAAACGCCAATATTTACTAAAGAGGTAATCAATGATCCGGGTAAGATCATGCTATCCTTCCCGCAAAAAAACTCGCTCATTTTGCGCAACATGACAGCATCGATGGCTACCACCGGCGGCCTTACCATGGTGTTGATATTTTGTTTTGGTTATACCATCTTCTCTATCCTGAGACAAAAAAAGATCTCAGAAATGAAGATCGATTTTATCAACAACATGACCCACGAGTTTAAAACGCCGGTATCAACCATTATGATTGCCAGTGAAGCTTTGCGGGATAACGAAATAGCCGAAGATAAAGCCCGCGTTTCCCGCCTGGCTAATATCATTTTTGAAGAAAACGCGCGCCTGGGAAGTCATATTGAAAGGGTACTGAATATTGCCCGTATTGAGCGTAACGATTTTAAACTGGATAAAAAGCCGGTTGATGTAAATGAAATGGTTTCATTGGTGCTTGATAGTATGGAACTTAAGCTGCAAAAGTGCAATGCCAAAACCACGCTGCATCTCGAGGCCGATAATGCTTTCATTATTGCCGACGAACTCCACTTTTCGAACGTGCTATACAACCTGATTGATAATGCCATCAAATACAGTAATGAGGCGCCTGATATTACCATAAGCACTGCCGTTAAAAGCGGGCAGGTTGTTATCAGGGTTGCAGATAAGGGCATAGGAATGAGCCGCGATCAGCAATCAAAAATATTTGAGCAGTTTTATCGCATCCCAACCGGTAACGTGCATAATGTTAAAGGTTTTGGATTGGGGTTAAGCTATGTTAATACGATTGTGAAACGCCTTAACGGCACCATAGGTGTAAAATCTGAAAAAGACAAAGGCTCGGAGTTTGAGTTGAAATTCGCGGTGGCGTAAGCTCCGGACTAAAGAATAAGCATGAAAAAAATACTACTTGTTGAGGATGATGCCAACCTGGGTTTGTTATTGCAGGATTACCTGCAGTTGAAAGGAAAATTTGATGTGGTTTTGTGTAAGGATGGGGAAGAAGGCCTGCGCGCCTTTACCAAACAAGCATATGATTTGCTGATACTGGATGTGATGATGCCCAAAAAAGATGGCTTTACTCTTGGCAAGGATATCCGCAAAATTAACGCCCAGGTGCCTATTATTTTTGCTACAGCCAAAGGTATGATTGAAGATAAAACCCAGGCCTTTAATTTGGGTGGGGACGATTATATCACTAAACCATTCCGTATTGAAGAATTACTTCTCCGGATAAACGCGTTATTGAAGCGCACGGATAATGCGGGAAAAAAAGAAGAGGAAAAGCAAACCTCATTTAACATCGGCAAATACACTTTTGACTATACTTCGCAGATGATCATGATTGCCGATACCCAGCAAAAACTCTCAACCAAAGAAGCCGAATTGTTGCGCCTGCTTTGTATGCGCAAAAACGAAGTGCTTACCCGCGAAGAGGCCCTGCTAAATATCTGGCACGATGATAATTACTTTAACGGCCGCAGTATGGATGTGTTTTTAAGCAAGATCCGCAAATACCTTAAAGATGACCCGAACGTTGAGATCATTAACGTGCATGGCAGGGGTTATAAGCTGTTGATTAATTAACAATTATACAGGACTTGGCTTTTTAGAATACAGGGCACCTACGGAGCCTGCTCGCTATGACAACTCACTACTATAAACACGATACTCCTAACGGAGTTGAAAAAAACGCCGGAGGGCTGACGCATTTAGGTATTACTTTATAAGGTTGTCAAGATCATCCAAGTCTTTGTGTCTTCCAGATGCCTTTTTTGCGCTGATTAAATCGTTTAGATGTATTGTCCTTATTGATAAACCGTCTTCTTCAAAATAGATGGCATTTTCAAAACAGGTATCAAAATCAAGTCCCAATGCTGTAGTCATCACATCAATGGATGTAGGGGGCCTACCATAAGTAAACACTTCAATTTCCGGAGACATGAATTTCTCTTCGGTCATATCAAAAATTGGCATCCCAAATCTGCTAAATGCAAGTTTTAACTTCTTGTAATTCTCAATAGTCCTGTCGATCCAGATATCCATATCACCAGTACTTCTCGAATGTCCGTGTAAAATAACAGAGTAGCCTCCTATCAAAATATATCTCACACCTCCTTCATTCAATTCATGTATGAAGTCCCGAAAATCCTGATTGAAAATATTGCCCATTATTTTTGGCGCTTTCTAATGCTAAACGCTGTCCGATCTAATCGTGGCGGTTCGTTTTCCGGATAATTATAAGCAACGCTGTTTAAATAGTTGGCGATACGTAAACGCTCCTGCCAGGTTAAATCTTTGTAGTAAGTACTATGCTTTGCAGCTTCTTTTGCAGTTTGCGCTTTAAATGCCATTCTGTCTAATCTGTAATTACTCATAAGCCAAATATACCTTATAAAATATAAAGCATGTAACAACTTTGTTAAATCAACATCTCCCCGATTTTAATTTATTATAAATAGGTTTGTTACTGACTGAACTGATCTTATAATTTATTTATTATGAAGTTAAAACTACTTTTTTCGTGTTTTATTGCAGCCGGTATTGCAGTACCGGCATTAGCCCAGGAGCCCGTTGATGCGGCCATGGTGCAAAAGATAAGGGAGGAAGGCCTGAACCATTCAAAGGTAATGGAAACGGCCTTTTACCTTACTGATGTTTCGGGTCCGCGCCTGGCAAACTCGCCGGGTTTAATCCGTGCGCAGAAATGGGCTGTTAACCAGCTTAAAACCTGGGGCATGAGCAATGCCAGGCTGGAAAGCTGGGGCAAATTTGGTAAAGGTTGGGAAGTGCAGAAAAACTACGCCGCCATTACCGTTCCGTATTATCACGCTATTATCGCTATTCCTAAAGCCTGGACACCTGGTACCAATGGCTTAATTAAAGGCGACGTGATGATTTTAAAAGCCGATTCGGCTGTCGAGTTGGAGCAGTATAAAGGCAAGCTGGCCGGTAAAATTGTAATATTTGATACCAAAGCCCCAACCGAACGCACCTGGAAGATTGATGCAGCCCGCTACACCGACGAAGAGCTTGCAGAAATGGCTAATGCCAAAGCTACACCGGCCGGTCCGCGGCGCAATGCTCCTGATCCTAACGCTGCACAAATGGCATCATTCCGTAAGTTACGCGCTTTCAGAACTGCTTTAAGCCAGTTTTTGGTTGACGAAAAAGTAGGCCTGATATTAAGCCAGGGCCGCGGCACTGATGGCACGGTGTTTACAACCAACGGCGCGTCGTACGCTGATACAGCCAAAGCAGTAGCGCCCGAGCTGGAAACCAGCAGCGAAGATTATCAGCGTATATTACGTTTGCTGAAAGGCGGACAGCCGGTACAACTGGAGGCCGAAATTAAAACTCAGTTTATTACTGATGATTTGCAGGGTTACGATGTTGTTGCCGAAATTCCGGGTACGGATAAAAAACTGAAAAACCAGGTGGTAATGATTGGCGGTCACCTTGATTCATGGCATGCGGCAACCGGCGCTACTGATAACGCGGCCGGCAGCGCGGTAATGTTGGAGGCGATGCGTATATTAAAAGCCATCAACTTTAAACCAAAACGCACCATCCGCATAGCCTTATGGAGCTCGGAAGAGCAGGGTTTATTTGGTTCGCGCGGTTACGTAGCCAACCACTTTGGCGATCCAAAAACCATGGAATTAAAACCGGAACAAGCTAAGCTATCGGCCTATTATAACTTAGATAACGGCACCGGTAAAATCCGCGGCGTTTATTTGCAGGGCGATTCGGCTGCCGCGCCTATTTTCAAGGCATGGTTAGAGCCCTTTAAAGATTTAGGCGCTACCACGCTTACCATCCGAAATACAGGTGGCACGGATCACCTGTCGTTTGATGCGGTTGGCATTCCAGGCTTCCAGTTTATACAGGATGCAATTGACTATGGTACCCGTACCCACCATAGTAACCAGGATACTTATGACAGGTTGATAGAAGATGATTTGAAACAGGCTGCTACCATCGTAGCTTCATTTGTATATCATACTTCGCAACGCGCCGAGATGATTCCGCGTAAAGAATTGCCGAAACCTCAACCGGCAAGGTAATATAAAAATTGACAAACACGTGTCATTATAAGGAACGAAGCAATCCCCGATTAGCAGGTTCGACCTGTATAGTTTGGGATTGCTTCGTTCCTCGCAATGACGTTTTTGTTATTAAATCTATTGCTTTATCCGCTGGTCGAAAATAAACGGTACCGACCGGATTAGTTTGATCTCCCCAAAATCTTCATGTTTAGGGTTAAGCAGGTAGTTAAATTCTTCTTCAATAATTGATGATGGCACGGCCAAAATAGCCGTTTTTCTTTCCCTGATCCAATTTTCGCCTATCAATTGAGTATAACGCATTTGGTTAAAATCGCTCCAATCAACACGGAGATCATCTAATTTAAGGGTAGTTATTTTAAGTTTATCCGGCGCCTCAATAGTCATTACATTAAAAGCCGCAATAAGCCCCAGCTGGTTACGGTGCACCACGTTTTCAAGGCAGGCTAACGACCGGCTTGATGCCGTATAGATCATATCCACTTCGTTCGGGTTCCAACGTGCGGCCCTGCCCGATGCTATCAGCTTATCCGCGTATTTGGCAAGCGCTATCCTGTATATCAGCATGTTTTAAGCCAGATCGCCGTATTTTATGCGGGTGAGCTCCTCGTCAATAAACTGAATTCCGGTAATCGTATCCATCAAATTAAAAGGTACACGATTGCCGAGCCCATAAGCAGGCGCATGCAGCCATTGCTGAAAAGCCTGTGCCGAACCAAATACCTCAATACCGCTATCAAACAAAGCGAATGATTTAAGCAGTTTTTCGCTTAATGAGGCATCAAGCTTTAACTGGCGGCTAACGTGGTTTTGAATGGTTTTTACCGTGGTTTTAAAAGTTTCCTGAAATTCATCCTGCGTAAAACCCGAAAGTGCCAGAAAATCAAGAGCGCTTTTAGCTTCAAGTCCTTTTTTTGATCTGTCGAGCAGGCCGATATCATCATTGTACCGGGGTATGGTGATGTAAGGTTCCTGAAAGTCATTTACATAACTTACCATAGGCTCAATATTGTATTGATTGGGTTTTGGTGTTTTGCCGGTGGTTGATTTACGCTTTTCCATGACTTTAAAAGTTTATCCAATACAAATATGGAAATTTTTCTATGAATTAAAGAATATTTTCCAGCTTATTTTAAATCGATCCGTTGGTGCTGATAGGGGATTTCTACATGCTGAAATCCTTTCTGCTTAAGCTTGCCGGCAAAATGATGCTGCACCTCATATTCGCCATGGACAAGAAACACGGTTTTTACCAAAGCCGGATCCTGGCAGGATACAAAATGCAGTAAGTCGTCGTAATCGCCATGGGCACTCATCGATCTGATCGAACGTACTTCGGCCTTAACCTCGTATTGTTCACCAAAAATGTGTACTTCATGATCGCCACGCAGCAGGCGGCCGCCCAACGAGTTTGGTTCGGCATAGCCAACCATTAAAATGGTGTTTTTTTGGTTGTTGATATTGTTTTTAATATGATGTTTTACCCGCCCGGCCTCGGCCATGCCCGATGAAGCTATAATAACGCATGGGCGCGGATCATCGTTTAACGCTTTTGATTCTTCTACGCTTTCAATAAACCTTAGCCCTTTAAACCCAAACGGGTTGGCATCCGTCTTTAAAACATCCTGTACTTGTTTATTATATACCTCGGGGTGATTCATCAGTATCTGGGTAGCTTTTTCAGATAACGGACTATCTACATAATAATGAACATCAGGTAAAATACCCTTCAATTCCAACCCATTTAAGGCGTATAAAAGCTCTTGTGTACGTCCAACGGCGAAAGCGGGAATGATCACCTTTCCTTTTTTAACCTCGCAGGTTTGTTTAATAATATCGAGCAGCGCATCTTCAATCGGTCCGAGTTCTTTGTGAAGCGAGTCGCCGTATGTTGATTCGAGCAAAATGTAATCGGCCTGTTCAAAAGGTTCGGGGCTTTTCAATAACAGATCGCCGTAGCGCCCCACATCACCGCTAAATGAAATGCGGGAGCTTTTAACATCCTCCAAAATATTGAGATGCACCGCTGCACTGCCCAAAATATGCCCGGCATCGGTAAAGCTGAATTTTACATTTTCGTTTATCACATATTCTTCACCATATTCTACAATTTTAAACAGGTGCAGGGCTTCCATCACGTCCTCGTCGGTATATAGCGGACTAAGCAGTGGCTGGCCTTTACGGGCACGGTGTTTATTGTCATATTCAATATCCTGCATCTGGATCTTAGCCGAATCAAGTAGCAGGATACGGGCCAGGTCCATTGTGGCCGGGGTGCAGTAAATATTGCCTTCAAAACCCTCGGCAACCAGCCGCGGAATAAGTCCGCAATGATCAATGTGTGCGTGTGAAAGGATCAGGTGATCAACCTTTTTTGGGTTAAAACCAAAATGCTCGTTCATTTCTTCGGTTTGTTCGCCCAGGCCCTGAAACATGCCGCAATCAAGTAAAATGCCGGTGCCGTCATTAAGCCTAACTAAATGCTTGCTGCCGGTTACGTTACGGGCAGCGCCATGAAAAGTTATATTCATTTATAAATGGTATATGAAGTATCACAACGAAGATGGCAATTAAAAGTTTATCAAACTAAAAACTAAAAATTTAGTTGTTAATTTGAAATACATCATCTACCTTAGATAAACCGATCAGTTAAATTAATACACGAGGTATTAATATTAAAAGTACACACATGGAAATTAAAGAGTTAACCCGCGCCGAAGAGCAGCTTATGCAGGTGCTTTGGCAATTAAAAAAAGGGTATGTTAAAGACGTTATCGACCAGTTGCCCGAGCCCAAGCCCGCCTACAATACCGTATCAACCATAATCCGGATTTTGGAAACCAAGGGTTTTGTGGGGCATACGGCCTACGGCAAAAGTCACGAGTATCACCCGGTTATCAGCAAAGAGCAGTACCAGAATTTTGCAGCCGATAAATTGTTAAACGGCTATTTTGATAACTCGGTTAACCGCATGTTTTCATTTTTTGTGAAGAAGGAAAAAATCGACCTGAACGAGGCCGATGAGATCATGAAACTGATTGAAAAACTAAAAGAAAAATAATTATGAGCTGGTGGCAATATCTGTTGTTGGTAAACATATACCTGTTGCTGTTTTACGGGTTTTATATGCTGTTGTTGCGGAAGGAAACTTTTTTTCAGCTTAACAGGCTTTACCTGGTAAGTGCCGCCGTTCTGTCGTTCATGATCCCTGTTATCCAGGCTAACTGGGTGCAAAACCTGTTTATCACTCAACAGGTAAAATATACTTTGTATAACAGCCCCGTGTTGGTTTATCACTTTAAGCCGATTGAAGAATCGCCGGTGAGCATTGGGCAGATATTGTTTATTATTTATGTTGCTGGGATCCTGTTTTTATCGGGCAGGCTAATCTGGCAGCTTATCAGGCTAAAAAAAGTGATCAGCCAGCCCGAGCCTCCTGTATCTTACTCCTTTTTTAAAACGGTGAAACTTAATGCCGATGATGAAGAACATGCCGCCATCAGCACCCACGAGGAGGTGCACGCCCGTCAATGGCACTCGGCCGATGTGCTTTTGGTTGAGTTGGTGATGATTATCAACTGGTTTAACCCGGTGGTTTATTTTTACCGCATGGCCATTAAACATATCCATGAGTTTATTGCCGACAGGCAGGCCATTAAAGCAGGCACCAATAAGGCCGATTACGCCATGCTGCTTTTAAGCCAAACGTTCCATACGCCAACACATGATTTGGTTAACCCGTTTTTTAACAAAAGTATGCTGAAGGCAAGGATTATAATGTTGCAGAAAAACAATTCGCAGCGCATTAAACTGATCAAATACGGGCTTTCGGCACCTTTGTTTATTTTGATGATGATTTTATCATCGGCTACTATTAATAATAGTGATGCTATTACGGTGATCAATACCAAAGCCGATAAAGTTTTTGCTACCCCGGCCAGTAAGGTAACCGAAATAACAATTGATGAACCACTTCCTGCTATTGAGGATAACCAGGTTACCCCTGCTGATACTACGGAGGTGTTCACTGCTGTTGAGAACGTGCCTGAGTTTCCGGGCGGGATTGAAGCCTTTGGCAAATTTTTAGGCTCAAACATCAGGTACCCTGCAACCGCCCGCGAACAAAAGATCCAGGGCCGGGTGATCATCACTTTTATTGTTGAAAAAAACGGCGCTCTGTCAAACGAGAAAATTGTAAGGGGTATTACCGATGATTTGAATAACGAAGCGCTGCGTGTTATAGCGTTATCACCAAAATGGAAACCGGGTATACAAAACGGGAGGCCGGTTAGGGTGCAATATTCTGTACCTATCAATTTTTCGCTGGCCCCGGATGATGTAGCTACAATTGATACGGTGCCGGGCATTAAAGGAAAAATTACATCTGATCCTGTTTTTACCTCTGTAGAACAGGTGCCGGAGTTTCCGGGTGGTATAGAAGCCTTCGGCAAGTTTTTGGCAATCAATCTTAAGTATCCCAAAGCCGCTCGCGATAACAACGTGCAGGGCCGGGTAATTATTACTTTTATAGTTGAAAAGGACGGCTCGTTAACTGATATGAAGGTTGTTAGAGGAATTGGTTCCGGCTGCGATGAAGAAGCGGTGCGGGTGCTGAAACTTTCGCCTGCCTGGAAATGCGGCACACAAAACGGACATCCAGTTAAAGTGCAGTACAGCGTGCCGATAAGTTTTAAGCTGGCCGATGATCAAAAAGAAAAAGCCGGAGAAAATAAAACCGGCGCGGTTGAAACAGGTAACCCCGTCTCGTCATTTTCTACACAGGTGCGCCGGGATACAACCAAATCAACCGTTATACTCAGAGATGTTAACGGACCTGTGCAACCGTTGTATATTGTTGACGGAAAAGTGCAAAATAGCCGCTTTGTTTTAAACTCGCTTAATCCATCTGATATCGAAAGCATCAGCGTGTTAAAGGATAAAACGGGAGTTGCAATTTACGGCGAGAAAGCCGCGAATGGCGTAGTATTGATTGTTACCAAGGCTGCTGCTAAAAAGAAAGCTGCCCGGAAAAATGACTAAGAATCAACTCATTTAAATTGTAAACAGGATAACAGAGCAACTGGCACTTCTTTTAATGCGTAAATAAAAACTTCGGTAAAACTGCTAAATTAGCCGCATGAAAGGTAACGACCGGTTATACCCCTCCATTTTTCACACGCGCTACATAGTCCTTTCGCAACTGAGGGATAAAACAATCGAAATAATAAAGCAGCTCACCGCAGATAATAAAACGCTTTTACTGGCCGATTTTGGCTGCGGCGACATGCCCTACCGCGAACTCATTGATCCGCTGGTGGGTAAATACCTGGGTATCGACCTGGAAATGAACCCCAAAGCCGAGCACCATATAGGCTTTGACAGTAAAACAACATTGCCCGATAATTATTGTGATATTGTATTAAGCAACCAGGTACTGGAGCATGTTGATACGCCCTCAGGCTATCTTCAGGAAGCTTTGCGTATTTTAAAACCCGGCGGAACGGCTATCATCACCACCCATGGCCATTGGTTTTATCACCCAACACCTAACGACTACTGGCGTTGGACAAGCGCAGGTTTACGTAAAACCATCGAGGCTGAAAATTTTAAGATCAGCATGTTTTATGGCATTTTAGGTTTATCTGCAAGTGGTTTGCAATTGTTTCAGGATGGTATTGCCGTTAAACTGCCTAAATTTTTAATTCCGCCTTTTGCGCTGGTAATGCAGGCCATGATAGGGTTATTTAATAAAATAAATACCCAGGCGCAACGTGACCGCGACGGTGCTATCTATGTAATAGTTGCCCAAAAGCCCCTTTAATATTATTTATTAACTTTGTACCTGCAAAGCATAGCTTTATATACTCTGTATCTGTAATGACTGAAAATCCGAACCGCGAAAATGTAGTGTCTTATTATGATGAGCACGTTAAAAACAAGCTTAATGATTACATTGTAGTAAACCCGCGTATTGAATATGGATGGGAAACCATTAAGCGTTTTACGCCTTCAAAACCGGCGCGCATTTTAGAGGTAGGCTGCGGAATGGGTAATATCTGCTCGCGCATGCGTAAGTATTGGCCGGATGCTGTTATTACAGGCATCGATATAAGCACCATGTCTATCCAGATAGCCCAAAAGCTTTTTGGCGATAGTAAACTGAATTTTAAGGAAAGCATCCTTACCCCCGATACTTTTAACGAACAGTTTGATCTCATCATATTTATGGATGTGTATGAGCATATTGCAGTTACCGACAGGCCTGCTGTTCATGCGGCATTGGCCAAAATATTACGCGATAAGGGGCGGATTATTTTAACCGTGCCAACCCCGGCAAACCTCAAATGGTCGTTAGTTAACAAGCCCGAAACTATGCAGCCTGTTGATGAGCATATCTCATTTGATGTGATTGGTAAGCTGGCGGCAGATACCGGCACCGAGGTTATTTTGTACGAACTGAAAAATGTATGGAATGTTGGCGACTATGCCCATATCGTACTGGAAAAAAACAGCGATTTTGAAGCCGCTTTCTTTCATCCCAAACCGGTAACCGCATCGCAGCGCAGCCGCAGGATCTTTAATAAGGCCATATACAAATTAGGCAGTTTCTTCCGCAGGGGATTTGTTCGTAAAAAGTTAGGCTGATATGGATCAGGCATATAACTTATGTATCATCAAGCCCAATAAATCTGCATTTTCCGAAACCTTTATACAAATGCATATCTACCGCCTTGGCGGTAACAAAAAGGTGCTTTATGGCGGCGCTTTCCCGGTTTATGATCATGAAGATAAAACCCTGATCCGTTCAAAACTGGGTTTGCTGCTTTATCTTATCCAAAAAAGAGTTTTTAGGCAAAAAAAAATCGGCATCCGTACACGTGCATTAAAAAATTATCTCACAGAAAATAAAATAGACGCTGTATTTGCCGAGTACGGAATGGTGGGGGCATCTGTTACCGAGGCCTGCAAACTTGCCGGGGTACCTTTAGTGATCCATTTTCACGGCGCTGATGTATTTCATCGTGATACGGTTGCCGCTTATGCCGATTTGTACCAGGGTGCTTTTAAATACGCAAGCGCATTTATAGCAGTATCGGGCGAAATGGCCGAAACGCTCAAGCAAATGGGGGCACCGGCAGATAAAGTGTATACTGCATCATGCGGAGTTGATACATCGGCTTTTCCCTTGCTTGATATTTCGGCTTCGGCACGTGATTTTTTGTTTGTGGGGCGTTTTGTCGAAAAGAAATCTCCTCAATCATTGGTCCGTGCATTCAAAATCGTTCACGAAAAATATCCCGATGCCGGACTGTGGATGGCCGGTACAGGACCGTTGTTTGATGAAACTAAAAATCTAATAATCCAACTGGATCTTCAGGGTGCCATTACCCTAACCGGTGTGCTGAAATCTGATGAAATAAGAGCTTTAATGGCTAAGATGCGGGCTTTTGTGCAACACTCGGTAACCGCCGCCAATGGCGATAAGGAAGGTACGCCGGTAACCGTGCTCGAAGCTTCATCTTCGGGTTTGCCTGTAGTTTCAACCCGCCACTCCGGCATTAAGGAAGCTGTTGTTGATGGCGAAACCGGTTTTTTGGTTGATGAATATGATATTGAAGGCATGGCCAAAAAAATGATGATATTAGCCGATGATACGCACCTGGCGGCAAAAATGGGTAACGCCGCGCGCTGGCACATGATTAATAATTACGATATCAATCTGCGTATCAACCTGCTCGATCGTATCATTCAAAACAGCATCAGCAAATAAAACTCAATGAATCTTTTACAGAAACAGGGATTTTTTAACAGCCTCATTTTATATGCGGGCATCATGCTGGGCTTTTTTAACGGAATTATACTTTTTCAGCGTGTATTAAGTATTGAGGAGATTGGCTTTTTCAGCCTCACAACAACTGTTCTGGCACTTTATACCCAGATTGCAGGTGTAGGGATAAACAACATCATCATTAAATTTTTTCCATACTACCGCACCGACGATAAAAAACACGGCGGCTTTGTAACCTTTGCGTTTTGGTGGACACTGATCAGTTTTATTGCTTTCACCGTGTTATTTGTGGTTTCGCGCAATAATATCATTGATCATTATAAGGATAGGGAAGGCTCGCAGCTACTGGTGCGGTATTTTTACTATCTCATCCCTTTGGCGCTTTTTACCTTAACTTTTTCGGTTATTGAAAGCTTTGCGCTTACTGTATTTAAAAATGTGTTTTCATCTTTTTTGCGCGAGGTAGGGCTGCGGTTGTTTACTACTGCAAGCGTTTTTCTTATTGCCGCGGGGCTGATTGATTATCATGCCTTTATTTTAATTTATGTTTTAGCCAGCGCCCTGATGGTGCTGATACTCTGGATTTATATAATTAAAGACGGCAATTTTAAATTCTCGCGGATAGAGGCAGTTGTAAAAAACGACCGATGGAAATTTGTTAACTACGGGGTATTTACGCTGCTCAGCAACAGCTCGTTCGTGATGATCCAAAACCTGGATACACTGATGCTGAGTTTGCTTACCAAACAATCATTTATATACGTAGGTATTTATGGTACTTTTTTTGCCATCGCGGTAGTGATCAGTATGCCGGCACGGGCTTTAAGCCGTACGTCGTTACAAATTGTTTCGCAGGCATGGGCATCAAATGATGTTGGCAAAATAGGTAAGGTATATTACAAAACATCGGTAGTACAAATGCTGATAGGTTGCCTGCTGTTTACCGGCCTTGTGGTGAATAAACAATTTATCATTATGCTGTTGCATAAGCCCGAGTACGCCGGCGTTTTTAACGTATTCATAGTAGTAGGGGTGGCTTTTTTGGTTGATATGACGGGCGGCCTTAATAATTACATCATCAACCTATCAAAATATTACAGGCTTACCACTGTTTTTTATGTTGCCGGTGTGATATTATGCCTGGTATGCAACCTGGTACTGATACCCCGTATGGGTATGATGGGAGCAGCCATATCCTACCTGGTTACCATGTTGGTGCTCAATTTTACCTACTGGCTGTTTATTAAGGTCAAGTTTGGTCTTCAGCCGTTTGGCAAAGCGCATTTGTATGCCTTGTTGGTTTTTGCTGTTTGTATGCTGATAGGTATTTACCTGCCACGGCTTAAAAATGTATATGCTGATATGCTTTACCGCTCGGTAATTGTGGGGATTGTTTATGCCTTTCTGGCCTATATTTTAAAAATTTCGGAAGATATAAATCTTATATTTGACCGCATTTTAAAACGGGGCGCTTAGTCCGGATTTTTATTGTGAATAACCGGCCTGTCACAAATATTGATAGTTCTTTTTTCAATCATAAATCTGCTCAGTATGATCATGTAAAAGGATAGTGTTTTACGGTACAACCCTGGTGTTTTTAATTAATGTTAAAAAAATGTATTTAGGTAAACATTATAATTAACTTCTCCGTAAAAATGAACAGAATGGATGAAGCTACGGCTTCACAGCGGCGACCTGTTTAAGTAAAAACTTAGGCCATATTACCCCTTAAGGGCTAAAGTTGTTGCGTCTGGCTTTAAAATAGTTTGCCGGCAGTTAAAATATTCTGAAAATTTAATAATATGACGGATAATTATTAACATTATCCATTAATTTAAGCTATGCACCCCAATGCCTGCTCGTTTATATAACCTTTTTTTATGGGCAATACTTTGCCTGTTATCTATTCCGCATGCCACTTTTGGCCGGACAACCGAGCTTCGGATCTCCGGGATTAAAGCTTTTGGTATGGGCGATGTTAATACCTTAGCTGGATTTGCGGCTTATAACGATGTCATAAAATTTAATCATATTGCCAACCCACCTGCACCGGCTGTAATAACCATTACCATCTGTTCGGCAGCGGCGGCTGTGCTTAACGGCGAAGTTCAAAACCCGGTTCCGGATAGTTTTTTGTGGCAGATAAACAGCAATGGCAACTGGGTTAGTGCTCCCGCCGGCAATACTTTGAAGGATTACATTACTTCATCGTTAACTAATAATACGGCATCAAGCATCGTTTACAGTCTGCGCCGCCGCACCAGCACTGCGGGCGTTATCGCTTTCGATTCATATTACGATGTTACCGTACGCCCCATCCGCTCGGTAACCAACAACAGCATTTCGGCACCGCCGGTAACCCAGTTTTGCTCAACCGGCGATCCTACCTCAATTACCGGCAGCACGCCAACCGGCGGCGATGGTACTTTTACATACCAGTGGCAGTCATCAACAGATAATTTGACTTTTACTGATATTACTGGTGCAACCGGAAAAAATTACGACCCGGCGGCTTTAAAAAAGGATACTTATTACCGCCGTGTGGTATCCTCAGGTGCTTGTACAACACCGGTTAACAGTAATGTAATTATTATCAGGGTTTCGCCTCCTCCGGCGTCGCCAACACCTGCTGCGGCTGTTTACCGCATTTGCGCGGGTTCGGGCGTTACCTTAGCCGTTACACAGCAGGCCGGTTTTACTTATAAATGGTACGATTCTCCGGCTAAAACTGTGGTGTTATCAACCGCAAGCACCTATACAACACCAATTTTAAACACCAACAAAACTTATTACGTTGAGGCATCAAATGGTACCTGCGGCAGCGCGCTGACAACCATACAGGTTAACATTGATCCCATACCTGCGGCCCCTCAGTTTGACCAGAGCACGGTTATCGCCTGCACAGGCACAACAACCACCCTCAGCATAAAAAATCCGCAAAGCGGCATCACTTATCAATGGTTTAACAACCCCAACGATGCCAATGTTGTATTTACAGGCACCAGTCTTGTATTGAATAATGTAAACGGTGCGGTAACTTATTATGTGCGTGCTGTAAATGCAACAGGCTGTATTTCATCATCACGAACTTCAATCAGTGTTACTCCTGTTCAGCCACCTGTGGTTACGGTTGTGGATGCGGCGGGAGTTTCTATATGTTCCGGTACAAAGGCTACGTTAACCGCATCTGCCACCGGAACTAATTCCGTAATATCATGGTACGATGCTGCAACCGGCGGCCACCTGCTGGCCAAAGGCGCTACGTATACTACCCCTAATTTAAATGCGGCTACAACTTATTATGTTGAAGCTACAAACACAGGGGGCTGTACTACCAATGCCCGTATTCCGGTACAGGTAAAAATGACGCAACCACTTAACCCGCCTGTGGTTACCGTTGGCGAAGTTACTGCAACCAGCGTAACCTTTAAATGGGATGCTGTTGACGGCGCCACCAGTTACCAGGTGAGTACCGATAATGGTGCAACCTATAAAGCCCCAAGCTCGGGCGCCAACGGTTTAAGCCATACTATAAGCGGGCTTGATGTGGATGTGCCGGTAACTATTACAGTAAAAGCACTTGGCGCAACAGACTGTACGCTTAGCCAGGCATCGGCGGCAGTAACAGCTACTACCATTGATAACAACAATGTGATATTTGTAGCCAACAACTTTACACCCAATGCCGATGGTAATAATGATGTGGTTTACGTGCACGGAAAAAACATCCAAACCATGGCATTTTATGTGTACAGCCAATGGGGGCAGTTGCTCTTTACCTCAACAGATATTAATAAAGGCTGGGATGGCTATTTTAAAGGATCATTAATGCCGGTGGGCGTTTATGTATACTATTTAAAAGCTACGATGAATAACGGAGCGGAATTGAAGAAAAAAGGAACAATTACGCTATTACGATGAAAAAACTATTACTCATACTTACAATAGCGTTGCAGTTTGCGGCTGCAGGGATAGTGAAAGCGCAGGTTGATCCGCACTTTTCGCAATATTATGCTTACCCGCTGTGGTTAAACCCGGCGCTTACCGGCGCATTTGACGGTGATACCCGCCTCTCAGCCAATTTTCGCGATCAGTGGAGCAATATTAACAATGGCTACCGTACGGCCGGTGTTTCGATGGATCATAAGGTAAACGATAAGGCCGCCATTGGTTTTAACGTGCTTGACCAGAAAGCAGGCACGGCCGGTTATAACTATTTTACCGCCTACGGTTCGTTTGGTTACGGGATCCCTATCTCAGGTGATGGTAACCAGCGTTTGCATTTTGGTTTACAGGCCGGTGTAATTAACCGCAGCTTTGATCCAGGCAAATTGCAATCAGATAATCAGTACGATCCAAATACCGGTTTCGATCCCACCATCCCCAACTTTGAAAATTTTGGCTATTCATCGGCTACGGTATTTGATGCCGGCGCCGGCATCTATTATTACAATGCCGATCCTATGAATAAAGCCAACCTGTTTGGCGGGGTAAGCGTAAACCACCTTACCGATGTAAAGGATCCCTTTGCCTCGGGCGGCATCAACAGTAAATTGCCGATGCGTTTCACCGCACACGGCGGTATCCGCATCAAAGCTTCGCAATTGCTGGATGTGATACCCAATGCTGTTTACATTAAACAAAATAAGGCTGAGATTAAGGCTTTCGGTATCTACTCCGAGTTTAAGTTTGCTGATGATAATGGCCTGGTACTTGGAGGCATGCTGCGCCTGCAGGATGCTGCGATTGCCAATATAGGCTACCACATCAGGCGCATGGTGATAGGTGCCAGTTATGATTTTAATACATCAGGCCTTCGTTCGGTAACATCGGGCGTAGGTGGTTTTGAGTTATCAATAAGCTATATATTTAGTCGTTATGCCGATTCTCCGGCTCCAATATGCCCAAGGATATAATATGAAGAAGCTTTTACTTTACTTTTTTTTATTTGCATTTCCGGCGGTTTCATTTGGACAGGCCTCAAAAAACTATAAAACCCTGGCCGATTCGGCTTTTAACAGGCAGGAATATTACGCAGCTGCTTATTACTACAAGCATATTGCAGATGCAGCAACTCCCTCAAAAAAGGAGGCGGTAAACCTGTACGTAACCTATAAACTGGCCGAATCATACCGTTTGTATAAAGATTACACCGATGCTGCTATATGGTATGCAAAGGCAAATACGCCCGAGGGAGTAAAGCAATACCCGCAAATACCGCTATGGTATGGGGTTAGTTTACAGGCCAACGGTAAATACCAGGAGGCATTAGAGCAGCTTAACCTGTTTGCAGGCAGCGCGGCCGACGATAAATATCTGGCCATTGCCAAAAAGGAAATAGCTTCTTGCGGTTATGCCATGAAGCAAATGGAAAACCCGCGTGCTGTGGATGTATCGCCATTGGTGTTTTTAAATAAGGACCAGGGCGATTATGCGCTTTCGGTAAACCTGGGCCGCTATTGGTTCACCTCATCAAGAATGGTGGAGAAGGATAAGTTTTATACCAACCGCATTTACAGCTCGGCGATACTTGATTCGACCAAAGCGCTGGCAACTAATTTCAACGCCTTTGATAAGGAAGGGCAATTTGAATATGCCACTCCGGCACTTGATGGTACAGGTAACAGAATGTACCTTACCCGTTGGTATAAAAAAGGCGGTAAAACCGTGTCGGCTATTTACTTAAGTAAACTGGTGAACAGCGTATGGCAGCAGCCCGAAAGGTTGAACAATACGGTAAATGCTGATGGATCAAATTCAAAACATCCTTTTGTTACGCCGGATGGTAAGCGCTTGTTCTTCTCATCAGACAGGCCAGGCGGTGAAGGCGGTGATGATATCTGGGAAAGTGATTTGGACGATTATGGCCAACCTACAACAGTTAGTAACCTGGGCAGTACTGTAAATACCATTTATGATGAGCAATCGCCTTGTTACGATCAGGCCAATAAGGCTTTGTTTTTCAGCTCGACAGGTTTTACCGGCATGGGCGGTTTTGATATTTACCGCAGCGACGGCGATTTCGGTCACTGGTCGGTTCCTTCAAATTTAGGTTACCCGGTTAACTCCTCAAAAGACGATCTTTATTACAATCTCGATCCCAATAATGCCAATAAATTTTACCTCAGTTCGGCCCGCGGTTCTGATTGCTGCCTAAGCCTTTTTACCGGGCAGTACCAGGCGCTGTACATTAACGGCAAGGTGATAGATTGTGGTAGTGGAAAAGGTATGGCCGGAGCAAGGGTATTGCTTAAAGACCCGGCTATAAAAAGGGGCATCCTGGCGGCTGTTACCGATACGGCCGGCAGCTATGTTTTTAAAGTGAAAGAAAAGCTGCCCAGCTACCAGGTAGAGATTTCGCAAAAAGGATATTTTACCAAAACCGTTCCGGCGCCTATAGTAAGGCCTGGCATTGATACATTGATCAATCCGGATATTTGCATGCAGAGCTACAAGGTTAACGTGCCTATTACCGTTGATAATATTTACTTTGATTTTGGGAATGCCAATTTACGCCCCGAATCGTTCGGTACGCTTGATAAACTGGCCGGGGTGATGATTGATAACCCGAAGATAAAGATAGAGCTTGCCTCGCATACCGATGGCATAGGAAGCGATGCCGATAACCTTAAACTATCGCAAAAACGGGCAGAGGCCTGCGTTGCTTACCTGTTGCTGAAAGGGGTTAAACAAGGCCGCATTACTGCTAAAGGATACGGAAAACGCATGCCTATTGCCCCTAATAAATTACCTAACGGTAAGGATAACCCTGCAGGTCGGCAACTTAACCGCCGCATTACATTTACGGTAAAATCGGTAGGGTAAAACAAATTATGCTTTTGTTTTGCACGGCGTTGTTTTAGCTATAATTTTGCCACCTCATTAATGGTTTGGGAGGGGACGGTGTGTGTTTGCATCCTGTAATCCTGCCAAACCAATCTGCCTTCAAACTACAACATGCAAAACCTTGCCCCGATAGCCCTTTTTGTTTACAACCGGCCCGATCATACCCGCCGAACCATCAGCTATTTACAACAAAATTTATTGGCTGATGAAACACGGCTGTATATTTTTTGCGATGCTGCTAAAACCGATGCCGATAAGGGAAAAGTAGAGGAGGTACGGCAACTGGTAAATGGTGTAACAGGCTTCAAATCGGTAAAAGTTATTGCCCGCGAACGTAACCTCGGCCTGGCCGAATCTGTAATAAGCGGTGTTACCCAATTGGTGTATGAATATGGCAAGGTGATTGTGTTTGAAGATGACCTGCTTTCATCACCCTACACCCTGCAATATTTTAATGATGCCCTGAACAGGTATGCCAGCCAGGAGCAGGTAATGCATATTGGTGCCTACATGTACAACCTGCATGATAAAAATCTCCCCGAAACTTTTTTTTATCGCGCGGCCACCAGCTGGGGATGGGCTACCTGGGCCCGCGCATGGCGTAACTTTGAACCTGATGTTGATAAGCTGATAGCGCAGTTTGATACATTGAAAATTGCCCGTTTTTCGATAGAAGGCAAAATGAATTTCTGGAAACAGATTCAACAGTTTAAAGCGGGGAAGAATAACTCCTGGGCCATCCGTTGGTATGCATCCATTTTTTTGAAGAATGGCTTAACCTTAAATCCGTCGCAGTCACTCATTCAGAATATCGGGCACGATGGCAGCGGAGTGCACTCAAACAATGAGGATATTTATCACGTACAGATGACCCGCAAAGCCGTAACGCAATTTCCGAATGAAATTAAGGAGGACGAAGAGGCTTACAAAGCCATCAAACATTTCCTGGCCAACAGGAAAGGAAGTTTGGTGCAGCGCGTGGTAAGGTTTGTGAAGCAAAAGATAAGTAAACCCTGATTTATTGGATTTTTGGATTTCTTTGATCTTTGAAACTTTCAGCCTTACAAAGCTTTCGTCGCCGTAACCACAATATATGGCGATAAAGCCTTCGATTCTACCGGTACTATCTTAGTGAACACTTTCCCTGCTATCCAAACCAGTTTGGTGATAGCTTTGGCAGTAGCCGGCTTATTAGCCTTATCTTCAAGCCAAACCGAAAATTTACCGTAGTAGTATGCTTCCACATTTTTTAAGCCAAGCTCTTTGCAACAGGTGGCCAGCAAAGTAGGGTTCATGCTGCTGATGTTATGCTTTTCGTAATTGTTCAAATCATAATTGCGTTGTACCCAGCCGTTAACACCGGTAAAGTTGGGCAGGGTAATAAATAGTGTTCCACCCGGTTTTAAAAACGAAAGGTGCTTTTCGATAATGCCTTTGGTATCATTAAAATGCTCAATCAGTCCGCAGGATAGTACCAGGTCATATTGGGTATTGGGCTCGTATTTAAAAAGGTCGCCCTCAATTACAGCTATGTCATTACTACCAAGCTGGTTGGCGTCAAGAACTTCCTTCAATACTTTGGGGTGTACATAAAAATCAAACAGGGTAGTCTTGAGTCCGAAGTGTTTTTTTAAAAAGATGGCGAAATAGCCCGGGAAGCCGCCCAGCTCGATAGCCGATGCCGGTTTACTGCCATCAATAAGGCTTTTTAACAGTTTGTGAAAAGTATAATTAGCCGGCACGTTGAAGGCCAGATCTTTTTTTGATTCCCAGTAACCGGCCCAAAATGCTTTGTCGGTGAGTTCGTTGCTCATGGTTGCAAAGGAAAGATAATTCGGCAATAGTTCAAAGTAGCTCCAATAGCTGATTGGTATTTAAAAATAGTGTGGCGCGAAGTTTTAAAAATGTCAAAAACCCACATGTTCTCCTCAAACCTCGTCGATCTGCCTTATCTTTAACACCAAAAAATTAATGAAGCTAATTGTTTCCGATCATAAAACTGGTGGCGATCTGTTACTGATCAGCAAAGAAGAAAATTTCGACCGCTTTTTTTATACCCGCGATAAAGCCAAAAAATATTTCACCATAGCCTGGAATACCGGCGCAAAACAAACTATCAATATAGATGGCATAGATCACGAGTTTAACGCCAATACCCTGCTGCCCCTCATGTTCGATCAAACCTTTACTTTCGAAAGGCCCACAGAGATCATTGCCTGGCAGTTTAACCGGGAGTATTATTGTATAGTTGACCACGATACCGAAGTAAGCTGCGTAGGCTTTCTTTTCGGCATGGGCGATCTGCTGTTTATCCCCCTGGATGATCCTCATCAATCAAAGCTGAAAGTATTGCTTGATATCTTCACACTCGAGCTGAATACGAAAGATAATATCCAGAATGATATGCTGATCATGCTGCTCAAGCGGCTCATCATTATGGTTACACAACTGGCCCGGGCAAAATATATCCCTGCCGAAAATAACCAAGATCAGAAGCTGGATATCTTCCGCAAATTTAACCTGCTGGTTGAAATGAATTTCCGCACGGAGCATTCGGTTAGTTTTTATGCCGAAATGATGAACAAGTCGCCAAAAACACTCTCAAATATATTTTCGCTGTATAACGATAAAACCCCGCAACAGGTAATCCAGTCAAGGATTATTGTTGAGGCAAGGCGTTTGTTGAGTTATACCAGTAAGTCGGTTAAGCAAATTACTTACGAACTGGGTTTTGAGGATCCGGCCTATTTCTGTAATTTCTTTAAACGGCATACCAAACAATCGCCTGCTGATTTCAGGAGCGGGAAAGTGCAGGCGGTGGCGGCGTAAGGGAAAGCAAACGTATTGATTTAGAGAGACAAAAGCGGGGGGGATGTGCGATTCCCTCCCCTGGGAGGGTGTAGGGAGGGGTTTCACCGCCCGATACATCCGTTAGCATGGCGTACAAACCCCTCCCTGCGACGGCGCAAACCAGCCGCACCCCTCCCGAGGGAGGGAATTAAACTAAGCTTTTTTCATTTAGCCCTCCTCCGGGAAAAAATTACAATCTTTCGGGAAACCGCGACATTTCCCACCTGCCGCATTTGGGGCACTTTTGTATTGTTAAATCAAACAGAATAATTCAAAACAAAAACAATATGAAAACTCCATCATTAAAAAACAGAATTAAAGCAGGCCTTTTAAGTTTAGTATTAACTTTTGCCGTAGTTTTAGGTTTCAATTCATTGGCACAGGCACAGGCCGTTAAAAACGTAGTATTGGTTCACGGTGCTTTTGCCGATGGATCAGGTTATAAAGCCTTGTATACCGAACTTACCAAAAAAGGATATAACGTTACCGTGGTTCAAAATCCTTTATCTTCTTTAGAAGACGATGTTAAAGCCGTAACCGTAGCTTTAGATAAACAAGATGGCCCTGCAATATTGGTTGGCCACTCATGGGGAGGCTCGGTAATTACCGAAGCCGGTAACCATCCTAAAGTAGCAGCGCTTGTTTACATTGCCGCATTACAGCCCGATAAAGGTGAAACAACCGTGCAATGGTTACAAACTGCCCCTCCGGCTCCTGAAAATGGTGTTTTATCGCCAGATGATAAAGGCATAGTTTACTACGACAAAGCTAAATTCCACGCCGGTTTTTGTGCCGATATCAGCAAAGAAGAAGCTGATTTCATGTACGCTTCGCAAGGTGCTTTTTATGCAAAAGGTTTTATTACACCGCTTACTAATGCTGCCTGGAGAAACAAACCATCTTACGGTATAGTTGCCACCGAAGATAAAAGCATCAACCCCGATATTGAGCGCGCTATGTATAAACGTTCAAATACAGCAATCACCGAAATAAAAGGAAGCCACGTAGTATTCATGTCGCAACCAAAACTTGTTGCCGCCGTAATTATTAAAGCTGCCGAAAATGCTTCGGTAAAAAAATAAGAAAGCAACTGTAAAACGCATAAGAGCTGTGCATCCTAAACAGGTGTGCAGCTTTTTTATTAACAATGGCATTTGTTTTAATCGTCAAAATTCTCCCTTCAGGGGGTTAGGGGGCCAAAGCTATACCCCCCCTTACTCCAAACCTCCAAAGCCCTCGGCAAAACGTACTCCAACCGTTTAAAAGCTTTGAGGCTATCATGAAACACCACCATCGATCCCGCTTCGGTATATTTCAGCACGCCTTTCAAACAATCCTCCGGCTTCAGTGTCATGTCAAAATCGCCGCTCAGCACATCCCACATAAAAATTTTTAAACCGGGTTTGGCTGTTTTTAAAGCTTTAATCTGCGCCCGCTTAATACGCCCGTAAGGGGGGCGAAACAGCGTAGTATCCAGCAATTCATCTGCATGTAAAAAATTATCAACATAGGTTTGCGTTTCGGTTTTCCAGCCTTTTAAATGGTTAAAAGTGTGGTTACCTATGGCGTGGCCGCCTGCTTTTACCTCTTCAAAAATGTCGGGATGTTTGCGTACATTATCGCCAATACAAAAAAAGGTGGCTTTGGCATTGTATTGTTTTAAAATATTTAATACAGCTGGTGTAACAATTGGTATAGGGCCGTCGTCAAAAGTGAGATAAATACAAGGGGTAGTTTGGTTTACATCCCAAATCAGTTCGGGATAAAGCTTTTTCAGCAGTCGCGGAGTTTTAACCAAATACATACGGATCAAGACAATTGTGTTTTATTCCCGATTAACAACATTTAACAAAGATAAACGCTGCAATGTAATGAACAGTTGCTTAACATTGTATAGAAAAACCTTATGAAACTAAAATTACTATCAGTAAAGGCAACGCTCATTTGCACCATCATACTTAGCATGTTTGGACTTAATGCGGGTGCACAAGAGGTAATAGGCCTGCAAAAAGCCGTTGATTTGGCGCTTGAACGCAACCTTACCATTAAACAAGCCCAGTTTACCGCGGCAATTACCGAGGAAGACCTGAAACAATCAAAAAACAATCAATTGCCAAATTTAAGTGTAAGTCCGCAAACATCATTTAATTTCGGCCGCAATATCGACCCATCAACCAACCAGTTCGTTAACCAGCGAATTTTGGCTGCTAATGGTAATTTTAACTCACAAGTAACGCTGTACCAGGGTGGTCAGTTGCGCAATACCATCATCCAAAACAAAATTTTGCTTGATGCTGATAGGACAAATGTTGCCAAAGTAAAGAACGACCTGATATTAAACGTAGTTACAACTTACCTGTTAGTGCTAACCAACCAGGATTTGGTTACCGCAGCGCAACAACAGATTGATATTTCGAAAATAGCATTAGACCGTGCCCAGAAAAATTTTGATGTGGGTAACCAGACACTTGCCGATCTGTCGCAGGCTAAAGCACAAGTATCAACCAATGAGCTTAATTATACCAATGCTGAGAATCAGCTGGAGCAATCCTTATTAACGCTAAAACAGTATATGGAGATGGACCCGGCCACCGATATCAAAGTTGAAAGGCCCGATATAAGCAAACTAAAAGATGTTAAGATACTTTATGATCCGCAGGATGTTGTAAAAACAGCTACCGCCGTTAACCCTGATGTGATTTTGGCCGATCAACGCCAGAAAGCCGCCGCGCAGGGTATTAAAATAGCCCAAAGCGGTTATTACCCCTCGGTAGTATTATTCGGCGCGGCAGGTTCATATTTTTCGGATGCCAAGAATATAGCTTATACCGATCCATTTTCCGGCGATATCGTCAGGTTTAAAAGCAATCCTTTTTTTAGGCAGATAAGCGATAACTTTAACCAAACAGTAGGCTTGAGTTTACAGATTCCGATTTTTAACCGCTTTACCACGCGCACCGCCGTACGTAAGGCCAAACTGCAAAATCAAAATGCCGAAGTAACGGCGCAACTTGCCCGTAACAACCTGAGCAAAATTATTTACCAGGCCGTATGGGATTTGCAGGCTGCGGATAAACGCTATCAATCGGCAACACAAACCTATAACGCCAATAAGGCTGCTTTTAATACCATATCACAGCGTTATACAGTAGGTTTGGTTAACTCGCTCGATTATAATACATCGCAAACCAACCTCAATAAATCGCAGTTTGATATGATTGAGGCGCAGTACCAGGTAATTTTCAGGAGCAAAGTGATTGATTACTATTTAGGCAACCCGATAACCCTTTAATTAAAAACTAAAACCATAAAATATTCAATAATTCACCGTCATGGGAAAAACTACTAAATATATTCTGATAGGCCTTGGTGCACTGATCGTCCTGCTGATCGTTGCCAAAGTAACCGGTTTAATTGGCAAGCCTGCCTTAACGCAGGTTGCCGTAGAGAAGGCCGAAACGCGGATGATTAACGAAACCGTATCGGCAAGTGGTAAAATAAAACCGCATGTTGAGGTAAAGATCAGTCCGGAAGTATCGGGCGAGGTGGTTGAATTACCTATTAAAGAGGGTGACGTCGTAAAGAAAGGCCAGTTGCTTTGTAAAATCAGGCCAGATATTTTGCAATCGGGCTATGACCGTGCTGTGGCTTCATATAATACCCAAAAAGCAAGCGTTGGTAACACCAGCCAGATGCTAAAGCAGGCCGAAGCAACTTACAATAACCAGGTTGGTATTTACAAACGCAGTAAAGAACTTTACGACAATAAGGTGTTAACCGTATCTGAGTTTGAAAACGCGAAAGCGGCTTACGAAAATGCAAAAGCCGCTTTAGAGGCAGCTAAACAAAATGTAGTTGGTTCGCAATACGGTTTGGCTCAATCGCAGGCTTCGGTGAAAGAGGCTCAGGACAATCTTGCCAAAACCACTATTTATTCACCTGTTGATGGCGTGGTATCAAAACTATCTATCGAAAAAGGCGAACGTGTATTAGGTACCCAGCAATTTGCCGGTACCGAGATCATGACCATATCTGATTTGAGCAAAATGGATGTGAATGTTGATGTGAACGAAAACGATATCAACAGGATCTCGCTTGGCGATTCATCAAAAATTGAGATTGATGCATTTTTAGGCAAGAAATTTACAGGTGTAGTTACCGAAATAGGCAGCTCGGCCAACGTAGTAGGTACCTCGGCCGATCAGGTGACCAACTTTACGGTTAAAGTAAGGATCAACCCCGAATCGTACATCGCGTTGTTGAAAAAAACAGCCGATAACCCATCACCATTCCGCCCGGGATTGACAGCTACTGTTGATATCAGTACCAATTCGGCCAAAGCTTTATCAGTACCAATTCAATCGGTAACTACCCGCGAAGAGAAAAAACAAAATGATGGCCCGCCGAAAGCTGATGACGATAAAAGCAAGCCTCAGATAAGCCCGGTTGCCAAAGAATATGTGTTTGTTTTGAATGCAGGGAAACTGAAACAGGTGCAGGTAACTACCGGCATCCAGGATGATTCGTACATCCAGGTGTTATCGGGATTGAAAGGCGGTGAAGAAGTGGTTTCCGGTCCGTTCTCGGCCATATCTAAAACATTGAGCGACGGGCAGATGGTGGAGAAAGTTGATAAATCGAAACTGTTTAGTGCCGAGAATAATAAGCAGTAGATGAGTGGATGTGCAGATGTGCGGATTTCAGATGTGCAGATGAGAAAAATATAGTAAACAGAGATGCCCGGCGAAGCCGGGCATCTCTGTTTGTACCTACCCACTGCCGCGGGTTTAGCGATAGCGTAACCCGTGGTGTGTAATAGTTTAAGTTTATAACTTAAATTCCATTACCCGGAAGTTGAAAACTTCCACGGTTTTAAACCACAGGTTACGCTGCGCTAAACCTGCGGCAGATTCGATTTCGTGCGATTGCTTCGTGCCTACCCATGATATGTTTAAAAAAGGGTGTCATACTGAGCCCCGTCGAAGCATGGCGGGGAGGGTTTCTGCGCGCGACCCTTCGACAAGCACAGGGTGCGGTCCATCACACTTAATGTCATATAATCCTTCAGGGACCTCGGCTTTTATTATTCGCAATGGCGTGGAACCATCTCTTGCCTCCTGCATCTAAAAGTCTTGCCACCAATCTGCATAATATTTTATTAATTTGCTTAGCCGATGAAAACCATACGGCCATATTGCTATTATTAAGTTAATGGATAAAAAGATAAATAAGATAACAGTTGTAGGCGGAGGAAGCTGGGCTACGGCCAATATCAAAATGCTGATTGATAACACTACCGAAAAAGAAATTTTTTGGTGGATGCGCAATGCCGAGGCTGTTGACCACCTGCGTAAGTTTGCTCATAACCCTCACTATTTAAGTTCGGTAGAGATTAAATTGCCTGAGCAGAATATATCGACCGACTTAAAGCCGCTTATTGAAGCAGCAGACATCATATTGCTAAACGTACCCGCTGCTTTTTTAAAAGACGCGCTGAAAGATATTACCCCGGCCGATTTAAAAGGCAAAAAAATAGTATCCGCTATTAAAGGTATCGTACCCGACGAAAACCTGATAATTGCCGAATTTTTGCATCAAAAATACGATATATCGTTTTGTGATTTTATGGTGATCAGCGGGCCATGCCATGCCGAAGAGGTTGCGCTCGAAAAATTATCGTATTTAACGATAGCCTCGGGCGATACCGAACTGGCCGCTAATTTTGCCGGGATGATCAATACCCGTTATTTGAAAACAATCGTATCTGATGATATTTATGGTACTGAATATGGCGCGGTTTTAAAAAATGTATATGCTATAGCCAGCGGTATCTGCCACGGCGTGGGCTACGGCGATAACTTCCAGGCTGTACTGATCTCTAACGCCATACGCGAATTGGAGCGTTTTGTGGCCGCTGTGCACCCTATTGACAGGGATATCAAAGAATCGGCCTACCTTGGCGACTTGCTCGTGACCGCCTATTCGCAGTTTAGCCGCAACCGTACGTTTGGTAATATGATAGGGAAGGGCTACACCGTAACATCGGCACAGCTGGAAATGAACATGGTTGCCGAGGGCTATTATGCAGTAAATTGCCTGCACGAGGTTAATAAACAGTATGGTGTAAGCATCCCCATTTGCGAAGCTGTTTACGCTATTTTATATCAAAAACGCTCGCCGGTGGTTGAAATGAAAAATTTGGCCGAAAAATTGAGCTGATTTAATAAAACAAACTTAATTAAGTCGCTATGAAAAATCTGCTGAAAATAGCTTTATTAGCTGCCGGTACCTTTATGGTTGCGCCGGGGTTTGCCCAAACGCATCAGGATTCAACCCTGGGTGGAAAAATCAAGAAAACCACTAAAAAAATAGGCCATAAAACATCTGAAATTGCCGTGAAAGGCACTGCCGCTATTGTAGATAAAAAATACGCCGGCAAATCGGGACCTAATGGTGAAACCATTTATATCGACAAATATTCGCACTATTTTTATGTAGATAAAAAAGGTCACCGCGTTTATCTGAAAGAATCTGAACTGGTTAACAAACCTGCCAATTAATAAAATTAACCAAGCCCTGCGGGGCTTTTAGTTTAAAATACCTTACCTGTAATTGCTATGAAGAAGCTTGCTTTAATGCTGTTGTTTGCCGCTACTGCCACCGTATTGTATTCCTGCTCAAACCCGCCTGCGCCCCCCGCGGTAAATAAAAAGCTGGAAGGTAACTGGAAATCAAAGGATGGCGCAACCAAACTTTCTATTACAGATAAGGATTTTATCCTGGATGACGGCCAAGCCAGTAAAGAGGATTATTTTGTAAAAGGCGATACCATTTATACCTCGTACGAAGGAGCCCGCCCTTTCACTAAGTTTGCTATAAAGGAACTTACTGATAGTAAACTTACGCTTTGCTATCCGGATTCGGATATTGTTGAATTTAACCGTTAGTTTGGAGCTTAAAGCGGAATGCTTAAGGCTGAAAGCTTTGCTAATGAGTTGAAGAAACTCAAACGTGTATAAAAACAAAAGCCTTCGTTCTCCGTGTGCAGCGGTACTTAAGGCTTTGTTAACAAAACTAAACTAAAACTAATGCTTCTTACTAAAGGAAGCTCATGAAAACCACCACATGCTTTGCACATGGTGGTTTTTTTATGCCGGATGATTAAAATCTCCTTCTACGTTCCGGACGATCTTCACTGCGTTTGCCAGAGAAATCGCGGAAACCGCCGCCATTGCTATGTTCGCGACGTTCGTTGCCACGGTATCCACCTTCACGACGGTCGCCACCACGGTAACCGCCTTCACGACGATCGCCGCCACGGTATCCGCCTTCGCGCCTGTCGCCACCACGGTAACCTCCTTCACGGCGTTCGCTGGTGCCTTCGCCGGATATTTCTATCCTTACAGGGCGGCCTTTGTATTCGGCTTCTTTAAAGCTGCTCATCACTTTATCAACATCCTCGTTCTGAACTTCAAAGAATGAATAAACACCTTTAACATCGATTTTACCTACGGTACGACCGCTGATTTTAGTAGTGTTACAGATGTAACCTAACAAATCGCCACGGTTAAACTCATCTACCGAACCAAGGTTGATGAACAGACGGGTGAAATTACCGCGTACACCGTTACCACGCTCGCCACGATCTTCAAACCTGTTACGGCCTTCTTCAATGTTGGCGTTTAGGTCTGGTGCGTTTTTATAGTAATCCAAAAAGCGGTTAAACTCGATAGATGCAAAGCGTTTAATGAAATCCTCTTTGGTGAAATCTTTAAACTCGTCGTATATACGTGGCAGGTATTGTTCAATCTGCTCTTCGTTTACAGTTACGTTATGTACTTTGTGAACAATAGAGAACAGTTGTTTTTCGCAAACATCAAAACCGGTCGGGATTTCAGCTTTAACGAATTTTTTACCAATAACACGCTCAATCTGGCGAATTTTACCTAACTCTTTAGCATTAACGATAGAGATAGATACACCTGTTTTACCGGCACGGGCTGTACGACCGCTACGGTGGGTGTAGTTTTCAACCTCATCTGGCAATGAATAGTTAATAACGTGTGTTACGTCGTTAACGTCGATACCACGGGCTGCAACGTCAGTAGCAATTAACAATTGCAGGCTGCGCTCACGGTAGCGTTTCATTACTTTATCGCGTTGTTGCTGCGAAAGGTCGCCGTGTAATGAATCGGCATTGTAGCCATCTTTAATCAACGATTCGGCAATTTCCTGGGTTTCAATTTTGGTACGGCAAAATACGATACCAAAAATATCAGGGTTAAAATCAACAATACGTTTAAACGCGGCATACTTATCGCGGGCACGTACTATATAGTACTCATGCTCGATATTGGCATTGCCGGTGTTTTTTGCGCCCATAGTAAGCTCGTACGGATCGGTCATGTATTTTTTAGCGATCCGCCTAACTTCTGCAGGCATGGTGGCCGAGAATAGCCAGGTTTTTTTCTCTTCGGGTGTGGTAGATAAGATACTATCAATGTCTTCCTGAAAGCCCATGTTGAGCATTTCATCAGCCTCGTCCAATACTACATACTTCACAGCCGAAAAATCAATAGCCTTACGGTTAATGATATCAAGCATACGCCCTGGTGTAGCAACTACAATCTGTACGCCGCGTTTAATCTGGCGCAATTGATCCATAATACTTGCTCCGCCATAAACAGCAACAACGTGTACGTTGCTCATTTTTTTGGAGTAGTTCTTAATGTCGTTCGCGATTTGTAAACAAAGTTCGCGTGTGGGGCATAAAACAAGTGCCTGTGGGTGATTTTCTTCGAAATCAAGCAGTTCTAAAAGTGGCAGGCCAAAGGCAGCAGTTTTTCCGGTCCCGGTTTGGGCTAATCCGACAAAATCGTTGCTGCCTGTTAACAATACCGGGATTGACTGCTCCTGGATTGGTGTAGGATTTTCAAATCCTAACTCAGAGATGGCATTAACAATATCATGACGGATTCCCAGTTCAATAAATGGGTTGTTCATGAATTAAAATAACGAATTTGGCAACATCGCCAAATCGGGCGCAAAGATAGTGTTTATTATTTTTAATTACAATAGATGCCCATGAATTAGTTGGCGGCAGGCGTATTTATTATCATAATGGTTTTAATTTGCTGAAAAAAAGCAACTTAATTATAAGTTTTGTAATAGAAGGTGCGCTTATGCTGGTCTTAAACTAATAAAATATCAGCTTACTATCTGGTTATTTAGCGCAAAAACTATCAGCTCGGTAATGTTTTTTACTTCCAGCTTACGGAAAATATTTTTGCGGTGAGTCTCAATGGTGAGCGTGCTCAGGAATAGTTTGTTGGCAATCTCCTTAGTAGTGAGCCCATCTTTCAACAACTGAATTAACTCTATTTCCCTTTTGGTGAGTTTATATTTTTTAATCAGATCATCATTATAAGGCTGCTTAAATAAAAGCGGCTTACTGTTGTGGAAATAGGTATTGCCGGCTATTACGGTATTGATTACGCTGATCAGTTCATCGGTAGTGGAGGCTTTGGGGATATAACCATGGCCATATTGCATGCACTGTTTAATCACCGAACTTTCCTCATACATAGAAATAAAAATGATTTTGATGGCCGGGAAATCTTTTCTGATCCGGATAGCGGCTTCAATACCGTTCATATGGGGCATCAGCACGTCCATCAGTATCAGATCGGGTTTTTTAATATTGAGCAATTGCAGCAATTGTTTACCATTAAGTACCTTATCCATAATGCGCATATTGGGCACACGCGCCAATGACTGCTCCACCCCGAACGAAAACGTTGGGTGATCTTCGGCAATTACGATATTGATAAGTGTATCAGGTAAAATCATTTGCCTGGTTAATTTTAAAAACCGGAATAGTTATTATAAACGTCGATCCTTTTTTACTGCTGTCGATATGCATCTGGCCATTTAAAAACTCAACACGTTTGGCAATGTTACGCAGGCCTATCCCGCTTTTGTTGGTTACATTGTTCATACCGATGCCGTTATCTTCAATAATAATCTGGATACAGGTATCCAGCAGGGCCAGCTGTACCGAAGCTTCGCTGGCATCCGAGTGCTTGGTGATATTGCTTATCAACTCATTAATTATCCGGTAAATGATGATGGCGGTTGTATGGTCGGCCATGGTTTCATCACCCTCGGTAACCAGCTGAAATTTTATTTTGCCATGGTAATTTAATGCATCTACACGGTTTTGCAATGAAAAAAATAAACCATCGTCAATAAAATCGTGCGGAAGCAAATCGTGCGAGATGCTGCGCACATCGTCTGTTATTTTATTGATGAGTTCCATCGTGCGCTCATAGTCGGCCGCTTCCTTTTTATTGCGCGGTTTTGCCGGGGTGTTGCTCAGGTGAAGTTTGAGGGTACTTAGGGTGGCGCCAACGTCATCGTGTAAATCGCGGGCTATGCGTTCGCGTTCGCTTTCCTGCACTTTAATAATTTCGGTGGTCCAGTTGTTGCGCAGGGTTACTGTTTCATTAAGCGCGTGGATGCTGTTGTTTTTCTCGTTTTTATATTTAAAAACAAAAATTACCGTAAGGGCCAGGATCTCGAAGGTAAAGGCTACCGTTATATTGCCCGGCGAAATAAAAAACAGCTGGCCAACCCGTAAGGCATTAAGGATAAAATCAAGAAAAGCAAGTAGCAGGAACACCGTAGATATAGAATACAATATAGTATAGTAATGCCGCCTGATGATGCCCGCAATTATGTTTATGCCCAGTAATATAATCCCCGCAAACGACAGGTAGTACGCTGTTTGCCTCCCAATAGAAACAAAGGCATTATCAAAAGGGAGCAAAAATGCGTTTAGCAACACAATAACAAGTACAATTACAGCTAATATTTTATATCCCCCAAACAGTTTATAAAACACTGGATACTCCTGTTTTTGGTTAACAAAGAGCTGGAAAATGTTGAATGAGAGGTAAACCGGTAACAGCAGGAATAATGATTTAGGTAAAAGCACCCAAAGCCGGTAAAGCCAATCGGGAAAAGTGAACGAATCGAACAAAAACTCGTTGAGATTAAAGCCGATAAGCGTAAACACATAGGCCGCATGCCAAAGGTGGATGCGGTTTTTCAAAGCAAACCAAAGCAGTATATTAAATACCAGTGCAAACATAAAGTAGCCAATATATTTGCCTATCAGGAATGAATAGCGGGTTTCCCACTGCAGGTAATCGGCTACGGTGGTGATATCAGTAGGGAAGTAAATATTATCGGCATTAATGGTTTGTGCTTTAACCAGCAACAATTTTGATTGGTGTGGTTGAAGCACTATCCTGAATGATGTGCTCCGCACGGGGAAAGGACGTTTACTAAGCGGATCCATACTGGATGCACTGCCCAGGTAAGCGAGCGAATTTTTAGCCTGATTAACTTCGTAAAGGCTGAAACTGATATTGTTATTATAAAAACTCCATAAAACGGGTAGACGGACAGTAGTGTCGTTTTTTACATAGATAGCGAGCCAGTAACTGCTTTTGGTAAAACCCTGGTTAAATGAGTGAACACCATGGTTGCCTTTAAATTTTCCGGCCTTAAGACTGTCGAGCACCGCGCCGGGCGAAAGTTTGTTGCTGCCATCTTTAAACCAGGTGTAATAGTTGCTCAGCTCATCATTAACGGGGCCTTTTACAAAAAGGGTATCCATTTGTTGTGCCCGGGCTTTGGTGCATCCCAACGCCATGAACAACAAAACTAAAACCAGGTAGGGTGCACGGATTAAAAGCCTGTTCATCAGATAAGTTCATCAGTAAAAATAGCAGTTTAAGCTTTTACTGTAATACCTGTTAACAGGTAATTGTAAACTATCCGGAAATGTGGATTTAAAAATCTGTTTTACAGATGTTTATGATGGATAGAAATAAGGAGTTTATCTTAACCTATCGGCCGAACGCACCAGTTTTTCATCCTTTTGAATACTTTTTTTAGCCAGGATGATGAGTACGATGCTTAATGAGGTAAGGAATAAGCCAATACCCATAGTGCTTGTATCCAGCGTAATGCTGCCGGCAGCGCCTTTAACGGTTTGTGCCATCCAAAAGCTATAGCCAATAAGTACCAGCATGGCGCTGTAGCACAAAGCTATCTGCTGTTTGCGGTTTTTATATAAAAAGATGATAACCAGCGGAACAATGGCAACTATGGCGGTAATTACCGTAAGGGCCACAAATGATTGGGTATGTTGCTGTACACCGTTTACGTCCTGGTAAATACCGGTAACCATAATGCTTGATGGTTTATCATTAATATAAACATTGTGGGCAAGCGGGAAAAAGAACAGCGCGAACAGCACAAGGCTGGCGAATAAAAGATAAATGCTTTGAATGCGTTGCAGCATGGTGTTAAAAATTATAAAGGCAAATATAAATGTTTTGCTTATAGGCTGTAAATGTATTTGAGCCTGCCACATCAGTATGACCAAATTATGAAGCCGCAAGCCTTGCTTATTATTAACTTTGCCTTTGTGAGCCAACAACGCTATTTTATTGAACTTGCATATAACGGTACCAGCTACCACGGCTGGCAAATACAACAAAACGCCGTAAGCGTACAGGAACTGCTTAATAAGGCACTAAGCACCATCCTGCGCCAGCCCATAGAAACAACCGGCTGCGGCCGCACCGATACCGGCGTGCACGCCAAAGAATTCTTCGCCCATTTCGATGCCCAATTCGCCGAAGGCGAAACCAATGCGCTCGAAAGCACCCCCTTCAGGGGGCGGGGGGGGCTAAACGCCCTGCTGCCGTACGATATCGCCATAAAAAATGTGATCCCGGTACACGCCGATGCCCACGCCCGTTTTGATGCCACGGCACGCTCATACCAATATCATATTCACTTTAATAAAGATGCTTTTTTGCATGGGTTTTCGTGGCAGCTGCGCGATGAGCCAAACCTGGAGCTGATGAACCAGGCTGCGGTTATGATGATGGAGTATATTGATTTTAGCTGTTTCAGCAAATCAAACACACAGGTAAAAACCAATAACTGCAAAATTACCCGCGCCGAATGGGTGAAAACAGAACAAGGTATTGTATTTCATATCACGGCCGACAGGTTTTTGCGTAATATGGTACGGGCTATAGTAGGCACACTGATGATGGTGGGCAGGGGCGAGATGCCGCCCGAAGGCATCCGTGAAATTATTGAAAGTAAAAACAGATCGAACGCCGGCACCAGTGTGCCTGCCTGCGGGTTATATTTAACGGAGGTTAAATATCCGTACCAGCTAACGCCCCGCCCCCTAACCCCCTGAAGGTGGAACAATAGTGCTAATGAGGTTTTAGGATTTATAATTATACATTAACTTTGATATAGTGGCTAAAGATAAAAAAGATAAGCAGGATGCGCCGGCAACGGCACAAACCAAACAAGAGGCACCCCCTTCAGGGGGCGGGGGAGGCGTAACCGGAAAGGCTCTCGACTGGAAATTGCTTGGCCGGGTAATGCATTACGTAAAGCCCTATAACAAAACATTTGTTGTAGCCACTTTTCTAACCATTTTTATAGCCGCCAATGCCCTGCTGCAGCCTATTCTTATTCAGCGCACATTGGATATTAATATCCTGAACGATGATTATAACGGCCTGGTTTTTATGGTTGAGCTGATGATTGGCCAGTTAATCATCCAAACTTTTGCTCAGTATTACCAAACCTATTTAACTAATGCCCTGGGCCAGTATGTGATCCGCGATTTGAGGATTGATATTTTTAATCACATTACCAGTTTAAGGCTAAAATATTTTGATCGTACGCCTATCGGGATGCTCATCACCCGTACCGTATCCGATCTGGAAACAATTGCTGATATTTTTTCCGAAGGTTTGATCTCTATTATGGGCGATATGCTGCTGGTGATAGCAGTTATCGGCTACATGCTTTGGCAGGATTGGAAGCTGGCACTCATTACCCTCATCCCTATGCCATTCCTGTTCGCTTCAACTTATGTATTTAAGGAAGCCATTAAATCATCCTTCCAGGAGGTGCGTACACAGGTGGCCCGGCTTAACACCTTTTTGGCCGAACATATCTCGGGCATGAGCGTGATCCAGATCTTCGCCCGTGAAGACCAGGAGATGCGCAAGTTTAAAGCCGTAAACGAAAAATACCGCGACGCCAATATCCGTTCTAACTGGTATTACTCCATATTTTTCCCGGTAGTTGAGATTTTGTTTGCTATTTGTATGGGCCTGCTGGTATGGTATGGCTGCAAACGGATGCTTTCGGATAGCCAGATTGCCGCCATAACCTCATCCGGAAAAGGTATTACCCCCGGGCTCATCACCAGTTTCATCGTACTGCTTAACATGCTTTTCAGGCCTATCCGCCAGCTGGCAGATAAATTTAACACCCTGCAAATGGGCATGGTAGGTGCCGATCGTATTTTTAAAGTGCTGGATACCGACGAAGTTGCCGAAAATAAAGGCACCCTGCGTACAGGCAGGCTACAGGGCGATATCAGCTTTGATAAGGTTTGGTTTGCTTACAACGATGAAAACTGGGTGCTGAAAAACATCAGCTTCCATATTAAACCCGGCGAAACACTGGCCCTGGTAGGGGCAACCGGTGCCGGCAAATCATCAACCATCAATATTCTTAATCGTTTTTATGAGATAGGGCAGGGCTGTGTAAAGGTTGACGGGCACGATATTCATGATTATGATGTAAACTACCTGCGCTCGCAGATAGCCACCGTAATACAGGATGTGTTTTTGTTTAGCGATACCATAGCCAATAACATCAGCCTCAATAATCCAACAATAACCCGTGATGAAATTATAGCCGCCGCTAAAGATGTAGGCGCGCACGATTTTATTGAGCGCTTGCCCGGCGGGTACGATTACAATGTGATGGAGCGCGGCTCAACGCTTTCGGCAGGGCAATCGCAGTTGATTTCGTTTATCAGGGCGCTGGTTTACAATCCCGCTATTTTGGTACTGGATGAAGCAACCTCTTCGGTAGATACCGAGACCGAGATCCTGATTCAGAATGCCATCAATAAACTGATGCAGGGCCGTACCGCTATAGTGATAGCCCACCGCTTATCAACCATTCAAAATGCCGACAGGATCATTGTGCTTGACCACGGCGAGATTATGGAAATGGGTACCCACCAGGAACTGTTGAAAATTGAGAACGGGCATTACCGTAAGCTGTACGATCTGCAGTTTAACTCGGCGGGGATAGTTAAGTCGTAAGTCTTAAGTTCTAAGTCGAAAGTTGCAAGTTTTATTTTGTTTCCGAACGCGACTTACGACTTTTGACTTAGAACTTATGACTTCGGAACACTTTTTACCGAATGCACCGGCTGCTCTTCCTTTTCGTGCTCTTTGGCAATATCGCCGCCATGCGGGTTATCGGCATGGTATTGTTTATCCTCTTTGCGTATTTTGCTTTTATGCCCCTCATCGGCCGGCCTGTGGGTCGGGGTATCTGATGGCGAGGGTTTATCTTTTTGGTTTGCTGGCTTTGTCATAATGATTTACAACAATGGCAAGGGCGCTTTGTTTAGGTGTCTGAACCGCTGATCAGAATGATTACGTTGATTTCGCTGATTTCATCTGGGGAATTTAAGAATCAGCCTCATCCGGAAGACGGTTCAGAAAAGAATCAACGTAATCAACGTAATCATCCCCATCAACGGTCAGTGTTAATAAATGTTAAATCTGTTTAGCTAAAGGGTTATTAAACAATATTTATAAGTAATAAACTTTTACCTTTATGGTGGGTTTCTTATTTTCGCACAACTATGATGTAAGCATAAGGAGGGAGCTGATCTCAAATCTCGTATCTTACATCTAAGATCTAAAAAAGGTAAATGGAAGAATTTGAAGCAAGTGCATCGTCAAAAAAAACCAAAACCATATACATTTCAACTGTATTTGGTATAGCCATGGTGTTGTTAATGGTGGGTTTACTGGGCCTGATATTGGTTTACGCCAAAAATATATCGAGCTACGTAAAGGAAAATATCGTACTCAATATTTTTGTTGATGATGCCGCGCACGAAAGTGATGTATTACAGCTTCAAAAACAGTTGGATGGCAACATTATGGTAAAGCAAACCCAGTATGTAAGTAAAGAGCTGGCAGCCCGCAACCTGCAAAAAGATCTTGGCGAAGACTTTGTGAAGTTTTTGGGTTATAACCCGCTATCACAATCGGTAGATATTTACCTGAAAGCCGAATATGCCAACAACAAGGATATCGAAAAATTTAAAGCCGAACTGCTTAAAAACCCGTTAATAAAAGAGGTGAAATACCAGCAATCGCTGGTTGACCAGATGAACCAGAACGTAACTACCATCAGTTTGATCATCCTTACCTTTGCCGGAATTTTTGTGGTGCTTTCGGTAGCGTTAATTAACAATACCATCAGGTTGGCCATTTATTCGCAGCGATTCCTCATTAAATCAATGCAGCTGGTTGGCGCTACCAAAGGTTTTATCCGCAAGCCGTTTTTGTTGTACGGCATCTGGCATGGTTTGTTAGGCGGTTTAATAGCAATTATACTGTTGATAGGTACACTATACATTGCTTATGATAACGTACCCGAACTGGTGTTTTTACAAAACTACTATGATTTTGGCGTTGTGTTTTTAGGCGTGGTTGGTCTGGGTATTTTTATATCAGGCTTCAGCACATTTTTAGCAGTTAACAAATTTTTACGTTTAAAAATATACGATCTGTATAGATAAGGTTAAAGGCGAAGGGTAAAAGCGGAAAGGTTTTGAAATTCGCCGATGGAAAAAGATTAAGGTAGCTCAAGGTTTTTGACCAACCCTCAATCATTAATTCACTAACTCAACAATTCAAAATTAAAAAGATATGGCACAAAAAATTAAACCTACAACAACTATAAAAACATCAGCCTCGGCCGCCGCAGCTAAACCTGTAGCGCCTGCGCAACCGGTACAGTTTATATTTGATAAAAGCAATTATAAATTTCTGATCATCAGCGTGGCTATTGTTGCTTTGGGTTTCGTACTCATGTCGGGCACTACAGATATTTACAGTGCTACCAAAATAGTTATCGCCCCGGTTGTGGTACTGGCCGGTTTTGGTTTAGGCTTTTATGCTATACTTAAAAAGCCGTCGGTTAATTAATAAATATTAACAGGAGTGCCTTTTCAGGGCAGGTAAGTTTGCTTACCTGCCAACAAATATATAACCCCAATCAACCCCCTGAACCCTAATGACACTCATCCACGTTATTATCCTGGCTATTATTGAAGGGATAACCGAATTTTTGCCCGTATCATCAACCGGGCACATGATTATTGCCTCATCAGTAATGGGCATAGCTGCCGATCCTTTTGTAAAGTTATTTACCATCGCCATCCAATTAGGAGCCATCCTTTCGGTTGTTATTTTGTACTGGAAACGATTTCTGCAATCAGTTAATTTTTATTTGAAACTGTTTATTGCCTTTATCCCGGCAGCTATTTTCGGCGTACTTTTTAGCAAGAAAATTGACGCTCTGTTGGAGAGCGTATATGTAGTAGGCATTACCTTATTTGTTGGCGGCATTATTTTGCTGTTTGTTGATAAATGGTTCAATAAACCGGTGGTAAAGGCCGAAAAAGATATCAGTAATTTAACTGCACTTAAAATTGGATTTTTCCAATGCCTGGCCATGATTCCTGGCACTTCACGTTCAGCAGCCACCATTGTTGGCGGCATGACCCAAAAGCTTAGTCGTACAGCCGCTGCCGAATTTTCGTTTTTTTTAGCCGTGCCAACCATGTTTGCAGCCACAGGTAAGAAGCTTTATGATTTTTACAAGGAGGGACATGTTTTCACCGGCGATGAGATTAAGCTTTTAGCTATAGGTAACGTTATTGCCTTTGTTGTGGCCTTATTGGCTATAAAAACCTTTATAACTTTTGTTGAACGCAAAGGATTTAAATTATTTGGTTGGTACCGTATCATTGTAGGTGCCATAATCATCGGCCTGATGTTAAGCGGTTACCAACTGCAAAACGTTTAATTTAAAATTTTTTAATAAGCATAAACGGGGCCGGTGAGCCCCGTTTATGCTTTATGGCCTTTTCGGCAACATCGGCAATATCTTCAATCAAATCATAAATTGTACCTTTGTACAAATCCGGCTATACCGCGGATCGATTTAACAGGATTTGAAGAACTCGTACACCAAAATAGAAGAATTTGCCGAAGGCCAGTTATTGCTGGTTAACAAACCCTACCAGTGGACCAGCTTTGATGTGGTTGGCAAACTTCGTAACTCATTTAAACCGCTTAAGTTAAAGGTAGGCCACGCTGGCACGCTCGATCCGCTGGCTACCGGGCTGCTCATTATCTGCACCGGCAAAATGACCAAGCAGATAGATACCTTCCAGGCCGAAGAGAAAGAATACACAGGTACTATGGTGATGGGCGCTACTACACCATCGTACGATATGGAAACCCAGCCCGATAAAAGTTTTGACATCAGCCAACTTAACGAGGAGGTGCTCCGTAACAATTGCAAACAGTTTACCGGCGATATCCAGCAATACCCGCCCGCACATTCGGCTATAAAGGTTGATGGTGAGCGATTGTACGAAAAAGCCCGCCGCGGCGAGGATGTGGAGCTTAAGTTACGCAATGTAACCATAACCCAATTTGAGCTCACCCGTGTTGAATTACCCGAAATTGATTTCAGGGTAGTATGCAGTAAGGGTACTTATATCCGCTCGCTGGTGCATGATTTTGGGGCGGCTTTGGGTAACGGGGCCTATTTGTCGAAATTGAGGCGTACCCGCAGCGGGAATTTCAAAATTGAGGATGCCTGGGAGGTAATGGAACTGGTAAATACCATCAGGGATTTGAAAGTATCGGATGTGCATACTGCGCGTTAACTAAATTTACAAAGCGCAAACACTCTGGGCGGTTAATCCCATCAACTAAAAATTAACTTTGTGTTTTACTCATATAATTAATGAGGGTTTACAATAATATAAACGATTTTAAGGCGGTAAACAATGCGGTAGTAACCATCGGTACATTTGATGGCGTGCATGTTGGTCACCAAAAAATAATAGCAGGTATTAAGGAATTGGCCGATAGCATAAGCGGCGAAACGGTGATCCTTACCTTTTTTCCACACCCCCGCATGATACTGCATCCCGAAGACGAAAGCATTAAGCTGATCACCACCATTGATGAGAAAGCCGAATTAATGGAACGCCTCGGGGTTGACCACCTGATTATTACCCCCTTTTCGCGCGATTTTTCCAACCAAAGCGCCGAGGGATATATCCGCGACGTGCTGGTAAATAAAATAGGCACCAAAAAAATAGTGATTGGCTATGACCACCGCTTTGGTAAAGACCGCCTGGGTGGCCTGGACGATTTGCAGCGCCTCGGTCCGGTTTATGGTTTTGATGTGGTGGAGATTCCGGAACAGGATATTAATGAGGTGGCCATTAGCTCAACCCGCATCCGTACAGCCTTACTCAATGGCGACATCAGCCTGGCAAACACCTGCCTGGGTTACCCGTTTTTTATTACCGGCAAGGTGGTGCGCGGCGACCAGATTGGCAGGCAAATAGGATACCCTACCGCCAACATCGTAGTTGAAGAAAAATACAAGCTCATCCCATCCGATGGGATATTTGCGGTAACGGTTACAGTTGCGGGCAAAAAATATAAGGGAATGGCCTACATAGGCAGCCGCCCAACGGTTAATGGCCTCACCCGCAACATCGAGGTAAATATTTTTGATTTTAACGAGGAGATCTACAACCAAACCATCCGCATGGAATTTCATCACTACATCCGCGGTGATGTGAAATTTGCATCGCTTGATGAGTTGAAGGTGCAGTTGGCGCAGGATAAGGTGGATGTTCTTAATCTTGATTTTTAGGATTTTAGGATTGCCTTGAATTATGAGGTGTGTAGAACGGCATCCCTATATCATGAAATCCTCAAATCCTGAAAATCATGGTTTCTATTTAAAGAAAGTTAAATAAATCTGTTTTACTACGTGATATGCCGCAAATCCGAAAAATAGTAAGGCTATGCTGGTATTGATCAGTTTGTTGCTCAAAGCAAATTTCTCCTTAATATACTTGGCAAATTTGGCATAGAGAAATAAACATAAAAACGAGCCGCCTGCCGATCCGAGGCTGAAAATTACCAGTGCCACGCGCCCGTCTAAAATCCATTCGTGTGTGATGAGGTAAGTGCCTGTCACCATCCAGAAGGGTATTTGCATTGGGTTTAAAAAGCCCAATAAAATGCCGTATTTAATGCTGGCATGTTCGGAGTAGTTTGTTTTTGGAGGGGTGTTACGGTGTATCCAGGTGATGTATCCCATTACACTGAACAACACAAACATTACCCAATCGATAATGGTACCAAGGCTTAACTGGCCCGAAAGCCACCTTGCCGCGTGCATAATAAAGTAGGTAAAGAAAAATTCGACTGCCGAAAACGCAGTGATAAAACGCACAGCTTCCTTTATCCCACGGTTTATGGTGATCTGTACTAAAGTTAGGTTTATATTACCGGGCGGTATGTAGCCGATGAAATTAGCTATGAGCCCGATGAAAAACGTTAAAAATATCATCGCCGTAAAGATAGGTTGTTAATGTGCAGATGTGCAAATTTCAGATGTGCAGATATATTGCGCATCTGCACATTCGAAATCTGCACATCTGCACATCTGAAATTTGCACATCTGAAATTTGCACATCTATAATTCTTACATTTGCAACCTTTTAATTTGTTAACATGTCAGCTCAAAAAATAGTTTCATTACTGCCAGCCGCTACCGAGATAATTTGTGCCTTAGGATTGGAAGAGAACCTGGTGGGGAGATCTCACGAATGTGATTTTCCTGAATCGGTGAGGCAGTTGCCGGTATGCACCGAAGCTAATTTTACCGATGGAATGAGCAGCATAGATATCGATATCAAGGTAAAAGGGATTCTGGCCGATGCGCTTTCGGTTTATACCGTGAAGCGTGAACAGATTAAAGCGCTTAAGCCCGATGTAGTAATAACACAGGCCCAATGCGAGGTTTGCGCCGTATCATTAAAAGATGTGGAAGAGGCGCTGGAAAGCTATTTAGACAAACAGGCCAGGATCATTTCCCTGCAACCAAACAGCCTCGACGATATTTTTAAGGATATAGCCACAGTTGCTGCTGCTTTCAACGTGCCGCAGGCAGGTGCCGGTTTATTGGAGAGCCTGCAGGAGCGTGTTGATATCATTAAACATAAACTTAAATTTATAGAAAGCAAGCCCACCGTGGCTTGTATTGAATGGCTCAATCCTTTGATGATATCGGGCAACTGGGTGCCCGGCCTGGTTAATATTGCCGGTGGAACTGCATTGCTGGCGCAGGATGGTAAACATTCGCCATACGTGCAATGGGAGGACATAAGGTTACAGGATCCGGAAATTATAGTGGTAATGCCCTGCGGTTTCAGTATTGAGCGTACCATGAAAGAAATTAATCTGTTGCTTGAACTGCCCGGTTTTACCGAACTAAAAGCCATTAAAAACGACAGGTTGTATATTGCCGATGGTAACCAGTACTTTAACCGCCCCGGCCCGCGGATAGTGGACTCGATTGAAATTTTGGCCGAGATTATCCGCCCTAAACAGTTCATATTTGGGTATGAGGGTGACGGTTGGATTAAGTTTTCTTTATAAGTCGTAAGTAAAAAGTTCTGAGTCTTCAGTGAGATTGGTGTATGAACTGATAACTATGACTATTCTGCGTGCTGGCTTATAACTTTTTACTTATGACTAAGTACTTCAAGAAATTACTTATTAAAATAATTTAAAAAGTAATTATATTTACCTGTCTGCTATCTCACAGGCACAGTAATCAATTATGAACAAACTTTTTACGATGATGGTTATCGCCGCGGTTTTTGTGTGCAGCGGTTTTAAATTTATTGATGATAAAAAACCGAACATAGCCAACCTGCACGTCAACTGGCAGGTAATAGATAATAACTATCAAAATAAAAATGAAGCCTTAACTGCATTAATAATTACCAACAAAGGCCACGAAATTTTGCCTGCCGGCGGATGGAAGATCTATTTTAATTCGGCCCGTGGCTTTGCAAAGGCAGCCCTGAGCAACAACGCCATCATCGAGCCGGTGAATGGCGATATGTACAGCATCAGCCCAACTTCGGGTTTTAAAGATTTGAAACCCGGCGAGACCGCCCGCATTGAATTTGTTTGTGATGACCCTGTGGTGAACATTACCGATGCCCCCGAAGGTCCTTACCTGGTTTGGGATGCTCAGCCCGAAAAAGGTTACTCATTTGGTTCGTACAACATTATTCCTTTTAAGCCCACTTACCAGGGATTGATTACACCCGAAATAGTGTATGACAGGAATAAAACAGTTGCTGATATCCCGGCGGATCAATTGATTAAGGTTTTCCCTACGCCTGCAAGTTATATTGCGAGCTCCGGCACATTTACATTTGCAGCCAATATTCATACCTCGGCATCCGACACACGTTTTACCAAAGAAGCTGCGCTGTTAAATAGTTACATTGTGGCCCTTTTAGGTAAAAAGAACGGCAACCGTTATTCGGATAATGTGATATCGCTGCAATACAAAACCGGTTTAGGTGATGAGGCTTATGAAATTAGTGTAAAACCGGCCTCCGTAATTATCAGCGCATCAACCAATACCGGAATGTTTTATGGTATTCAATCATTCAAAAGCATGATTCCGGCAAATGTATGGTCTAAAGCACCTGTTTCGGTACAGATTCCTTGTGTTGAAATTGCTGATGCTCCACGCTTTGCACACCGCGCCGTGATGCTGGATGTTGCCCGTAACTTTCAACCCAAAAAACAGGTTTTAAAATTACTGGAGGCGATGAGCCTGTACAAATTAAACGTACTGCACCTGCATTTAACAGATGACGAAGGCTGGCGAATAGAAATCCCCTCCTTACCCGAGCTTACTTCGGTAGGTTCAAAGCGCGGCCATACGCTTGATAGCAAACATAACCTGCCACCGTCGCACGGTTCGGGCCCGGATGTTAACAACGCTGCGGGGAGCGGTTATTATACCAGGGCCGATTATATCGAGATCCTGAAATACGCTAACGACCGCCACATCACCGTAGTGCCCGAAATTGAAACCCCCGGTCATGCCCGTGCATCTATTAAAGCCATGAATGCCCGTTATGATCGTTTGATGGCCGAAGGTAAAAAAGCCGAAGCCGAAAAAAACTTGCTGTATGATTTGAATGATAAATCAGATTACCGCTCGGTACAATACTGGAATGATAACGTGATTGATGTGTCGCTGCCATCAACCTATAATTTTATCCAAACAGTGGTTAATGACCTGATTGGTACTTATAAGGAAGCCGGCGCACCGCTGCCAACCATTCATTTTGGCGGCGACGAGGTTCCTGCCAATGTTTGGGAAAAATCGCCTGCTTATCTGGCCCTAAAGGCGAGTAACCCCGAAATACAAAGCACCAACGATTTGTGGTATTACTTTTACGGCCGTGTTAACCAAATCCTGAAAGCAAAAGGAATCCTGCTTTCGGGCTGGGAGGAAATGGCCCTGCGCAAAACCACCTTGGATGGGCAACCGGCTTATGTACCCAATCCCGATTTTACGAAAGAGCACCTACAGGTTGATGTATGGAACAATGTTTTAGGCGGCGGACAGGAAGACTTGGCTTACCGCCTGGCCAATGCCGGTTACAAAGTGGTGTTAACCTGTGTTACCAACCTGTACTTTGATATGGCCAACTATAAATCATTTGATGAGCCTGGCTATTATTGGGGAGCATTTTTAGGGATTGATAAATTTTACTCGTTTATCCCCTACGATTATTTTAAAAATGCCGATGTGGATAAACAGGGCAATCCTATCAACAGGAACATTTTTATAGGCAAGCAACGGCTTACCGATTATGGCAAAAGCAATATAGCAGGTTTGCAAGGTGCGTTATGGGCCGAAACGGTTAAAAGCCCTGAGCGGATGGATTACATGATCTTCCCCCGTTTGCTTGGCCTGGCCGAAAGGGCCTGGGCACCCGACCCGGCATGGGCTACAGAAAAAGATCCGGCGAAAAGCAAACAGCTATATGATGAGGCTTGGGCCAATTTTCTGAATGTTTTAGGTAAGCGCGAATTGCCGCGGTTGAGCTACTACAATGGGGGCTATGATTATCGCATACCTAAACCCGGTATCAGTTTACAGGATGGAAAATACCTGAGCAATGTGGAATTTCCGGGTTTAACTATCCGTTACACTACCAATGGTAAAGATCCGGATGCAAACAGTAACGCATACACCGGGCCGGTTGATTATAAAGGCGGGATCATAAAGTTCCGCGCTTTTGATGTAAAAGGCAGGGGAGGGAATATTGCTGAAGGCGGGGATAATTTGAACCCTTGATTTCAGTTTGCAGTTTTGGGTTTGCAGTTTGCAAATCGGTAAAAGGGCTTCTGTTTTGCGCAGCAAAACAGAAGCCCTTTTTACTTAATCTTTGCTGCCGCTCGGTTCCTACCCATAGCCGTTAACTTAAGGGGTTAAAGATATCATTGACAATACAGAAGCTTGCTTTTTTACCTTTCTTCGGTTCAATAAGCAGGCTTTTTATTATTGGGAAGATAAATAACTCAAGCCAGGCTTCGAACGTTATGTTATGGTTCATCACCATTCTTAACGCATATGCCCATAACCTGGCTTGTTTAAAGAACTTCCAATGAGAACAGGCATATTCTCTATTTTCTTTTTGGATAGAATCGTCGAGACATCGGAATATTTTCCAGTTGATCAATATCCAAATGAACCTTGCAAGGAGTAGGCACTCAAACCGTTCTTTTTTTACAGGCTTTATCCTGTGGAGGTTTAACAACGATTTCCAACTTTTAAAAATGAGTTCAATTTGCCATCTGAGACGATATAGTTCAATCACATCGTTTGAATTAAAGATAGCCGGATCTACATTGGTAATAAATACGCTGAACCGGCATCGCTGTTTGTATTCTTCAGAAAGTTCCCGCCCCCGGCTCTTTGCCTGTTTTTGAGCTTTTCTTATCCGTTCAGCCCAGGTCTGCTCTGCGACTGGTACTACGATCAGGCGGCATTCAAGCGCTTTTTTACCTTTGCCAAGTACAATTTCAGTTTCAAAGCATGCCTGTTTATTGGTCCGCATGCGCTCATAAAGTGAGGACCAGTCAATTACTTTGCCTGTTGCCTTATGAACAGGTTTCCATTTCGGTTGCAGTCTGTTAAGAAAAAAGGCTTTCCGCTCTGTAACTCCTCTCAAATAAGCCATTGTAACATAACCCAGGTCCCGGATATGTAGATCATCTTTAGCTATGCGGCATGCTGTTCTCTTTGAATAACTCTGATCATTTTTTGTTGCCTTGGTTAACTCCAGGTTCTCCCAATCTCCATTTTTGAGGTCAAAGGAGTATTGTATGTTCATTAGCGGATTGGTAACAGCTCCTCCATAACCCGGATAACTCTCTTTATATTCATCAGGCAGGCAGAACTTACAAGAGTCGGTAATCAGTACCCGCGCGAATGGTTGCCAGGTATCGTGATTCCGGATAGCTAATCTGGTAGCCATTTGTTCGGCTAAAACCAGCTTCATAAATTCAACACCACTTTCGTTAAACCGTTTATGCAAGCCGACTTTGCTCAATGACTTACCGCTTTGCCTAATCAGGTCATCGCAACAATCCTGAAGGCTAATCTGGTGATCAATGCTATTGAATACAAGCGTATCAATAAATGCTTCTGGCTTAAGTTTAGAACTACGACGACAAAAACCGCTTTGGCGGGCGAGTTCAGCAATTTTATCAGCCTTAATAACCGAGCAGATGGAACTATTCAGGGTATCCGAATAATCTGAAACGAATCTACTTTTATCAAAAATGAAAGGAGCTTTTCCCTTAGCAAAAAGCACTTCGTCTGAAAAAAAGTGTTATATTTATACAAGAAAAGGCGGTCTTGCCTGGAAACAAACCGCCTTTTCAATAAATATTAAAACTATACAAATATGGGAAAATCTAATTGGTTTTGCCCTACGGCGAAGCCTCGCATTATTCTCTTTTCAAATTTTCTTCGACAAAAAAATCCTTAAGTTAACGGCTATGGGTTCCTACCGAGTGGCAACTATCTCACGGCCTCCGGCCGCCGAGGCCCGGTTCCTGGTTGAAGTTTAGCGACAGCGTAACCTCGACTTTAACTGTATTAAACTTTCAACTTAAGTTTTTCGATTTGAATAGATATTTAACGCTGCATCCCGGAAGCAGAATGCTTCCGCCACTTTAGGTCGAAGTTACGCTGTCGCTAAACTTCGACCAGTATTGGCCCGTTAGGATTTTTACTATGATCTATGAACCATCAACTATGAACCACTCAATACATAAAATTCATCCCAACCGAATAATTCCTTAAAGGTGCAGCGTTATAATACCTGTTGCCAACCGCATTAAGATCATTACCCAGGCTGTATTTTTCGTTCAGCAGGTTATCCGTGGCAGCAAAAATCTCAAAGCGGGTTTTACGCTCGATAAGCGGCTGATAGCTAACCCTTGCCTGCAACAGGTTATACCGGTTTGCATAAACGGTGGCAGCATCATTAAGCGGGATTTTTGAAGTGAAGTTATGCTGTACAAACAATGCCAGATTTTCAGGAAACCGGATCTGCAAGCTGGTAACAAACACATTTTTAGGAACTCCGGTAAGCCTGTTGCCCGAGTAGTTGGCATTGGTGACAATATAATCCCTAAACCTGAAATGGCTGTAAGTGAATGATTCATTAAACTGCAGTCCGCGGATAAACAAGTATCTGTTCGGTCGGATGATCCAGTAGTATAATGAAGCTTCGGTGCCCAGTTGATTGGTGCCGCCGGCGTTAATGTAATGCTCGGTTTCATCAGCATTAAGGCGGCGTACTATGGCATTATCTAAGCGGTAGTAATAAACCGATGCGTCAAGCATCAAGGTTTCGTCGCTGTTGCGGAGGCGGAAGCCGGTTTCATAGTTCCAGCCGTATTGTGCCTGTAAGCTGGTGTTGATGATATTGTCTGTGGGCCTTACCTCGGCAGTGGTTGGGCTCGAATAGCCGCGGCTTACACTCGCCCTCCAGGCCAGCGGGTTAACAATCTGGTAGGATAGGGCCAGCCTCGGCATTAGCTGCGCACTGAAGCTGCGCTTGGTAAAGTTATTTTGAGCGAGGGGATAAACATTTTTAAAATCATATCCATAGTTATTTAAACTCGCGGCCGCTTCAATATGCAGGCGTTTATAAACATCGGCCGCATAGCGTACAAACAAAAAATGCTGGTTGGTGCGGATGTCATCAATGGTTTGGGTGGTATCCTTTACGCCCTGCCTGTTGCCGTAGTTGGCAATGTGCGAGTTGGTTTGCTGCCACTCAAAACCGAGATCAATCTTCCAGTCGAGGTTGGTTTTTTTATTGCCGGTAAGCTCAAAATAAGTTCTGAAACCGTAGGTATTTTCGCTTCGCTGCTCGTAATTAGTAATAAAAGGGTTGGCAAAATCAACATGGTTGCCAAAAACGGCCAGTACATTGCGGATGTGATTGTTAAAATGGTATTCGTTAGTTAATCCGCCTAAGTACATTTTGGTAGTGATGCGGATGTGCTGCTGAATGGCCCCAGGCAAGGTAGCAGTTGGCTGGCGGGCCAGCCGCGGATCGGTATTGTATTGAGCCAGGTTAAGGCCGCCAGGCGTTTGATAAGCCAGATCTGAAAATATACCCAGGGCTTTCAGCGTGTTTTTACCACTGTAGTTCCAGCTATCGGCCAGTTGCAGGTAATTGCGATGCATATCGCTGTTTTGCCGGTAGCCGTGATAGGTTTGATAACTTTGATTAATGTTGAGGGTATAATCGGCGCTTTTAAGCTGGGCGTTGGTTTTTTCGTGGAATAATCCGTACGATCCACCGCTAACTCCCGCCGAAATAAAAGTACTGTCGTTATACCTGTTTAGCGGACTGAGGATAGCTACCCCGCCCGAGTTGGCGCCAAACAAGCTGCCATCAGGCCCTTTCAAAATTTCTACCTTTTGTATCGCTGCTATGTCAATTGCGTTGAGGTAACTATTGCCGCCCGCGTCGGTTAAAGGGATATCATCAAAATAAATTTTCACATCACGCACACCAAAAGGCGAGCGTAACAAACTTCCTCTTAATGAAAGCCGGTAACTGCCAGGCGAACGCTCTTCAGTACGCACGCCGGGCACGGTATTGAGTGCATTTACAAACGAGTTATCGGGCTGAATTCTGAGTTGCGCAGCGCCAAGAACGCTTACAGAAGCCGGTACGCCGATAATAGGTTGTTCGTTAAGGTACCCCTTTATAACAACCGGCTGTAATTGCGTGGTGTCTTTTTTTTGCGGGATTTTATTTTGAGCATTAACTGTAACTGTGGCAGCTACAACAAAAGTAAGGGTAGTAAACAGTTTTAACATAAACGGATGATAGGCGATGGTTTTCAAAAATAGGTGTTTGTAGCTGTAAAAGTGAGCATCGCTATGTAAATATCTTGATAAGCCATCATACCAATTCTTCACCATAAAGAACATACAAAAAGGTTTCAAAAAAGATAACAAGAAGTTTCCCCCGGAGGAGGAGATTTAGAGGGGCTCTCAATGTCGCACCCGCCATATTTTATTCCCTGCATCATCAGCCACCAGTAGCGAGCCATCTTTAGCCACCGCAACCCCAACAGGGCGTCCGTAAACTTTTTGCTTAGCATTATCGGCAATAAAACCCGTTAAAAAATCAGTAACAACGCCGCCCGGTTTATTGCCGTTAAAAGGGACAAATGCCACTTTATACCCCACCAGTTTTGAGCTGTTCCACGAACCATGCTGGCCTATAAACGCTCCGTTATCATATTGCTGCGGAAAGCTTGTTCCGGTATAAAAGGCTAATCCCAGCGATGCGGTATGTGCTCCAAGCGCTAAATCGGGTACAACAGTTCTTTTTACCATCGCCGGGTTAGGATCATTATGTGCCACAACCGGGTCTTCATGCTGCCCGAAATAAGCCCAGGGCCAGCCATAAAATCCGCCTTCCTTTACATAAGTTAAATAATCCGGCACCAGCTTATCGCCCAGATCATCGCGCTCGTTAACTGCAGTGTACAAAGCCCCGGTGCCGGGCTGCAGGGCCATCCCAACCGGGTTGCGCAGGCCCGAAGCGTAAATGCGCTTGCCGCTGCCATCAGGATTAACCTCTAAAATACAGGCTCTTTCTTTTTCATGTTCCATGCCATGCTCGGCCACATTACTGCCCGATCCTACCGAAACATATATTTTGCTGCCATCGGCATTGGCGCACAGGTTGCGCGTCCAGTGGTTATTGTATCCGCCTGCAGGCAGGCTTAATATTTTAACGCCTTTGCCGCTTACCTTCATATCGCCCAATTTATAAGGGTAACGCCAAAGCGCATCGGTGTTGGCTACATAAAACCAGTCGCCCAGTATCAGCATCCCGTAAGGCTGATTTAATCCGCTCATGAACACCGTTTTTGAGTTGGGCACCCCATCGCCATCAGTGTCTTTAAACAGCAAAATATGGTTGGCACTTTTACTATAATGCTGCGATTTGCTCGCGCCTATAATGTCGGCACCAATTTTTTTAATACCGCTTATTTCGGTATTGGCTTCTGATACAAAAACATCGCCGTTGCCGGCCACATAAATATTGCGCGGATTATCCAGACCTTCGGCATAAAGGTTTACCGAGAAGCCAGCCGGAGCAACGGGCATTTTGCCTTTGGGCCAGCCAATCACTTCACAAAAGTTTTTTACAGCTTTGGTTTCATAAGGCGCAGGTAGCTTAACTTCCTGCCGGCTGCTGTTTACCACCGTATCGGCTTTGTTATAGTTGGCATGTGGTTTTTGCTTGCAGGCAATAAACAGGCTGGAGGTAGTTAAAGCATATATAATGAGTTTGTTTTTCATTTTGCAGTATTGATATACTAATAGTTAACTTTTTAAAGGCAGTGTTTGTTTCAACGTAAACAATTGTTTAACAAGCTGTAATATATTGGTTATTAGAATGCTTTTTGCGCGCTATGCTGATTAAAAAAATTATTTTTGAAGGCTTGATGTTTTAATCCCCTGATTGATTGAATGCGCCCGGATGTTGCCAAAATATTTTTAATGCTGATGATTGCTTTTGTTTTTACAAAAGCAAAGGCACAATCGGTAGTATGCACCGGCAGTTTGGGTGATCCTGTACTTAAATATACGTTTGGTGCCGGACCTAACTACGGCGCTCCCCTGGGCACCGATTTTACGGATTTTATCTATACGCAGGCATGCCCGGCAGATGGCCAATATACCATTGTTAACAGTGGTAATATTAACCCGAGAAACGGTGGCGGAAACTGCCATCCCGGTGGCTGGCAACCACTCCCCCATGATCATACCGGCGACCCGAACGGTTACATGATGATTGTTAACGCCTCGCATGATCCCAGTACTTTTTTTACTTACAAAATACCCAATGGTGTGTTATGCCCCGATACCAAGTATGAGTTTTCGGCATTTATACTTAACCTGATTGTAAAGGAATTAGCCGGCCCTGGTTTTTCAAGGCCCGATATTGTTTTTTCCATTACCCGGGCCGATGGCACAAAAGTTACTTATGATACGGGTGCCATACCCGAAAGTGCAAACCCTGACGACTGGCGCAAATACAGCATGCCCTTCAGAACGCCGCGGGGTAATACCGCTATAACACTCGAGATGGTCAATAAATCGCCGGGAGGTACGGGTAATGATCTGGCGCTTGATGATATCGAATTCAGGGCTTGCGGTCCTGCTATACCTGTGGGTTTTGGTGCGGTAGGTAATACCCAACCCCAGCCCGCCTGTTCCGGGGATCCCAAAACCTATCACCTTGTTGCTAATCCCGGCGCCGGTTATGACGATCCTAAATATCAATGGCAAAACAGTTTTGATAAAGGAACTACCTGGACGGATATACAGGACCCTAAAGCCACCTCACCCAACTATGATTTAACGCTCGACGGGACCAAGCCACCCGGCACTTACCAATATCGCCTTGCGGTTGCCGAGGGACGCAATATCAATTCGCCAGGTTGCCGTACATACTCGGGAGTGCTCACTATCAATATGGATTCATATCCCGTAGTGCCTCATATCGATCCTGTTTATACCTGTGTTGGCGAGCCAATAATCCTTAGGGCCTCGGGGGGCGCAAGCTATGAATGGGTTGGCCCCGGAGTAAATGCTGTAAATAAAAACAAACCCGATCTGGAAATAAAAAATGCTTCATTAACCGATGCCGGTGATTACAAAGTGTATGTACAATCGGCGGGTGGTTGTGTTAAGGAATCAAATATTATAACTGTTAGTATTGAAACTAAGCCGGTAATCACTATTACCGGCCCCTCGCAAATTTGCAGCGGCACTACAGCGGTTTTGCAGGCTTATGCCCCCAATGCCAAAACTTACGTGTGGTCGCCTGCCGAAGGTGTATCCGATCCTGCTACGGGCACTTTAACAGTAAGCCCGAAGCAGACCACGGTATATACGGTAACTGCTATAACCGCCAATCGTTGTGAAGATAGTAAAACGATAACCCTGGAGGTTTTACCCTCACCCCAGGCCATCGCCGGCCCGGATAAAACCGTATTTGAAGGTAAATCTGTTGTGCTGGAGGCCCAGGCCCCCAACGCCGGCATTTATTTATGGACACCCGCTACCGGACTGGACGATCCCTCCAAATTAAACCCCGTGGCAAGCCCTGTTGATGACGTTACTTACACGCTCAAAGCCATGTCTGATAACGGCTGCGAACCTGCCTTTGCAAGCGTTTTTGTAAAAGTGTTTAAAAAGGTGAATATTCCCACGGCCTTTACGCCCAACGGCGATGGGGTAAACGATACCTGGAATATCAAGGCCCTTGAAACTTATCCCAAAAGCGAACTGAAGGTTTTTAACCGCAACGGCCAAACTGTTTTTACCACTACCGGCTATAGCAAACCCTGGAATGGTGGCTATAACGGCTATCGTTTACCTACCGGAACCTATTATTATATCCTCGATTTAAAGGATGGCGAGCCGATACGCTCGGGCTGGGTGTTTATTGCGTATTGAGCAGACTGATTGAATTTAAGCTGCCTCTCATCATTATTAAACAACTAATTATCATATCATTTTCGCTTAAATAGGGATGCAGATACATGCCTGCGATAATATATTCATGCTTTTGCAAGCTTTTATGCATCGCGATAGCTAAAAAAATATATTTTTGAAAGTTCGACCTTTTAATCAAGCACTTAATGTACCTACGACTGCCCCTGTCACTGTTTTGCCTGCTTTTATTTTTAATGATTTTTTCTGTGGCTAAAGCGCAGCAATGTGAAGGCAGCTATGGCGATCCGGTAGTTAAACTGGATTTTGGTTCGGGAGTGAATGCTACGGGGCCCCCGCTGGAAGACGGCATTACTAACTTTTTCTACGTGCCTGATTGTGCAAACGATGGTCAATACTCTATAGTAAGCAGCCAAACTTCGTGTCACACTACATGGCATGTTGTTACACATGATCATACAGGCAATGCGGGCGGATATATGATGCTTGTAAATGCTTCGGAAACGCCGAAGGTTTTTTTTACGGCAAGCAAAAGCCTTAATCTTTGTGAGAACACTAATTACGAATTCTCTGCCTATGTACTTAACTTATTAACACTATCCGCAAGTGTTTCCGGCACGGTACAGCCCGATCTTTTGTTCACTATCAGAAGGCCCGACGGATCTATCCTGGAGCAATACGATACAAACACCATACCGCCAACAGCAAATCCCGAATGGGTAAAATACAGTATGCCCTTTTCAACCGGTCCCGGCGTTACAAACATTGTTCTGGAGATAAAAAATAACGGGCCCGGCGGCAACGGTAATGACTTGCTGCTTGATGATATCGAATTTAGAGCTTGCGGCCCGTTAATTACCCCCGGATTTTCAACTATAGGTAATACCATGCCTCAAAATAGTTGTGCGGGTACACCCAGTAACTACAACCTTGTTGCCCAGCTTGGCAGCGGCTATACAGCTCCCAAAGTTCAATGGCAGCAAAGTACAGATGGCGGTGTTACCTGGGCAGATATAGCCGGGCAAACCAATCTGACTTATTCATTTTCAATGCCGGCCAATGCACCTGTGGGCAACTATGCGTACCGGATGGCCGCTGCCGAAGGTGATAATATTTCATCGCTTAATTGCCGCACCTACTCAGAACCGCTTAGGATAACACAAAATCCAAAACCGGTGCCGCCGGTTATCCAGGTTGCCCCGGTATGTGACGGCGACCCTGTTAATATTTTGGCCAGTGGCGGAATGAAATACGAATGGATTGGCCCCGGTGTTACTGATGCAAACCGGAACCTGCAAAATTTTGCGCTTGAACATGCTTCAATGGCTGATGCCGGTGATTACCGGGTTAAGGTAACAACTACCGGCGACTGCCCGGTATTTTCTAACACGGTACATCTTGCGGTTAATACCAGGCCGGTTTTTTCTATTAATAGTCCTTCGCCAATCTGCGCCGGAGCTTCAACCGTGTTAAATGTAACCCCAAACGGAGCTGATATTAAAAGCTATAGCTGGCAGCCGGTTGATGGCTTGTCAAGCCCAACATCGGGCACAACTACAGCCTCGCCCAGCCAAACAACCGTATATACGGTTACCGTAACCAACAACAATGGTTGTACAGACCAAAAATCAGTTACGGTAACTGTGCTGCCGCCGCCAACAATAGTGCTGTCGCCTAAAGAGATAATAGTTGAGGGCCAGTCAATTGTGCTGGATGCAAAGCCCTCCAATGCCGATACCTATTCGTGGACACCTACTGAAGGCCTGAGCGATCCTACAAGTCCCAACCCCATTGCCAGCCCAACGCATGATATTACTTATACCCTGACCGCCACTTCGGGCATAGGATGCGGTACAACCACGGCCGATGTTTTTGTACGTGTTTACAAAAAAATCATTATCCATACCACATTCAGCCCTAATGGTGATGGTGTAAATGATACCTGGGAGATTGAAGCCCTCGAAACCTACCCGCAAAGCCAGCTTAAGGTATATAACCGTAACGGGCAGCAGGTTTTCAGCAGCACGGGCTATAGCAAACCATGGAACGGCGGCTATAACGGTTATGTTTTGCCATCGGGTACTTATTATTACATCATCGATTTAAAAAACGGATCGCCTTTGCAATCGGGTTGGGTATATATTGCGCATTAAAACAGTGGCTTATCATCGCTTCACAAAAAACTAACAGTAGACTGCCGGGGTAAAATACGTGTTTGAACCTAAATTTAGGGTTCAACTGTTGATCCGGTCATGCAGGCGCGTGTTTCTACCTTGTTTTTTATTTTTTTGCTTGCGATGATCCTGGCAAATGCCAACGCGCAAACAATGGATTGTACCGGTAATTTAGGTCACTGGCTTATCAGGGAAGATTTTGGTTCGGGTATTGGTCATGGCCCCGCGCTGCCACCCGGCGTTACCAACATGACCTACACGCCCGAGTGTACTGCCGATGGGTTTTATACCATCGTGAACACCACGCAAGGCTGTAGCCCCGGCGAGTGGCATACCGTAAAGTTTGATCATACCGGCAATAAAAACGGGTATATGATGATGATCAATGCATCCAACGAGCCCAGCACTTTTTATACCCGCATGGTACCTTCGCTATGCCCAAACACTACGTACGAGTTTTCGGCTTATGTAATTAATCTGCTTAAAAGTTCTATCACAGGGCCAACGGTACAACAGCCCGATATTCTTTTTTCAATCGAAACAACAACGGGTGAGGTGCTTGATATGTTGCAAACCCATCCAATACCGGCTACTGCCGCGCCTGTTTGGAAAAAGTTTAGCCTAACGTTTAAAACGCCCGAAAGTGTAAGCAGCCTGGTATTAAAAATAAGTAACAGCGCCCCCGGTGGTCCCGGAAACGATTTGCTGCTGGATGATATAGAATTTATAACCAGTGCGCCTAAGTTAACCATCCCCACCATATTTTCACCCAATGGCGATGGCGTTAACGATGTGTGGAATATCACTAATCTGGATGCTTATACCGATTGCCTGTTAATGGTATTTGACAGGGCCGGAGCTGTAGTTTTTAAAAGCATTGGTTATAACAGGCCCTGGGATGGTACACGTAACGGTCGCCCGCTTGATATGGGTACGTATTATTACATTATCGATCGTAAAAATAATTTGCCGAGAATATCGGGTTGGGTATTTTTAATGCGATAATCGGTGTAATCCCCAAAAACTAAAAAGTAATGATCTTATCTATCTGCTCATTAACAAACTTAAGGGTATCGGGCTTAAACAGGTTTCCGTCTTCATCAAACTCTTTATGGATGGCGGCTATATGTATTTTAAGCGCCATAATATTAAGGTGCAGGTAATGGCAAACGCCGGTAAAATGATCAACCCCACGGATATTGCCATACTTGCCTGATGACAGGCCCACCAATGCCGCCTTTTTATCATAAAAGCTTTCGGGAAAGCTGCAGGCATCTATAAAAACTTTCAATACGCCCGGAAAACTGCCGTTATACTCGGGGATGAGGAAGATAAATTTATCGGTATTGGTTACTATTTGCTGAATGGGTTCAAATTCGGCGCTGCGTTTGTTGTACAGGTCACTTTCGATGATGTTTGCAGGTAGTTGTGCTAATGATAATATGCCGGCCTCAACCCCTTTTTCCTGAAGCTTTTGCTGATAAATTTTAGCCAGTTTAAGCGTCGAGCTGCCGGGACGGTTGGTTGAGGATATAATGGTTATCATTGATATGTTAATAATTTTTAATAATTAAACCGGCAAAATAAGATATCGTTTATTTGATAATATATTGTTATTGAGTAATTTGCTTCGCTATGATTTAAATCATAACTTAAGCTAAACCTTTAAACCAATAACCTGCCAATTCAATAATTATGTTTGTAAATAGGCAAAACCTGTGGAATTCTGCATTATTTAATTCCGTATCTTTATCACCGGATAAAAACTTTACGAAAGTAGAAATTTCTGTTTCTATTTTTCGTTGTTATAAATCACAGTAATATAAATTTTTTTAAACTATAGAATGAGTAAAATTATTGCGTTGGCCAACCAGAAAGGTGGCGTAGGAAAAACTACATCATCTATAAATCTGGCTGCAAGCTTAGCTGTATTGGATTTTAAAACTTTGTTGGTTGATGCTGATCCCCAGGCTAACTCAACATCGGGTATCGGTTTTGATCCCCGCAATATAAAAAACAGTATTTACGAATGCATTATTAATGAGGTTGATCCTCACGAGGCTATCCAGAAAACTGATACCCCTAATCTTGATTTGCTTCCTGCGCATATTGACCTGGTAGGTGCCGAAATTGAGATGATTAACCTAAGCGGCCGCGAGTACAAAATGAAGCAGGTGTTTGATAAAGTGCGCGACGAGTACGATTTTATCATCATCGATTGCTCTCCATCGTTAGGTTTGATCACCATTAACGCCTTAACTGCAGCCGATTCGGTAATTGTACCGGTACAGTGCGAGTACTTCGCGTTGGAAGGTTTGGGTAAATTATTAAACACCATCAAAATTGTTCAATCGCGCTTAAACCCGCAATTACAGATTGAAGGCATCCTGCTTACCATGTATGATGTGCGTTTACGCCTGAGCAACCAGGTGGTTGATGAGGTTCGTACCCACTTTGAGGATATGGTATTTGATACCATCATTCAGCGTAACACCCGCTTAAGCGAGGCCCCAAGCTTTGGTGTATCAGTAATTATGCACGATGCAACCTGTAAAGGAGCCGTGAATTATTTAAACCTGGCACGCGAAATATTAGCCAAAAACGGTTTGGTGAAGGACGAACCTGCAACTGCAGCAGCAATAGTATAACAAATGAGTGGTGAAAAGAGAAATGCCCTGGGCAAGGGACTGAGCGCGCTGTTGAATGATACGCCCAACGTACAACCATACCAAAATAAAAGTAAAGAAACTGCAAGCCCGGCCGAGGTAAACGACCTCGGCTCGGTAAATGAAATAAAGCTGGATGAAATTGAGGTAAACCCGTTTCAGCCCCGTACCGATTTTGATGAGCAGGCATTAGCCGAGTTATCCGATTCGATCAAACTGCAGGGCCTTATCCAGCCTATTACCCTGCGCAAAGTAAGTGCGCATAAATACCAGCTAATCTCGGGCGAACGCCGCTTCCGTGCTTCAAAACTGGCAGGTTTAACCCAGATCCCGGCCTACGTGCGTACAGCTAATGACCAGCAGATGCTGGAAATGGCCCTCATCGAAAACATTCAGCGCGAAAACCTGAATGCCATTGAGGTTGCCCTTAGCTTTCAGCGGATGATTGAGGAATGTAACCTGAAACAGGAAGAGCTGGGCGACAGGGTAAGCAAAAACCGCTCGACCGTTACCAATTATCTTCGTTTGTTGAGGTTGCCGCCGGTTATCCAGGCTTCGATACGCGATGGCGAGCTTACCATGGGTCATGCCAAGGCTATTTTAACGCTTACCGATCCTACAAAACAAATATTTATACATCAGCATATCATAAAAGAAGGTTTATCCGTTCGTAAGGTTGAAGAACTGGTAAGGGATATGCAAAAAGCACCGGTAAAAAAAGAGGGCAAACAACCCGAGCCGGTATCGTACCAGTTGCAGAAGATCCAGGACGACCTGGCTTCGAAATTCAGCACACGTGTAAAACTGAAAGTAGGCAGCCGGGGTAGCGGCGTTATCGAAATTCCCTTCCTTTCGGAAGATGATCTCGGTCGGATCCTGGAAATGCTTGACTGGTAAAGCTAATATTTATAATGTATAGATCTCTGTTATTTTTAGGATTGTTCACTTTTTTTGCCTTTGCAGCCAAAGCACAGGTTGATACTACAGCCGCAAAAAAAGTGGACACCATCCAAAAAGTAAAAAGGAAAGCCTCCGGAACGCAAATAGGATCATTTGCTCCCCGCATTGATCCCGCAAAAGAAAAAATTTACCATCCCGATAGCCTGCACAGCCCGCATAAGGCGGTTATGCGCTCATTAATGATACCCGGCTGGGGACAGTGGTATAACCGCACAGGTTGGTGGTGGAAAATGCCCGCTATTTACGTTGGCTTAGGCTTGTTTACCAAAAACATTATTGATAACCAGCATTATTATAAAGAATACCTTACTATTTCGAGGTACCGGCAGGGCAACCCACCTAAAAAAGGTGATCCTTATTACGAGGAGTATATCGCTTTTCGGGATAATGGAGTACCTGATGCCAACCTGAACGATGCACGTGAAAACTCCCGCCGTAACCGCGACCTGAGCATTTTTGGCTTTTTAGGTGTTTGGGGCATCCAGATTATTGATGCCTATATCGATGCCAAGTTTATCCACTCGTACACGGTGGATAATAACCTGTCGTTTAAAGTTGCGCCGGGATTAATTAACCAACCCACATATGCAACAGGACTTAATAATAGCTATATTCCGGGTTTAAAAGTTACCTTTACGTTTTAATTAAGGAAAACCAGATAACCGAAATGAAAATAGCGTTACTTGGCTACGGAAAAATGGGCAAGATCATCGAAAAGATTGCCCAGAGCCGCAAGCACGAAATTGTATTGACCATCGATCATGAAACGCTTCATGATCTAACTCCCGAAAATCTTCAGAAAGCCGATGTGGTAATTGAGTTTACTACTCCGGCATCGGTATTGGATAATATTAAGCATTGCTTTAATGCAGGCGTGCCCGTAGTTGTTGGTACCACCGGCTGGTACGAAAAACTGAACGAAGTAAAGCAACTGTGCGAGGAGGGCGACAATTCGCTGTTGTATGCATCAAACTTTAGCGTGGGGGTTAACGTGTTTTTCCATGTTAACAAGTTGCTGGCTAAAGTGATGAACCGCTATCCTTACTACGAGGTACAGGTTGAAGAAATTCATCACATTCAAAAACTCGATTCGCCAAGCGGTACCGCCATCACCATTGCTGAAGGCATTATCAACAATACTGATAGTAAAAACGAGTGGGTTAATGTTTTAACCACTGATGATAAAGATGACGATGCCAATGTTGCGCCTAACCAGTTGCTGATCGAATCGTTAAGGATTGACAGTGTGCCGGGTACGCATACAGTTATTTATGATTCGGAGGTGGATAGCATCGAGTTTAAACATACGGCGCATAACCGAAACGGTTTTGCCCTTGGTGCCGTACTGGCCGCCGAGTGGCTGCACGATAAAAAAGGTTTCTACTCGGTAGAAGCCATGTTTGATTTTAACAGCTAAACTATACTGTTAATACCAATGGGAATAGCGGGCTATATGGGTGTTTTTATCACAATAAGCCCGCTATTGCTGTTAATACTGGCCGGTTACTGGAAGCTTTTTGAAAAGGCCGGCAGGCGGGGTTGGGAAGCTCTTATCCCTGTTTACCACCTTTATATTATGCTTAAGTTAAACCAGCGGCCATGGTGGTGGCTGTTGTTGCTCGCGGTACCTGGTATCAATCTTATTCTTTTTTTCGTCATTCTTATCGATTTCCATAAATCATTTGGCAAGGTACGTGTGCGGCAAATTACCATGGCGGTATTGCTGCCCTTTGTGTTTATACCCAAATGGGGTTTTGACAAGCACACGCAATATGTGGGGCCCGTAGCGGGTGACGATTTCAGGGAAAGGTACGGCAAAACAGTAAAGTCTCCGGTTCGCGAACTGGCAGAGGCTGCTTTTTTTGCCCTGCTTGTGGCCTGTGCTATCAGGGGATTTTTTTTGGAGGCCTATACCATCCCTTCTTCATCTATGGAGAGCTCATTAATGGTGGGCGATTTTTTGTTTGTAAGTAAAATAAATTACGGTGCACGCCTGCCGATGACGCCCGTGGCCTTTCCTTTTGCGCATAATGTGATGCCTTATACGGGCACTAAATCATATTGGGGAGGGATCGGGCTGCCTTACTATCGGCTACCCGGCTTTAGCCATGTAAAAAATGGTGATGCCGTGGTGTTTAACTACCCAATGGATGCCGATTCGCCGTATTACCGCCCGGTTGATAAACAGGATAATTATATTAAACGCTGCGAGGGTAGCCCCGGCGATACGATAAAAATGGAATATGGCCAGGTTTATATAAACGGAAAATCCGTAACTACGCCAGCCAATGCCCAAATGGAATACGGGGTGCATACCGATGGAACAGGCAGGGCGCCCGGGCCCGATATGCGTTACAGGCTTCATTTAAAAGATGTGCAACAGTTTACCCGGGCCGATTATACACTGAATACTACAGCTGCCTCTGCAGAGAAATTAGCATTATCACCATATATCAAAAGTGTGAAGCCCGATGTGCGGCTACGTGGATTTTATGATCCGGAAGTATTTCCGCATAATCCGCGGCTGAGGTGGAACGAGGATAACTGGGGGCCGTTTGTTATCCCCAAAGCTGGTTGGACGGTAAAACTGGATAGCGTTACACTCCCGCTTTACAGCAGGGCTATTTCGGTTTACGAAAATAACGGGTTAGCTGTTAAGGGCAAGGATATATTCATTAACGGGAAAAAAACGGATAGCTATACCTTTAAAATGAATTACTACTGGATGATGGGCGATAACCGCCATAATTCGGAAGATTCGCGTTTTTGGGGCTTTGTACCCGAAGATCATATTGTGGGGAAGGCCGTGTTTGTGTGGATGAGCTGGGACGCTGAAGCTCCATCTTTCAATAAAATAAGATGGAACAGAGTCTTTAGCAGAATTAATTAGGGATATGTGCAGATTTCAGATGTGCAAATGTGTAGATTTTGAACGCAAAAATGATTAATTAATGAAAACCTATATTTAATATTGAAGAGCGTAACATATAACGTGTAACATATATCTTATACAACAAATATAAACATCAAAAAATCTGCACATTTGCACATCTGAAATCTGCACATCAAGATTATGAACTGGAAATTCTGGAAAAAGAAAAATACAACTAAGGTAAAAAAGAAAAAAAGCACGCTTCGTGAATGGGGCGACGCCATCATTTTTGCTGTTATAGCTGCCACCCTTATCCGCACCTTATTTATCGAAGCTTACGTTATCCCCAGCGGCTCGATGGAAAACTCGCTGCTTGTGGGCGATTACCTGTTTGTAAGTAAAGTGAATTACGGCGCAAGGATGCCGATAACACCCATATCGTTCCCATTTATGCACCACACCACCCCCTTTGGTACCAAAGCCTACTGGGATGGGGTTAAGCTGCCTTACTACCGTTTGCCGGGTTTAAGTGATATTAAAAAACAGGATATTGTGGTTTTTAACGCGCCGATAGAAGCAGACTCACCTTATTTTCGCCCGGTGGATAAACGCGAGAATATTATTAAGCGATGCCAGGGCACACCAGGCGATACTTTAAGTGTTGTTGATGCCCAGGTTTATGTAAATGGTAAAAAAGCACCCAACCCCGAAAGAGGGAAAGAAGGCTATTTTGTTCAAACCAACGGAACGGAGTTTAACCCGGCTATTTTGAATGAACTTAAAATAGAAGAGCCGCAACCCATGGGCGATAACCGTTATGAAATGAAGATGACTAAAGAGGCCCTGGCCACTTTAAAAACATACTCAAACGTAAAATCAATAATACCGGCAATAACCATGAAAGGCACTGCCGATCCCCTGAATCCGGTATATCCGGTTAAATATCCCCGTTATAAAATATCATCTAAATTTCCGCACTATACCTGGAATGTAGATAATTACGGCCCTATTATCATCCCTAAAAAAGGATGGACGGTTAAGCTGGATAGCCTCACCTTCCCGGTATATGGCCGTGCTATCGAAATTTACGAAAATAATAAGGTAGAAGTTAAAGGCGCGGATGTATTCATTAACGGAAAAAAAGCCGATACTTATACTTTTAAAATGAACTACTACTGGATGATGGGCGATAACCGCCACAATTCGGAAGATTCGCGCTTTTGGGGTTTTGTACCCGAAGATCACGTAGTAGGTAAGGCTTTATTTACCTGGATGAGTATTGACAGCACCGCGGCATTTTTTGATAAGATCCGTTGGAACCGTTTATTCAGGGGGATCCATTAATTATAATTTAAAAACAGCATTGTGAACGGAATAGGATTAATAATTGCATTTGTTCTTTTTATAATATTACCATTTGCCGGTTTGTGGAAGCTATTTCAAAAAGCAGGCAGGCCAGGTTGGGAGGGTATAGTACCGTTATATAATTTTTTAATAATCATTAAGCTTACCGGCCGACCTGCATGGTGGTTTATTCTGCTGCTTGTACCCGGTCTTAATTTTTTAGTCGCGTTGGGGCTGCTTATCGATTTTTTAAAATCGTACGGAAAATTTACCCTTGCAGAGCATTTTCAAGGTGTGGTATTGCCTTTTATTTATTTCCCGAAGTGGGGAGGTGATAAGGATACCAAATACCTGGGCCAATCGGCCGGCCCGGCATTCAGGGAAAAATATAAAGTAGCCCTCAAAAAAACTCAAACCCGCGAGTGGACCGATGCAATCATCTTCGCGGTAATAGCGGCTACGCTGATTCGTACGCTGTTTATCGAAGCTTATGTAATTCCAAGTGCTTCGATGGAAAGTTCGCTGCTTATTGGCGACTACCTGTTTGTGAGTAAGGTAAACTACGGCGCGCGTTTACCGATGACGCCTTTAGCATTTCCGTTTGCGCACCATACCATGCCGCTTATTAACACCAAGGCTTACTGGGACGGTATTGAGCTGCCATATTACCGCCTGCCCGGTTTAAGCGATATTAAAAAAGGCGACGTGGTGGTATTTAACTACCCGATGGATGCTGATTCGCCATTATACCGACCGGTTGACAAGCGTGAAAATTATATAAAACGTTGCCAGGGTACACCGGGTGATACTTTAAGTGTTGTTAATGCACAGGTGTTTATAAATTCGAAAGCCGCAATTACACCACCTAAAGGCGAAATGACATACCTGGTTAAAACCGACGGAAACGGCTTAAACCCGCAGCTGGCAACTGATCTGCATCTTTCGGATGTTCCGCCGGATGGTTTAAACAGTCCGGAGTTTAGAACTAACACTACCGAAGAATCGGCCCGGATATTACGCAGCTATTCGGGAATTAAATCAGTAACGAAGGAGGTAGCTCCGCGCGGGGCATCTGATCCGATTAACGCGGTATATCCTGCTGCGTTTGCCAACCCGGTACTTACACCTAAAATCCCTGATTATAAATGGAATGTAGACAATTTCGGGCCCATCATAGTACCCAAAAAAGGCTGGACTGTGAAGCTGGATAGCCTTACTTATCCGCTATATGCCCGTTGTATTTCGGTTTATGAAGGCAATAAGGTTGAAGTAAGTGATGGTAATATCCTCATTAACGGACAAAAAGCCGATAGCTACACCTTTAAAATGAATTATTATTTTATGATGGGTGATAACCGCCACAACTCGGAAGATTCACGTTTCTGGGGTTTTGTTCCTGAAGATCATATTGTAGGCAAGGCACTGTTTATCTGGATGAGTATTGATGATAACGCATCGTTTATTCATAAAATCCGCTGGAGCAGGTTGTTTAACCTGATTCATTAACCCCCTACCCCCCTGAAGGGGAAACTATTGTTAAAGGCCTGTTTTGCGAAGCAAAACAGGCCTTTAACTTTTATTCAAGTAGCAATCTCGCCGAAGTTGTTATTTGTTATTAATACAATATTTCTATTTTTATTATAAATAAATATATCTTTATGAAGATAGATATATTTATATTTTATGCCCTTAATTAAGTACGCGAGAAATTTAGATGGTACATATGGACCAACCGTTAATGGACATTATTACACATCAAAACAAGACCATCGAAGAACTGCTAAATATAAAAAGCAGAAGACAAGGTGGTGTATTGACGAGGGAGAAGAATATAGCGTATTTAAACCTGCGGCAGAAGATTATAATTGTTGGTTTTCGCAAGAAAATAATTGTATTTTTAGTATAATAGACTCTGCAAAGGTGACTCTTGGAAAAAATGGCGAAAAATTGGCTAAATTTCCAAATGAAAGAAATAATGGAGAGCCATGGCATGGATATCCGGTTTCAACCGATGAACCTCAAAATCGACCATCATCGGAACAACTTGATTTGTTAAAGGATAAATTGCCGCTACATGTAATAGTTAAAATAGAAAAAGGAACTTTATGAAGACTATTAGATTCTACATTAAGGGAGATTTTCAGGATGGGTATTTATACGGCGGACAACTATTTCTTATTGAGAATGGAGGTGAATTAAAAACCATTCCATTATGGGATATTATAACTCAACATATATATCCAGGGTCTGAAGAACACGACTTCTTTAAAATTATTTTTTCTCAAAATAATTGGTTAAAGAATGAACAAGGAAAATCTTTTTTTTCTATAAAACAATTCAAAGAAGGTTTTGATAAACTTTGGCGAAAGTATACCAATATTGAGTATGAATTCACCATGGATAAATCGGAACCCAAAGTATTACAAACGTTAGAAAGTGTCCCCGTATTTGATATGCAAGTCTATGGAATGAGATTATTTATTGGAAATAGACAAGGTTTATACGAATCAGGTTTTAGTATTAACGATGATAATTCCGTTCATCTTAACGAAAAAATAGAGAGAGTATTCGACGCGAAAACGACAAACATCAATGCCAAATCTGGATCTGTAATGATTTCGTCTAATTCGGACGGCTTATTCCATGGCCAAATGGTAGAGATAGGAAGTAGGTTAAAAGTTAAACCTAAGCCAGTTTCCAAAAATTCGCTAAGATCTGGTTGGAGTGGCTACGATGTATTGAATTACGAATCACAAAGAAATTTCGATTACTTAAAAAGTGCTTTTAGCAGAACAGAGGAAAGAAAGTATTTATATAAAGATGAAGCTAATACAAATAAAATCAGCATTGATGATGTTGGTACCGAAGCCTATTCTTTGCATGATTTATTGAGTAATTCTCGAATAGACGAAGAAAATATTGTCTACTCTTTTAACAGTTCAAATAATTGTTTTTTCTTTTTAAACGATGGAAGTTTAAAAGGACTATCTTTTAGAAAAGATAACAAGGACTCACCAGTAAAATTGAGTTCGACTGATTTTTTATTGCCGAAAGGAGTTACTAAAAGCAATATGGCCATAAAACCTATTTCGACGAAGATTGTACCGAATGGATGCGTTATTGAATATTTTGATCAAGTCATACTTATGTATAATGGAAAGAAAAGCGTATTGGAAGATAATTCAGTAATATCAATTAAAACTTTTCCTGGGTCAATCAGATATAAAAACATTATAGCCATTTTTGATGGAAGTGGGGTTGCAATTCATTCTATGTACCCGTTTTGAGTTTTTTAAAGTTTAGTTATTCCAAACCGCTCAGCCAGTTTATTCAAATCTTCTACAACGGCATCAACTAATGGTATGCCATTCGCTAACCTATCAGCTTCTGCTTCTAACTCCGGCTCGCCGGGGATGATTACCTTTTGATCCGGATCAACCGTAGATGATGATTTAAACCGCTCTATCCAGTTATCTAAATGGTTTTTAAACTCATCAACCGGGCGGAAACCATCAACCCGCATTGCGCCTAAAAAGTGGCCTATACCAGCACCAACAGGGTCAGCAGGAGGATCAAGAAATGCAACAAACGGCGGCACCCATGGGCCATAGTTTGCACCTGATAATACTGCTGATAGAATATCAACGGTCGCACTTAATCCGAAGCCTTTGTGACTGCCATGATCGCGATCACTACCAAGGGGCAGGAGCGAGCCACCGGTTTTCAGCGCATGCGGATCGGTTGTGTAATTACCCTCTTTGTCCTGGATCCAGCCTTCTGGTACTTGTTTTCCTAAACGCTGGGCTATTTCCAGCTTGCCATTGGCCGCCGCCGAGGTTGCCATATCAACAATTACCGGTGGATATTTGCCGGCCGGAAAAGCATAGCACATCGGGTTGGTTCCCAGTAAACGCTCGTTAGAGAAAGTGGGGGCCACCAGCGGACTGGCATTGGTCATGGCGAAGCCGATCATATCTTTTTCTACTGCCATCAACCCATGATAGCCGGCAATACCAAAGTGATTGGAATTGCGTACCGATACCCAACCCGAGCCATATAGTTCTGCTTTTTTAATCGCAACTTCCATCGCGAAAGGCGCTACCACCAAACCAAGGCCCGCGTCGCCATCAATGGTGGCTGTGGTGGGTGTTTCGTGTACTATCCGGATGTTCGGTACGGGATTAATTCGTTTCTTCTCCCATAGGCGTACATAGCCGCTTAAACGCGCCACGCCGTGCGAGTCGATGCCTCTTAAATCTGATTTGAGCAGTACATCGGCAGCTAATGCGGCGTGTTCATGGCTACAGCCTATTGCCTTGAAAATATCTTCGGTAAAGGTGCGTAGGGTAGATGGTGATATCAGCATGTGGGCAAAGATAACCGTTGATGTTTTTGATTTCGTTGATTTCGTTGATTTTTGTCTGAACCGGGATTTGGGGGGATTTTTGGGATGGGCAGGATTTTTTGTCTGGTTGTTTTGTCTGAACTCGAATTTATCAAATTAAGGAATTAGTGGAATGCCAGGCAAATTCAAAAAATTCTAATAATTCCCCCAAATTCGAGTTCAGACAGATGAGAGGACGAGAAAAATCCCATAAATCCGGGAAATCTACCCAAAGCCCGGTTCAGACAAATCTAACATTGCAATGACGCACGCGGAGAGTATAGCGCACCCCCCACAAAAAAAAACCATCCGCTTACGCAAATGGTCTTTTTATTTTTAGTCCTACACCTTTCAGTAGGCCGGTCCTCTATCAAACTTTGATCTCAACCTCAACACCGCTTGGCAATTCAAGCTTCATCAGGGCATCTACAGTTTTTGAGTTTGAGCTGTAAATGTCTAATAAGCGTTTGTATGAGCAAAGTTGGAATTGCTCACGTGCTTTTTTGTTTACGTGTGGTGAACGTAATACGGTGAAGATTTTCTTTTCGGTTGGTAACGGAAGTGGTCCGCTAACTACAGCGCCTGTTGGCTTTACTGTTTTTACGATTTTCTCGGCAGATTTGTCTACCAGGTTGTAATCGTAAGATTTCAATTTGATCCTGATTCTTTGGCTCATTGTTAATTAATTTTTAGTGATTTCACTGATTAAGGTGATTTCACCGATTTGATTTTGACCAAACCATAAGAGCTATTTATTATGGCCGGTCGGGTTATTGTTAATTAAATTACTGAGTTAGCTATTAGTTTTTAATTCACTAAATCACTAACTCAATAATTCAAAATTAAATTTAGTCGATAGCAACTTGTTTGCGGCCTTTTGATTTGGCTACAACTTCGTCTTGTACGTTACGAGGTGCTTCTGCGTAATGATCAAACTCCATAGTTGAAGTTGCACGGCCCGAAGTGATAGTACGTAATTGAGTTACGTAACCAAACATTTCAGAAAGTGGTACCATTGCTTTAATTACCTGCGAACCATTACGGGTGTCCATACCTTGCAGCTGGCCACGACGACGGTTCATGTCACCGATAACGTCACCCATGTTTTCTTCAGGGGTTAAGATCTCGATTTTCATGATTGGCTCTAATAATACCGGTTTACATTTTGGCAACGCTTCACGGTAAGCTGAACGACCGGCGATCTCGAATGATAACGCGTCCGAATCGACTGCGTGGAATGAACCATCAATCAAACGAACTTTTAAGCTGGTAAGCGGGAAGCCTGCAAGTACACCATTGTCCATAGCCGATTTAAAGCCTTTTTCAACAGATGGGATAAACTCACGTGGGATAGCACCACCAACAATCTCGTTAACAAACTGTAAGCCTTCTTTATTATCGTCGGCCGGAGAAATGATAACCTGGATATCAGCGAATTTACCACGACCACCAGTTTGTTTTTTGTAGGTTTCGCGGTGTTGAACTGTACCGGTGATAGCCTCTTTGTAAGCTACCTGCGGAGCACCCTGGTTAACTTCCACTTTAAACTCACGTTTTAAGCGGTCCATCAAAATATCAAGGTGTAACTCTCCCATACCAGAGATAACTGTTTGACCAGTATCCTGATCTGTTTGTACGCGGAAAGTTGGATCCTCTTCTGCCAGTTTACCTAAAGCGATACCTAATTTATCAACGTCGGCCTGAGTTTTAGGCTCAATCGCCAAGCCGATAACCGGCTCAGGGAATACCATCGACTCAAGTACCAACTGGTTTTTCTCGTCGCAAAGGGTATCACCTGTTTTGATATCTTTAAAGCCTACTACCGCAGCAATATCACCTGCACCTACATTAGGGATAGGGTTTTGCTTGTTAGCATGCATCTGGAAGATACGGCTGATACGTTCTTTGCTTTCTGAACGCATGTTATACACGTACGAACCTGCATCAAGGTTACCAGAGTAAACGCGGATGAAGCACAAACGACCTACGAATGGATCGGTAGCAATTTTAAATGCCAATGCTGCAAATGGTTCTTTCACATCTGGTTTAACCAAAACCTCGGCACCGGTATCAGGGTTAGTACCAACAACACCTTTTGAATCCAAAGGTGAAGGCATTAACTCCATTACATAGTCAAGCATGGTTTGTACACCTTTGTTTTTGAAAGATGAACCGCAAGTCATCGGAACGATTTTACCGGCTAATGTAGCCTGACGTAAAGCGTCTAATACTTCACGCTCGGTGATGGTAGAAGGATCGTCGAAGAATTTCTCCATTAACGAGTCGTCAAACTCGGCAACAGCTTCTAACAATTTCTCTCTCCACTCAGTAGCTTCGTCAAGCATATCGGCCGGAATTGGCACTTCGGTAAAGGTCATACCTTTATCGTGCTCATTCCAAACAATACCACGGAAGTTGATCAAATCAACCACACCTTTAAACTGGTCTTCAGCACCGATAGGTAACTGCAATGGGATAGCAACGCTGCCCAGCATTTCTTTAACCTGTTTTACCACGTTAAGGAAATCGGCACCAGAGCGGTCCATTTTGTTAACGAAACCAATACGCGGAACGTTGTAGTTGTTAGCCAAACGCCAGTTAGTTTCTGACTGAGGCTCAACACCGTCAACCGCGCTGAATAAGAACACCAAACCGTCAAGTACACGTAATGAACGGTTTACCTCTACGGTAAAGTCCACGTGACCAGGGGTATCAATGATGTTCATATGATAGTTGTGGTTACGGTATTTCCAGTTTACGGTTGTTGCAGCCGAAGTGATGGTGATACCACGCTCTTGCTCCTGGGCCATCCAGTCCATAGTAGCGGCACCTTCGTGTACCTCACCAATTTTGTGGCTTACACCAGCATAGTAAAGGATACGCTCGGTAGTGGTAGTTTTACCAGCATCAATGTGAGCGGCAATACCAATATTTCTTGTATATTTTAGATCTCTTGACATAATATCAAATGTTGAATTATTGAATTAGTGAATTAGTGATTGAATAAATTAGGATCATCTCCCGGTATAAACTCAACTATAATTCAATCCTTTATTTTATTTTTTATGGGATGAATTGCCGAAATAATGAATTATTGATTAGTAAAATGTTACCAAATCAATAATTCACTAATTCAGTTATTCACTAATTAAAATCTGAAGTGTGAGAACGCTTTGTTAGCCTCAGCCATTTTGTGCGTATCTTCTTTCTTCTTAACAGCGGCACCTTCGCCTTTAGCTGCTGAGATGATCTCGCCGGCTAATTTCTCCATCATGGTTTTTTCACCACGACGACGAGCATAGCTGATCAGCCATTTCATACCCAAAGCTATTTTACGCTCCGGACGAACCTCTGTAGGTACCTGGAAGTTAGCACCACCTACACGGCGGCTTTTTACTTCAACAGCAGGCATTACATTGTTCAAAGCTTTTTTCCAGGTTTCTAAGCCGTTTTCGCTTGTTTTTTTCTCAACAATTTCAACAGCGTTGTAAAAAATTGAGTACGCGGTAGATTTTTTACCATCATACATCATGTTATTTACAAACCTTGTTACCAAAGTATCATTGAACTTTGGATCAGGAAGGATAATTCTCTTTTTTGGTTTTGACTTTCTCATTGCTTTCTATCCTCCTTAATTATTTCTTTTTACCTTTTGTTGGCGCTGCTGCTACCTGGCCTGGTTTAGGACGTTTGGTACCATATTTTGAACGACGTTGGTTACGGCCAGCTACACCTGATGTATCCAGTGCACCACGGATGATGTGGTAACGTACACCTGGTAAGTCTTTAACACGACCACCACGGATCAAAACGATAGAGTGCTCCTGTAAGTTGTGACCTTCACCCGGGATGTAAGCGTTTACTTCTTTACCGTTGGTTAAGCGCACACGGGCAACTTTACGCATTGCTGAGTTTGGTTTTTTAGGGGTAGTGGTGTACACACGGGTGCACACGCCTCTTCGCTGTGGACAGCTGTCCAACGCTGGCGACTTACTCTTGTCAACCAGAGCTACTCTACCTTTTCTAACTAATTGCTGAATAGTAGGCATTTCTTGCTTTTTTGTCTAATTATTTTATCCCGCATTTCGGGACTGCAAAAGTAAGAACATTATTTTTGATTTTCAAGTAGTTGTGTGAAAGTTTTTTTGGAGGGGGAGAGGTATTATAGTAGGGTCTAACCCGGACGTCATTGCGAGGCACGAAGCAATCCCCGATTAGCAGAGCCGTTTTGCAAGTCCCTCTGTATAGTTTGGGATTGCTTCGTGCCTCGCAATGACGGCTTTTGATATAATCAGCTCGGAAGTAATCACCGGAATCATAATTAGTCAACGGCTTACAATAATGGCAATGCCTGTGGCCCGGGCTGTGCGCTCATACTGCACCGGCATTAGCCACAAGGCCGGTATCCGCTCCCATCCTATTGCAAATTTCGTTGTTATTGATGTTTGTGCTTATAAACCAATGCACCAAAAAGGGCCGGTTACCGATGTGACCTGGTTTAGGATACAGCGGGCCGGCCCAGTACTTTTATCAATAGTTTTAGTTAAGAGAAAGCGGTGTTGCTGATCAAATCTATAACTTAATAATTAATAAACAAAATTAAATTCTGTTTTTATTTTTTTTAAGATATTTAATTTGTTTTATGTTGATTTGACGGATAAGAATTGAGTTTAAACAAAAAGAGCGCCGGTAAAACCAGGCGCCCTCTTTCATCCCTCACTCAATAAAACTACTTATGGAAAACTTAAATTAATAACCTCTGTCGTGATAATGGCCATGATCTTCACCATTGTGATAACCATTATTGTATCCGTTATTATACCCGTTACGGTACCTGTGGTGGCGGCCGTAATCTTCACGTACTACACAGCCTGATATTGATATTACTGTTGATATTAATAGTGCCAAAGCAACAAATTTCCTTTTCATGGCGTAAATTCTTTAATCCATCATCTGTATTGAAGATGTACATTTATATGACTGATGGAAATGGAAAAGGATTAATGGGAAGTTGAAAATGTACAATGATCGATCAATACATCACTATTTTATTGACCTTCGTTTTACTAATAATCTTGCCCGAATGTGCATTTATCAAAAGGGTGGAGATAGCGGTCGAATCAGCAGGGCCTGGATCCATGCGTTCGAGTTTCCATAAAATTGATCCCTCTGTTGTGGAATATTGCATTCGTGCATCAGCATCCCCAAAGTTTTCTTTTTTTGCGATGTTCTTCGCCTGTTCCTGGCTGATGATTTTCGCTTTAGCCGGGGTGTGTTTAATGTCTGGCAGTTCAACTATACCTATAAGCTTGCCTTGCTGATTAAGCTTCAGGCTAAAACTGTAAAGGTTTTTATTAGCAACGCTATCCCAAACCATAAAACATAAGGAATAAGCAGGGGGGATCCATCCATTTTCCTTAGCCTTGGGGTTTCGGTCGTAAAATTTTTTAAGGTCGAGTATTTGGCCGCCGTTTAGTACTAAATTTTTATAATAGGTGAGGCCAACTCTGTTTATTAATAAGCTTTTGGTTTTTGCCTGTATAGATTTTGGCAGGTCTGTTATGCTATACGGCTCGAGCGGATGATAGCCTCCATATAATACTTCGCCACAGGTAAAATCTGTAGATGTTTTTGAAGGTGATACCTTGATCACGGGTATTGAATTTTTGATACCGGTAATATCAAACAAGCCAGGCTTTACGAAGTTATTGGATCGATTTCCGATTTCTACCTGGTAGGTAGCTGTTGAATCATAATTGAGTACAGTAAAAGTTCCTATTCCTTCGGCATCGGTATGCGCTCCATCAACGTATTCGTCGGCGTTTTTTAATACAGTACACCATTTCGACGCCATCGGCTGCCCGGTTTCTGCATTTAACATTTTGAACTGAAAAGTTCGTCTGGTTGGCATGGTTTGAGCGGATGCCAATAATGATAAGTTTATAAAAATGTATAATAACATGCATTTCATAGATACAGTTAATATACGATTTAAAGAAAAAGGTATTTGTAAAAATATGTTTCGGATTTTATCAAACCAACCCCATACTCTCCCTATACTCCTGCTGAATAACCAGTAAACAATTAGCACATAAACAACCATCATACAACTCACTCACATACTGCACCTCGTTAATAGTAAGTTGCACCGTACTGCACTGGCACTTGGTGAATGAATTGGCTTTACATTCAAAAGGCGTTTGGCAGCGTTCGCAACGGATGATCTCGTGTTTGGTCATTTGTGTTTGTTGGTTAATGGCCTATGGTTCATAGATCATGGATAGGCAAAAATAGATAATGGCACCGTCAATTATAAAATGTGAGTGTCATAAATGAAGCCTCGCGTGACTATGATCTATGAACCATCATCTATGAACTAAAAAAGCCCACAAACCGAAGTTCATGGGCTTTGAAAATTATCCGGACTTTCCGACTTCGAACTTCCGACTTAAAACTTACGCAGAGCAAGTCACGCAGCCTTCTTCCATCGAGCAGGTTGGACCTGCAGGAATTTCGTCGGCAACGGCATCAACAACGGCCGGGATAACCGGATCCATGTTTTTACCGCCCTGGTTTTCAACTGTAAATTTAACCGCTTGCGATGCTGCTTGTGTACGCAGGTAGTACATACCTGTTTTCAGGCCTTTTTTCCATGCGTAGAAGTGCATTGAAGTTAACTTCGAAGCGTTTGGCGAGTTGATGAACAGGTTTAACGATTGCGACTGGCAAATGTATGCGCCCCTGTCGGCAGCCATATCAATAATGCTACGCATTTTGATCTCCCAAACAGTTTTGTACAATGCTTTGATATCAGCAGGGATCTCAGGAATTTCCTGGATCGAACCGTTAGCGCTGATGATCTTATCTTTCATGCCGGTGCTCCACAAGCCAAGGTTAACCAAATCGCGCAGTAAGTATTTGTTTACTACGATGAACTCACCGCTTAATACACGACGGGTGTAAATGTTTGAAGTGTATGGCTCAAAACACTCGTTGTTACCCAAAATTTGTGAAGTAGAAGCAGTTGGCATAGGTGCAACCAACAATGAGTTACGTACGCCATGGTTCATTACATCTAAACGCAGGTTTTCCCAATCCCAACGGCCGCTTTCTGGTTTAACACCCCACAAATCGAACTGGAATTTACCTTGCGATAGTGGCGAACCTTTGAAAGTTTCGTAAGCGCCATCTTTGATAGCCATATCTTTCGAAGCTGTCATAGCCGCGAAGTAGATGGTTTCGAAGATCTCGATGTTCAGTTTTTTAGCTTCATCACTTTCAAACGGCATACGCAGCTGGATGAAAGTATCGGCCAAACCTTGTACACCTAAACCGATAGGGCGGTGACGCAGGTTTGAATATTCGGCTTCTTTAACCGGGTAGTAGTTACCATCAATAATCCTGTTCAGGTTCACGGTTGCCTGGTAAGTTACTTCGTAAAGTTTATCATGATCAAAAGTGCCGTTATTGATGTAGCGTGGCAATGCTAATGAAGCCAGGTTACAAACAGCTACCTCGTTTGCATCGGTGTACTCGATGATCTCGGTGCAAAGGTTTGAGCTTTTAATGGTACCCAGGTTTTGCTGGTTCGATTTACCGTTGGCTGCATCCTTATATAATAAGTATGGAGTACCGGTTTCAACCTGTGCATCTAACACCGCGAACCAAAGTTCCTGTGCTTTTACTGTACGGCGTTGACGGCCTTCTTTTTCGTATTTAACGTAAAGTTCTTCAAATTCTTTACCCCAGCAATCGGCCAGGCCTGGTGCTTCGTGCGGGCAGAATAAGCTCCAATCTTCATTGGCTTCAACGCGTTGCATAAACAGGTCTGATACCCAAAGGGCATAGAACAAATCACGGGCGCGCATTTCTTCTTTACCGTGGTTTTTACGCAGATCCAAAAATTCGAAGATATCTGCATGCCATGGCTCTAAGTATACAGCGAAAGCGCCTTTACGCTTGCCACCGCCCTGGTCAACATAACGTGCGGTATCGTTAAATACACGCAACATCGGGATGATACCATTGCTGGTACCGTTGGTGCCGCTGATGTATGAACCTGTAGCCCTTACATTGTGGATGCTTAAACCAATACCACCGGCGCTTTGCGAAATTTTGGCGGTTTGTTTCAGTGTATCATAAATACCTTCAATGCTGTCATCTTTCATGGTTAACAAAAAGCATGATGACATTTGTGGTTTTGGTGTACCGGCATTAAATAATGTAGGTGTAGCGTGAGTAAACCAACGCTCGCTCATTAAATGGTATGTTTTAATGGCGCTCTCGATATCGTTTTTGTGGATCCCTACCGATACGCGCATGAACAAATGCTGAGGGCGCTCGGCAATTTTACCATCAATTTTTAACAGGTACGATTTTTCGAGGGTTTTGAAACCGAAATAATCGAAACCAAAATCACGATCGTAAATAATGGTACTGTCTAACAGCTCGGCATTTTCCTGAATCACTTCCCATACATCATCGGCAATAAGCGATGCATCTTTGCCGGTTTTCTTGTCAACGTACTCATGCAGGAGGCGCATTGTTTCAGAAAACGATTTGATGGTGTTTTTGTGCAGGTTTGATACCGCAATGCGCGACGCTAATAAAGCGTAGTCCGGGTGTTTGGTGGTTAATGAAGCGGCGGTTTCGGCAGCCAGGTTATCCAGCTCGGAGGTGGTTACGCCATCAAATAAACCTTCAATTACTTTTTTAGCTACATCAATCGGGTCGACTAATTGAAACCCGTAGCACAGTTTTTCAATACGTGCTGTGATCTTGTCAAATTTTACGGACTCTCTTCTACCGTCTCTTTTTACTACGAACATTTTCCCCCTCCTTGCCCCGTTAAAAGCGAAGCTTTTTTAAGTTAATATTATTGTGATTTGATTGTTTTAAACCTTGATTCTCTTGATTTGAGGATTAACATGAAATTGGCGCAACTAACTAATCTCTGATCTCCAACCTCTAATCTCTCTCATCAACCTCTGATCTCTAACACTAAAAATCATCATCCAACGAGAAGCTTTTGCTCTCGGCAGATGCATTTAGTACACCGCTTTTTTGATAATCGCCTACGCGTTTTTCAAAGAAGTTGGTTTTGCCTTGTAAGGAGATCATCTCCATAAAATCGAACGGGTTGGTTGCATTATAAAATTTAGCGTAACCCAGTTCGCTTAACCATCTGTCGGCCACAAACTCAATGTACTGGCTCATCAGTTTGGCGTTCATGCCTATCAGGTTAACCGGCAGGGCCTCGGTGATAAATTCTTTTTCGATTTCTACCGCGTCGGTAATGATTTTGGTAACCTGCTCCTGTGGCAATTTGTTTTCGAGCATGCTATATAATAAGCAGGCAAATTCACAGTGCGAACCTTCATCGCGCGAGATTAACTCGTTGCTGAATGTTAAGCCCGGCATCAGGCCGCGTTTTTTAAGCCAGAAGATAGAGCAGAAACTACCCGAAAAGAAGATACCTTCAACCGCGGCGAAAGCAACCAAACGCTCGGCAAAGTTGCCGTTGTTGATCCATTTCAACGCCCACTCGGCTTTTTTGCCTACACATGGTACCGTTTCAATAGCATGGAAAAGACGGTCTTTTTCGGCCGAATCTTTTACATAGGTGTCTATCAGCAGGGCATAGGTTTCCGAGTGGATGTTTTCCATCATGATCTGGAAACCGTAGAAGCAACGTGCTTCGGGCAACTGCACTTCGCTCATGAAATTTACTGCCAGGTTTTCGTTTACGATACCATCGCTGGCGGCAAAAAAAGCAAGTACATGCGAGATAAAATGTTTCTCGCCCGAATTAAGGCTTTCCCAATGTTTGATATCGTCCGACAGGTCGATCTCTTCGGCAGTCCAGAAGCTGGCTTCCGCTTTTTTGTACATCTCCCAAATTGCGGGATACTTGATGGGAAGGATAACAAAACGGTCCTTGTTTTCCCGTAGCAATAATTCGTTTTCCAAACTCATAGACGTTTACCTTTTTTTATTTTTTCCTTCAGTTGAGGTGTTCAGACACGAAAGCGGGCCTTATTTTTCAATAAAGCCTTACAATTTGTTGCCATCGGATTGCTCCTTAGCAATTGTTTTGTGTAACTCTCTGACAGCCAGTAGTTTAATTAGGGATTGACGAGTGCGTCGGGCTGTCGGCTGAATGCCTTTTTATTACCTTGTACAGCAAAGTTAATGTTTGGGTTGTGATGTTGTAAACGATAGTTTTTCACAAACCCCCGAGTTATCAACACTTCGGCGCTCAGAATTATCAACACTAAAAATTAATCAACTTGAAAACAGTTAATTAAAATGTGGATAGGAAAATAATGGCCTAAAGACTTGCGGATTACAATAATTTAACATTATAAATTACTTGACTTAACACCGACAATTATTACCAATAACGCAATGCTTTTGCTTTAAACCAGTATCAAAATGGAAACGGGTGCTTCAAACTCCCTGTTGATGAACAATGTGGAAAACAAAAACGCCCGCAGGCGATGAACCTGGGGGCGTACTCCTTAAAGTTTTACGATTTATTTCGCGTCTTCTACCGGAACAAATTTCATCGATACTGAGTTGACACAATGGCGGGTATTTTTAGGGGTCATGTACTCGCCCTCAAACACGTGGCCCAGGTGGGCACCGCAGTTGGCACACAGGATTTCAACCCTACGGCCATCGGCATCAACCTCGCGGCGAACCGCGCCCGGAATTTCATCGTCAAAACTTGGCCAGCCGCAAAATGATTCGAACTTATCTTCTGATCGGTAAAGCGGTGCATCGCAGCGTTTGCAAACGTACAGGCCTTGTGCTTTGTTATTGAGCAATGAGCCGGTGAATGGGCGCTCGGTGCCTTTGTATAATATTACCCTTTCTTCTTCGGGCGTTAATTGATTGTATTGCATGCTAATTAGTGATTTATTGAATTAGTGAGTTAGTGAATTTTGGATGTTTCACTATATAAAGATACGACAAATTGAGGCGATATAATGTTTACGGGGATGATGTTGACAACGGTTTGACGGGAGGGGGAGATGTGCGGATAGATATAATCCACATAGTTGTAGGTGAATCAAGGTGGGGGCATCTGAAAGAAATAGGACATCTTCATCTTGTCATGCTGAGGAACGAAGCATCTTCTTCGCCCTGTATAGCCGCCATGCAAGTAGTAGAAGATGCTTCGTTCCTCAGCATGACAACGTGTTTTTAAATATTGTCATAGGTTAGCACTAAGCAATCGGGATTTAGAGAGTTATTTAAAAATCTGTAATTGATGGAGTTTTGGCGGCTTCAGCATATTGTTTAATCACCTCATTCCGCTTCAGCAACAACCTCGTCATATAATTCGATAAAAAAAGCTTATTTACCACTTCTCCCCAAATCCCGCCCGGCGATTCGAAAGTGAATATATCCCTCATCATGGTTTGATTAAGGATGGGATAAAAATAATGCTCGTGCGTAAAGCTTTTAAATGCACCCTCAACCATAATATCTGTAAAATGATGAGGATATTCCAGCTCGGTGATTTTTGAGGTGAGGTTTTGCCACACGCCAAAATGTTTGGCGCGCCAGGTTACAGTTTCGCCTAATTCTATCAGGCCGCCGGTGCGCCCGGCAATGGCCTGCTCGCCGGTATGTTTGGTTGATTCTATGTGTATATCAATATTACGGGCGATATCGAAAACTTTCTCAACCGGGGCATTAATATGGGTGGCAAGTAAGATCTGCGAAGGCATGGCTGTAGATAGATGTAAAAAAAATAGGCTGTTGTATAACAACAGCCTAAATATAATACTACGCCTTGCAAAAAATCAGCGTAATCATAAAAATCAAAAAACAATCAACGGTTAAAATTCCGCGTTTTTAGGGAACCTTGGGAAAGGGATCACGTCGCGGATGTTACCCATGCCGGTAACAAACAGTACCAAACGCTCAAATCCTAAACCAAAACCCGCGTGTGGGCATGAGCCGAAACGGCGGGTATCCAGGTACCACCAAAGCTCTTCGGTAGGGATGCCCATTTCGTTCATGCGTTGCTCCAGTTTATCCAGGCGTTCTTCACGCTGCGAACCGCCTACAATTTCGCCAATGCCAGGGAACAGGATATCCATGGCGCGTACGGTTTTGCCGTCATCGTTCTGGCGCATGTAAAAGGCTTTGATCTCTTTAGGATAATCTGTAAGGATTACCGGCTTTTTAAAGTGTTTTTCAACCAGGTAACGTTCGTGCTCGCTTTGCAGATCGGTGCCCCAGCCTTCAACCGGATAAACAAACTTTTTCTTTTTGTTCGGGGTCGATTCTTTTAATATATCGATAGCCTCGGTATAAGTAAGGCGCTCAAAATCGTTGGTTAAACAAAATTGTAGTTTTTCTAACAGCGTCATTTCTGATCGCTCGTTTTGCGGTTTTGTTTTTTCCTCTTCCAGCAAACGCTGGGTTAAAAATTCGATATCATCAGCGTTTTTATCCAACGCGTATTTGATTACGTATTTCAACATGTCCTCGGCAAGGTCCATGTTGTCAACCAAATCGTTAAAGGCAACTTCGGGCTCAATCATCCAAAACTCGGCCAGGTGGCGGGTAGTGTTAGAATTTTCGGCACGGAATGTAGGGCCGAAAGTATAAATATCGCTCAGGGCCATAGCACCAAGCTCGCCTTCCAACTGCCCGGATACGGTTAAGTTGGTTGGGCGACCAAAAAAGTCTTCCTTAAAGTCGATCTCACCGGTATCAGTTTTCGGGATGTTATCCAGATCGAAGTTAGTTACGTGGAAAGTTTCGCCCGCACCTTCCGCATCCGAAGCGGTGATGATAGGCGTGTGCAGGTAAACAAAGCCCCGCTCCTGGAAAAACTGGTGTACCGCGAATGCCAGGCTGTTACGCACCCTGAAAATGGCACCAAATGTATTTGTGCGAAAACGCAAGTGCGCTTTTTCCCGTAAAAACTCAAGGCTTGGCCTGTTTTTTAATTGGAGAGGATAGGTTTCCGGATCGCAATCTCCCAGTATCTCAATTTCATTTGCAACAACCTCAACCGTTTGGCCTTTACCTAACGATGCGATCAGTTTACCCTGAACGCTAAGCGCGGCACCAACGGTAATGCGTTTAAGCAAAGCCGGATCGGTGTTTTCAAAGTCAACTACAATCTGAATGTTATTATTAGTTGAGCCATCATTCAAAGCAATAAAACGATTTGAACGGAATGCACGCACCCATCCTTTTACGGTTACATCAATTTCGGTTTGCTGGCTTTGCAGCAATGCTTTGATCTTAGTTCGCTGGCTCATAATGTGTAATTATGTATTTATAAAAATTTAGAGCCGCAAAAATACAATTAATTATGTAACCGCTATTTACAGGAGTGGTAAAAAAGAGGAGCTGTTGTATCGGAAGATTTAGGTAAGAGGAAGAAAGAAGAGGGTCTGAAACAAAACAACCTGCCGGTCGGGGCAGGTTGTAAACAATTTTTTAACGCAACCAGATGGTGTCCCTTGAAGTTTTAGCCGGGGTTGGGGCAGTTTTTGGTGCCAACCAGATGGTATCTTTACCTTTGCTCACGGCATTGATAGTAGTGCTTTTTGTTGAAACGCTATCTTTTTTAGGTGCCACATTGTTTTTCTCACAGCCCGCAAATAACAAAAATGCTACCGCGGCCATCGCTAATAAGGTTTTTTTCATATTAAATACGGTTTACAACTATTACGAATAATAGCTGGAATTGGTTTCAAAGTTAACATAAATTATTGATTTAAAGTAGCTTTAAATTTGCCTTCACTCATAATAATCTTATCAGGGTGCAAATTGTTTGCATTATCGCTTATTTTTACAAATCTGAGGTCGAAAAATCCCTGTAAAATTCTGCCGCTCTGGTTGTAAGCTATTATAGTTACGTTGTTAACATGGGTAGGGTCGGGCTTATAAACGGCCGAGGGCGCTCCTGCTTTGCTAATGCCGTAATAGTTTTCATTTGCCCTGAGCGAGTAATAGCCCAGGCCGTCAAAAACTATCTTAAAATTCATTGTTTCTTCCTCACCGCCTGTGTTGCTTTTTGCCGATATAGTGATGGTATCACCCAGCAGGTTTGAGCCGGAGGGATCTGCTTCCCATTTTACGCCGTTTTTTTGTGCCAGCATAAAATCGGGCGCCACCGGAATATCGCAGCACTCTTTTTTTTTGCAGGTTACAAAAAACAAAACAATCATAGTGGCGCACACAATCCGGATAGGTTTCATTTTAATAGCAGGTTAAAATTGTACAGGAAATATAAAGGTATTTAAAAGTAAGGCATATTAAACAGGCTTTCAGTAAGTTTGCGGGCTTATTGATATTTACTGCCCTATGAACCCCAGGTTAAGCCTCATTATTGGCATTTTATGCATTTCCTTCTCGCCTATATTTGTTAAGCTGGCCGGTGTATCGCCAATTGGCTCGGCATTTTACAGGGTTTTTGTAGCCTGGGTATGCCTGGTGCCTTATTGCATTTTTAAAAGAAAACTGAAGATTGATAAAAGGCAACTCCTTATTTCTGTAGCAGCCGGTATGGTTTTCGCACTTGATATTGCAGTCTGGAATATTTCACTGCTAAAAATCAGCGCCACAGTTTCAACCCTTATTGCCAACCTGGCCCCGGTATGGGTGGGCCTGTTGAGTTTTTTGCTGTTCAGAAAAGCATCGGGCAGGTTGTTTTGGATAGGCACTATTATTGCCGTTGCCGGCATGGTGATCCTGGTGGGCTACCAGCATATTTTACACCTCGAATTAAACACCGGCATATTACTGGCTGTGCTGGCCAGCTTTTTTTATGCCACCTATATCATGATTACCAAAAATATAATGGCTGGTATTGATGTGTTTACCTTTATGTTTTACAGTATGCTGAGCGCCAGTGTTTTTTTACTGCTGATAAACGGGTATATGCACAATAATATTACCCATCTTTCATTAAAAGTATGGTTGTGTTTTATTGGGATGGGATTGATTTGCCAACTGGCCGGATGGATTACCATTAATTATTCTTTAAGATATCTTGAATCTACCAGGGTATCTATCGCCTTACTTAGCCAAACTGTATTTGCAGGTTTGCTTGCTGCTTTTTTGCTTGATGAACGCCTGGGGTTTAATGAGATATTAGGTAGTGTTATTGTTTTAGGAGGCATAGCGGTAACATTTTTAAAGCCCCGCGGCCGAAAAGAAGATGTTATGGCTTAATTTTTCCGCAAAATGAACCTATACCCTTATCAGAATTTTAATATTATCAGTCCGCTTCGGCCGGAAGAAGCAGAAGTCTGCTTGTATAACCTCGCTGCCCCCGATTTTACCAATCCTAAAAATATAAGATACCCGAATTATAACGGTATAGTAGCTAATGGAAGGCTTGAGATTGAGAAAACAAGGGAAGGCAAGAGAGGGCCAATGATAAGTTTAAAGGGGAACATTCTTACAATCAACGAAGGAAGTAAGACAGCCATAAAAGTATCTCCAGCCGGATGGAGCGCATTGTCTGTTTTTTTATTTCTTTTGCTCGAGTTTATGCTTACTTACATGGTATTTGCGGGTGAAGGTAAAGGGATTACTTTTTGGATACCTATTGTTGTTGGCCTGTTTGGATATTTCCTGCTAATAGTATTTGTAAAATACGAAACCGGAATATATCGCAGGATTTTACTCAAAACACTAAACGGCAGGCTTG